>DAOTZN010000339.1:0-4165 GCA_034434095.1 Anaerolineales bacterium
CAGTGACATTTGGTTATTTGGTTATGGCTGGGATCTGCGCATGGATGGGGGGGAACGTTGCAGGCGTCCTACATCCAATGGGAACATGTCCCACATATTTGGAGCGCCAAATGAACCATCCCCTACTTATTCACTGCACGGATGATGCCTGACGCCGGCCTAATAGCCAACCAGAGAGCCTTGAATGCGCACACGGCGCACGGCAAAGCGAAAGGCCAGGATGCTCAACGGCAACACCAGGGCGGCAAACGCCGCCAATACAGCCATGTCCGGCCAAACTGCCGCCCAGGAAGCCCCCTGTAACAAGGCCAGCCGCATGACGCGCAGGCTGTACGTCACCGGCAGGAAGGCCGCTACCACTTGCAAACCGGCAGGCAACACTTCTGTCGGATAGTACAAGCCACCCAAAAAATCCGATAGCGCTTGAAAAGTCCAGGTGACCGGGTCGCCGCGTTTGTACAGCATGGTAAAACTGGCCGATAAAACACCCAAACTACTGTACGTCACCAGACTAAACAGCAACCCCAGCGCGGCAACGGACAGATTGGCCTGCGCCAGATGTAAACGTCCCAACAGCACACCGGCCAGCAGGTAAAGCAGTAAGTTAAAACTGGTCATCAGATAATTCCACAGCGCGGAGCCAAAGATGACCGTTTCCAGGCGCGCTGGGGTCGTCAACATGGCCTCCAGCGTGCCGGTGGTTTGCTCAACGCGAATACTCTGGGAAAAACTGGTTAACGCCGTACCAAAATAACCACGCATGGCCAACCCAATGAGCACAAAAGCGAAATAATCGTCACCGTAAGTGCGTAGCAGGTCTAAATCTAAAAAGTTGACCAGTTGGCCGATAAAATAAAAAATACCCACGCTAAAGGCCATGCGTGCCAATTGTAGCAGAAAGGCCAAACGGTAACTGCGCTCAATGCGCCAATCCCGACGCAGAAAAGCCCCAAACTTTTGGAAAACTGCCCTCAAGGCGGTTACCCTACGGCCAGGTGAGGACACGTCCAGAACAACAGCATCCTCATCGAAAGGCGGCGGCACGGTCACTTGCGGAGGGACTTTCAAAGAGTGGTCGAAGATTTGCTCCAGCGACGGTTGCACGGGAATCAAAGCGTTCAGGTGCTGTGGAGGAATAGCCGCCAGCACAAAAGGCAAGTCCTCGGGATTTTCCAGGGTGAAGGTGATTTCCGGCGGGGCATCCTGCGCCGGGGACAAATCCCCCAGGTAGGTAACCAGTTTTTGGCGGGAACTTTGGGGCAGATCACGCACCTGGATGTGATAGCGCATCTTCCAGGGTAAAGCCCGGCGTAGTTCTGCAACCGTTCCAATGGCGTGGAGGCGGCCATGATGCAGAATCGCTACTCGGTTACACAATTTTTCGGCTTCGGAAAGGTCGTGGGTGCTGAGAAGTAGGGTTTTGCCCTCGGCGGCCAAACGCCGGATAATGACATGGAAAGCCATACTGGCCTGGGGATCAAGGCCGCTGGTGGGTTCGTCTAAAAAAAGCAGTGCCGGGCTGTGCAACAAGGCCCGCGCAATCGCCAGGCGTTTGTGCATGCCGGTAGAGTATTCCCCTACCCGTTGATGGGCGGCATCCTGCAAACCGACTTGCGCCAGCACTGCACGACTACGCGCTCGCGCCTCCCGCGCCGAAAAACCCTGAAGGGCTGCAAAGAACTCCAGATTTTCCAGGCCGGTGAGTCGCCAGTAAAAAGAGCGTTCCCCGGGAGTGACGAAACCAATGCGGGCCTTGATGGCCTGCTCCTCACGCAAATCCAGACCGACAACACGCGCTTCCCCACGCGTAGGGACGAGCAGCGTGCTCAGCATTTTTATCAGGGTGGTTTTACCGGCCCCATTTGGCCCTAACAAACCAAAAATTTCTCCCTGTGAAATACGCAAGGAGACATCCTGCACAGCGACTTTTGGTGGCTCAACCGGGCGTCCCAGGCGGCGCAGGCTGCGCCGGGGGGGGTATACCTTGGTCAGAGCACGGGTTTCGACGGCGTAAGGCATGAAGGGGATTGAATGACAACGATGCGAAAATGTGATATTGCCGCTTGGGCCATGCCTACAGCAACTTGCTAATCACTTGTTCTGGGGTATGGTGCAGGTGAATGCGCAAAACACGCCGGCCGCGCGCGCGTAGGGCTTCCAGATCGCCTAAAACCTGACCGCGCACCAATGCCCCAAAGGTTAACCCCTGGGTAGGGATTTCAAAATCTTCTTGCGGGTCATCGGTAAAGACCAGGAAGAGACCGCTGTTTGGCCCACCTTTGTGTAGTTGCCCGGTGGAGTGTAAGAAGCGCGGCCCAAAGCCCAACGTAGTCGCCAGGCGGGTACGCTCCTGAATGGCTATGCGCAGTCTGGTGAACAAAGCAATGTTTTCGGGGCTACGCGGCAGGAAGGCGTTCAGCGCCACGTAGTCACCGGGCTGGGCCTGCGCCAAAAAGGCATTCAGAATGGCGGGCAAGGTGTCTCCCGCTACGGAACCATACACATCGGCCTGAGGACTTTCCCAATCCGGCCGCCCTTCGTCAAAGGCGCCTTTTTGTCGAAAATCGGCAATGGCTTTTTTGGCGCGTTCTTTAGCATCCTGCACATCGGGCTGATCGAAGGCGTTGACGCCGATAACCGCACAGGCTACCGCAATGGCAAATTCCCAACGATAAAATTCCGCTGCCAGGTCGATGTCGGTGGGCACATTCAGCACCAGCACAGGGTGTCCGGCCTCACGTAGGGCTTGCAGGGCGCCATCGTGTACCCCGTCACGGCGCAGATAGACAAACAAGCGATCATCGCTGTAATCTTGCGGCCTGGCAGGGGGTTCACCGTCCACCGGCACAATGCCACGCCCGCGTTTCCCACTGCTCTCGGCAACCAGTTGCTCCAACCAGGAGCCGAAAGCCTCAAACGGCGCATCGGCAAAGATGGTCAATTTATCGCGCTGGTTAAGCACCGCCTGCCCGATGACCGCGCCCAACACCAGGCCGGGGTTGCGGCCGGCCGGCACATCGGGCGCGCATTGTGCCTGCATCCATGCGGCCCGGTCGAGCAATGCCGCCGGGTCTACGCCCATCATGGCCGCCGGCGTCAGGCCGAAGGCGGTCAGCGCGGAGTAGCGCCCACCAACGTTGGGGTCGGCCAACAGTACAGCACGGAAGTTGCGCGCTTTGGCTAACTCGGCCAGGTGCGAACCCGGATCGGTGACGGCCACAAAGCGGCTGCCATCTCCACCGCTAAGCGCCCAGAAATAATCCCAAAAAGCCAACGGTTCGGCAGTCGTGCCCGATTTACTGGCAACGATGTACAGGCTTTCCGCCGGAGGGAAGGCCTGCGCGGCCGCGCGCACCTGGTCGGGATGGGTGCTGTCTAGAATGGCAAAGGAAACACCCTTCTCGGCCAGCAGGGAGGAAAACACACGCGCAATGACCTCGGGCGCCAGCGAGGAGCCGCCCATGCCAAGCAACAGGATACGGCGAGCGCCCTGACGTAGGGCATCCAGGGAATCCAACAGGGCGCGGCTGACTTGGGGAGCCTTCAGCCACCCCAGGCGAATGCGGATTTCGGCTTGTCCTTCGGGGTCATCGGTCCACAGGGTGGGGTCGTGCTCCCAAATGCGGCGGGGAGCGGCAATCTCCTCAAGGGCGGTCACCCTACGGGCAACGGAATCAGCCAGAGGTCCCAGTTGGGCTGTGGCGGCCTGTCGCCGTTCTTCGATGGTATCCATCATGGCCTGGAAGGCTTTGGCAAAGGAGGTCACGCCTTCTTCCTCCAGTTGACGGGTAATTTCGGCCAGCGAAATCCCCAGGGATTCCAAATCGGTCAGTTGACGGCGGGCTTCATCCAGCCCTTGGGTAAGCGTCTCGGCCACTTTGCCATGGTCTTTGAAGGCCACCAGGGTCTTGGGGGGCACGGTATTGACGGTATGCCGCCCAATCAGGCTATCCACGTACAGGGTATCGGGGTAGGCCGGATTTTTGGTACTGGTGGAGGCCCACAAGGGACGCTGCAGGCGCGCGCCACGGCTTTCAAGCGCCCGAAAGCGGTCGCCGGAGAACACGCGCTCAAAGCGCGCGTAGGCCTCTTTGGCATTGGCAATGGCAATTTTGCCCAGCAAGGCACGCGCCTTTTCGGCCTGTGCACCACCGGCGGCAATGAC
>DAOTZN010000340.1:0-2409 GCA_034434095.1 Anaerolineales bacterium
CGAGGGAGCCGAAGAAGATAGCCCAATCCCAAAAGTTGCGCCACTTGGGGCTGTAATGCTTGGAGCGGAATTCGAAGGCCACGCCGCGCACGATGAGGCCAAGCAGGAGCAGGAAGAGTGCCAGGTAGAAGCCGCTGAACATCGTGGCGTACCACATTGGGAAGGCGGCAAAGGTCGCGCCGCCGGCCGCAATCAGCCAGACTTCGTTGCCGTCCCAGTGCGGGCCGATGGTGTTGATGATGGCGCGCCGCTCCTCATCTTGCTTTCCGAGGAAGGGCAACACCAGCCCGACGCCGAAATCGAAGCCTTCCAGTACGAAGAATCCAATCCATAGAACGGCGATGAGGATGAACCAGATGGTTTGTAGCGTTTCGGGTGACATGATGGGCCTCCTTCAGTCTTGCGCGCCTACGAGCAACGTTGGGGCGCCAATGACGCCTTTGTCGGTGGCGTCGGGGCCGGTCTTGGCAAAGCGGGTGAGCAGGTAGATATCGGCGGCCATCAACGCGGCATAGACGACCACGAAACCGACCAGAGTGAACAAGACCATGCCGCCGGTGACGTTGGGGGAGTTGGCCTGCTCGGTTTTCAACAGTCCCTGCACGATCCAGGGCTGGCGGCCGGTTTCGGTCAAAATCCAGCCGCTGGAATTGGCGATGTAGGGCAGGACAATGCTCCAGGGCAGCCATTTCAACCTGCGCATCCACTTCTGCGGCCAATCTTTGACCACCAGGAAGACGGCATACGCGCCAATGGCTACCATCAGCAGCGAGGCGCCGAACATGAGGCGGAAGGCCCAATAGGTGATGACCATCAGCGGGACGTAATCGCCAGGGCCGTATTTGGCTTCGTACTCGGCCTGCACATCGTTCACGCCGCGCACTTCGCAGGTCAGATTGTTGCAGGCAATCAAACTGAGCAGGCGCGGGATGCGGATTTCCCACACCAGGTTTTTGCCGGTCAGGTCGCCGATGGTGAGGATGGAGAACGAAGCCGGCTGTTCGGTCTCCCACAGGGCCTCGATGGAGGCCATCTTCATTGGCTGGGTTTCCATCACGTAGCGTCCCTGCTCGTGACCGCCTAGCCCTACAATGACGGTGAACAGCAGGGCAACGATGGCGCCCAGTTGGAAAGAATACTTGAAGAAGTCTTCATCCTTCTTGCGGACCAAATGCCACGCGCTAATGCCCAGCATGAAGAAACCGGCTGTAGCCAGGCCGGAGGCCAGCGTGTGCCAGAAGAACAGCCAGCCTTTGGGGTTGGTCACCAGGGCCAGGAAATCGTTCAGCACCAGGCGGCCGGTCTCGACACTGGCGGGATCGTAGCCGGCCGGGTGCTGCATGAAGCCGTTGGCCAGCAAAATCCACAAGGCCGAGAGATTCGACCCCAACGCCGCCAGCCAGATGGAGGCCAGATGCAGGCCCTTGGGGGCGCGCTCCCAGCCGAAAATCCAGATGCCCAGGAAAGTGCTTTCCAAGAAGAAAGCCGTCAGCGCCTCGATGGCTAGCGGCGCCCCGAAAATATCGCCCACAAAGCGGCTGTATTCCGACCAGTTCATGCCGAACTGGAATTCCTGGACGATACCGGTCACGACGCCCATGGCAAAGTTGATGAGGAAGAGTTTGCCCCAGAATTTTGTCAGGCGCTTGAATTTCTCATCGCCTGTGCGGTAATACTGGGTGTGCAGCAGCGTCACGAGCCAGGAAAGGCCGAGCGTGAGGGGAACGAAGAAGAAGTGATAGACTGTGGTGGCGGCAAACTGCCAGCGGGAAAGGATGACAGGGTCCATTGAGCCTTCTGAAGTTGCTCTTTCGTGAAGAAAAGCACAGTACCTATAGTGTAAAAACATTCAGGTGTTAAGTCAATGAAAAAATTCATGAAAAGAGCTTGTTGCTTTTCGGCAGGCTCTTGGGCGCTCAGGAGCGCTTGCTATGGTCAACGGCCTTGAGAATTTTGATGTTCAAGACGATGAAACGCCAGAGTTGATACAGTTTGAAGTTCATCCAGAATTTGTCTTTGGACGTAATTTCCATTTTTACCTCCAGGCGGGATACAACCCCGCTTCCTTCTACGGGACGGCTGCTTCCGTTATTCGGGGATGATTTGCCATCCAGGCAAGCCGCGCAGCTTCCAGATGAAGGTCTCGTGGATCATGCGCTTCATCCAGGCGCCGCTCACGCCTATCTCCATGTGCGAGACGAACAAGTCACGGCCCTCCTCGTTCGGGTAGCGTTTCATGTCCGGCACGACCGGGTAAATGACCATGACGGCCGCATTCCCGTCCCAGAGCGAATCGCCCATGGAGGCGATACAGGCCGCCACCATCTCGGACATGCGCTCGTGGTGGGTCATCCGTCCGCGTTTGACCAGGTCCGCGATATTCAAAGCCACGACACGCCCGATGACGCC
>DAOTZN010000341.1:0-3648 GCA_034434095.1 Anaerolineales bacterium
GCACCCATAAGTCCGCGCCACTATATTACCACAAAAAGCGTATAGCGCAAGGGTTTTGACGTGTGCACGCGAAAATTGTTAGCGGCGCCAAGGAAAAGCCACAGATTTCGCAGATTATGCCGATGATTTGACGACCTTTGCGTGGACACCATTCGACTCAGGCTGCCAGCCCGCATGCCCCTTCAGGATACAGGTGGCTTTCAGGCACTGAGCAAGGACTTCCGTCCCGCTCAATGCTCCTCGGGTAGCACCTCACGCGCTCGTCCACCGCCTTGGGAGGGGCCAACGACGCCTAGTGTTTCCAACTCGTCAATCAGGCGGGCGGCGCGTGGGTAGCCGATGCGCAAGCGGCGCTGCAACATGGAAGCACTGGCCTGTCCGGTTTCGCGCACGATGGCAATGGCCTGTTCCACCAGGTTATCTCGGTCGGCCTGGTAGGCTTCGGCTTGCAGCATCTCCTCCCAGGGGGGCTGATTTTCTCCATCTTCGGTCTGCCCTTGCTTTTGCCAATAATCAATCACGCGCTGAATCTCACGGTCGGTGATCATCACGCCTTGCGCACGAATCGGCGCCGGGGCATCGGGAGGTAAGAAGAGCATGTCGCCGCGTCCCAGCAAGGCTTCTGCGCCTGGTGCATCCAGAATAACGCGGCTGTCTATGCCGGAAGCCACTGCAAAGGACAAGCGCGCCGGGAAATTGGCCTTGATCAGCCCGGTGACCACATCGGTGCTGGGGCGCTGGGTGGCTACCACCAGATGGATGCCCACCGCACGTGCCAACTGTGCCAGACGCACCAGCGCGTGCTCGGTCTCATCTGGGGCGGCCATCATCAAATCGGCCAATTCGTCAATCAGTACCACCAGCCGGGGTAGGTGCTCGCCTTTCTGACGTCTGCGCACCTTGTTGTTGTGTGAATCGATGTGCCGGGAGCGCGAAGCCTCCAACAACTTGTAGCGTCGATCCATCTCGGCCACCACCCAGCGCAACACCCCTAGAATGCGCTCCAGGTCGGTTTCTACCTTGCCAAAAATGTGCGGCAACCCGTTGAAGCGCAGCAATTCCACCATTTTGGGGTCAATCATCACCATGCGCAAGTCCTGAGGACGGTTGTTCATTGCCAGGCAGGTGGTGATAGCCGAAATGCACACCGACTTCCCCGAACCGGTCGTCCCGGCTACCAGTAAGTGTGGCATCTTCCCCAGGTCGGCCACCACCGGCTCGCCGGAGACATCCCGTCCCAGGGCGATACCCAGCGGGGCATTCAGTTGATAAAACGACTCATGTTCCAGCAGCGGGCGCAAACGCACCACCTGCATCTGCGAGTTGGGCACTTCTATCCCAATATAAGGCCGCCCCGGCACGGGGGCCTGAATACGCAGCCGTTCGGCCGAGAGCGCCAGCGCAAGATCGCGCCGCAAGCCGACAATTTGCGCCACCCGCACCTTCTGGCGCTCGTAATCGTCATCGTCCTCGTTTTCGCCGTGACCTTTCTCTTTAAAACCGGGCTCCAGCGCAAACTGTGTAATCGTTGGCCCTACCTGGAAGCCAATCACCCGCCCAGGGATGCCAAATTCGGCCAGCGTTTTCTCAATTAGTCCGGCGGTTTGGTTGATGTGGCGTTCATCCGGTTTTTGCTCACGCTGATTGTCGAGCACCGTCAAGGGGGGCAACTCGGCCGGTCGATCGGGGGGCGGAACGTTAGCCTGTGGTTTCTTCTCGATGCGGAAATTTTTGCGGAACTCCGCAGGGATGGATGCCATCCCGCGGGATTTGCGACGGGGAACAGACGCCCCCTCGGGTGGCGCGGCACTTTGGGAGGGGGACACTCTTAGGGTTGGTTCCGTTTCCATCTCCCCCCCCGGGGATGCCGCGCCCTCCAGGCGGGCGCGCAACTTTTGGGTCAGCCGCGCCCACCATCCCATCCCCGTCAGTATGCCGCTGAGAGTCAATCCGGCGGTGATCAGGCGTGCCAGCGGCATAGAGAAAACCAGCAAAATCTGTGCCAACCCCCAGCCGATAATGCCGCCATCCAGTCCGCTTTCTGCGCGCACCAGAGAAGCGCCGTTCCACAGCGAGAGAAAGGCCAGTAGGCTGATGGCTGCGCTCTCCCATGCCAGTACCCGCCGCCAGGGGTAGTTCCGTTCGGCGAGGGCGCGCACCAGCAGCCAGCCGCCGCTCCACAGCAAGAAGGGGGGCAAAGTCCAGGCGCCCCATCCCAGCCAGCGGTACAGGAAATCGCCCCATGCCAGCAAGGCAGTGCCGGAGACGGAGGGCAGCAGGCCGAGCAGGGTGAACAACCCCAGCGTAAGCAGCAAGAGACCGAAGGCATCCCAGGCAAAACGTTGCAAGCGCAGGGTCAGGCGCAACAGGGGAGATGGATTGGTGGGTTCGTGGATGGGTTGGTTCATGAATGATGGTGGGTTATTTCCCCGCCTCGTCGGAGGGGACTTCGATGAGGTCTTCTTCTATTGGAATGCTCGCCAGTGCCTGGAGGTAGAATTCCCGCCGAGAAAGCCCGGAGCGGTCGCGCATGGCGTAAAGTTCTTCCCGTGGCAAGTTAGGGTCGAAAGGCCAGTGTGCCTTTTGGGCGCGTACGATGCCCCTGTGCCCATCGAGTGCATCCAGGGCGCGTTGGCGGTGGGCTTGTAGCATCGCGGTGGGCAATTCACTGCGGGAGAACCAGCGCGTTTCCAGCACTTCTTCGCGTTGCAGGCGCAATTCCCCGCCCGCGATTTCGGCCGCGAAGAGCGCCACGTACAACCCCGCACCGTACCAGCCGGGGCGGGCATACAGCCCCACCAGGCCGGTCAAACGTACCTCCAGGCCGAGTTCTTCACGGGTCTCCCGTTGGGCGGCTTGCCCAAAGGATTCTCCCAGGTCCATGCCACCGCCGGGCAGGCACCACACTTCAAAATCTTCCCGCAGGGTGAGCAAGATACGATGGTCTTGGATGATGGCGATGTTGACGCCAAAGGGTTGAGGGGACATGATGTGCTCCTATGCGTTTTGCCGGGAGGCGATGGCAATGCCCAAAAGAATGGCTGCCGCTCCACTGAGCATCATGATGCTGGGCGTTTCCCGCAGCAAAAAGAAGGCCAGCAGCGCCGAGCCAACCGGTTCGCCCAGTAAGGTGATGGACACATAGGCCGCCGGCAGGTAACGCAGCGCCCAGTTGAAGGTAGAATGGCCCATCAATTGTGGGATGAGTGCTAGGGCAACCATCCACACATACGTTTGTGGACGATAGCCGAAGAGCGGTTGTTTGAACAGCACGACGGCCGCGACAAGGGTGAGGGCGGCCATGCCATAGACACCCAACAGGTAACGGCCTAGCGTGAATTTCTCGCGCACCAGACGGCCAATTAGAAGGTAGCCGGCCGCCATCCAGGCGCCGATGAGGGCGAGAATATCGCCTAGAAAGGCGCTGCCCTGTACAAAGGTTGATAGCGGTGGACAGGATAAGCCGGCCTGCCAGGTACAAGAATCGCTCAACCCAACGATGGCACTGCCAATCAGTGTGAGGGCCATCCCGAGTATCAAGGGACGAGTCAGCGACTCTTTGAGGAAGATGGGGGAGAGCAATCCCACCCACAGCGGGGTGGTGGTCACCAGCACCACCGAACTGGCGATGGTGGTGTACTCCAGTGA
>DAOTZN010000342.1:0-25849 GCA_034434095.1 Anaerolineales bacterium
TGCTATAACCTGAGCACTCGGCTAACACAGAGGTCGTTTAGTAACTGGTGCCACGAGCCTGATGAGAAGTTTATTTTCAGATCAGATACCAGGAGAACTTGTATGAACGAATCCGGATTACAACCTAAACCCCTGAATTGGGAGCCATCTCCTGATATTGGCTATGTTGTGGTGCGCCGCCCGGATGGGGGCATGCACTTCACTTTTAGTGATGTTTCGCCGCATACTCTGGAGCACTGGCGGACGTTTGCTGCAGCGCATTTGCTCGATTCTGACCGTCTGACGCGCAATTTATACGATTTGCGCCTGTTGGGCGACATCCCCGATGAGGCCATCCGCTATGCGCTGGAATTGAACAACGACCCGGCGGCGCGTAATATCCGCCTGGCGGTTGTGGTTTCCAACGAGGGCGTGATGGAAGCCGTGGAACGCATTGCTGCGCTTACGCCCAGCGGCGGGGTGGAGATGCGCATTTTTCTCAATATGGATGAGGCCGAAACATGGCTAAGCAAACCGCTAACCAAACTCGTCTGAACATACTGCTGCCCAATTTGGGGCAACGCACCCTGGTCATGGGCATTCTCAACCTCACGCCGGATAGTTTTTCCGGCGATGGATTGGCTGCTTCTGTCGACCCGGTTTCGGCTGCGTTGTCTCAAGCGCAAGAATTCCTGGAAGATGGTGCCGATATCCTGGATATTGGTGGTGAATCGACTCGTCCGGGGGCCACGGTAGTCTCTGCGGAGGAAGAAGCCGCCCGCGTCTTGCCGGTGATTCGTGCCCTGGTGGAGCATTTTCCCCAGGCCGTGCTCTCGGTGGACACCTACAAAGCCGTGGTGGCCGAGGCCGCCTTGCAAGCCGGTGCACATCTAATCAACGATGTGTGGGGCTTGCGCGCCGACCCACAGATGGGCGCAGTGGCGGCGCGCTATGGCGCGCCGGTCATCTTGATGCACAATCGCAGCACGTCGAATAACGCGGAAGTGCGTGCCCGCCTGGGCGGGCGTTATGTCGGTGTGACCTACCAAGACTTGCTCGCAGAAGTTAAAGAAGAGTTGTTGGAGAGCGTCGCACTGGCGCACCAGGCCGGTATTCCAGATGAGAATATTGTGCTTGACCCTGGCATTGGGTTCGGCAAGACGGTGGCGCAAAACCTGGAATTACTCAACCGCCTGGATGAAATCCGGGCGTTGGGGTATCCGGTCTTGTTAGGGCCGTCGCGTAAATCCTTCATCGGTTATACCCTGGATTTGCCGCCGGAAGAACGTTTGGAGGGCACGGCTGCTGCCGTGTGCGTAGGCATTGTGCGCGGGGCAGACATTGTGCGCGTGCATGATGTGCGCCCCATCAGCCGGGTCGTCCGCATGACGGATGCCATTGTAGGACGGCGAAAGGTCAACGATTGACTTGTCAAATTTTTAAGGAATGATGTACGTTAGGAGCACCTATGAATCAAGATTACTTCAACACGCGTGATACGCTAAAAACCGCTCACGGCGAGTACGTTTTTTATCGGCTCGACCGCCTGGAAGCCCAGGGATTGACCAACCTTGCCCGCTTGCCTTTCTCCATCCGCGTGATGTTGGAAGGTGTGCTGCGGCAGTGTAACGAGAAGGAAATCACCCGCCAGGATGTCATCAACCTGGCCGGATGGCAGCCGCGCGGCGAACGCAAGAGCATGCCCTATCGCCCCGGTCGGGTGGTGATGCAGGATTTTACCGGCGTGCCCGCGGTGGTAGACCTGGCAGCCATGCGCGCCGCGATGGCGCGTCTGGGCGGCGACCCGAAGAAAATCAACCCCGTCGTACCGGTTGATCTGGTGATTGACCATTCTGTGCAGGTGGATTTTTTCGCCAGCCCGGACGCGCTGCAACGCAATGCCGAATTGGAATTTCAGCGCAATCGCGAACGCTACCAGTTCCTGCATTGGGGGAAAAAATCCTTCGATAATTTCCGCGTGGTACCCCCGGCCACCGGTATCATTCACCAGGTTAATCTGGAATACCTGGCGCAAGTCGTGCTGGCCTCCAAAGAGGGCGACCACATGGTGGCCTACCCCGATACGCTGGTGGGCACCGATTCGCATACCGTGATGATCAACGGTCTGAGCGTCGTCGGTTGGGGTGTAGGCGGCATTGAAGCCGAAGCCGCAATGCTTGGACAGCCGATTGACATGCTGATGCCGGACGTTATCGGGTTCAAATTGTATGGTCAATTGCAGGATGGCGTCACGGCGACCGACCTGGTGTTGACGATTACCCAAATGCTGCGTCAAAAGGGTGTTGTGGGCAAATTTGTGGAATTCTACGGCCCGGGTTTAGATGTTCTCAGCCTGCCCGACCGTGCGACCATCGCAAATATGGCGCCTGAATACGGTGCGACCATGGGTTTCTTCCCCGTGGATGACGAAACCCTGCGCTACCTGCGGCTGACCGGGCGCCCCGATGAGGTGGTGGAGCGCGTGGAAGCCTATACCAAAGCCCAAGGGCTGTTCCGTACCCCCGATACTCCCGACCCCGAATACACCGACACCCTGAAATTAGATCTGAGCACCGTGGTGCCCAGCCTGGCCGGCCCGAAACGCCCCCAGGATCGCATTCCCCTTAACCAAATGAAGGAGGCCTTCCGCAAGGCATTGCAGGCACCGGTGCGCGAGCGCGGCTTTGCGCTTTCCCCCGAACGTATGCAAACCAAAACAACGGTGGGCACCAATGGCACAAGCGCCGAAATGGGGCATGGCGCCGTGGTGATTGCCGCCATTACTTCCTGCACCAATACTTCCAACCCTTCGGTGATGATTGGGGCCGGTTTGGTTGCTAAGAAAGCCGTCGAACGCGGGCTGAAGGTCAAGCCGTATGTCAAAACCAGTTTAGCACCCGGTTCACGCGTTGTCACCGAGTATCTCACCCAGTCCGGCCTGATTGAGCCGCTGGCCGAACTGGGTTTCAACGTGGTGGGGTACGGCTGCACCACCTGTATCGGGAATTCCGGCCCGTTGCCCGGCAAGGTGGTGGGAGCCATCCAAGGCGCAGATTTGATTGCTTCGGCAGTGATTTCGGGCAACCGCAACTTTGAGGGACGTGTGAACCCCCATGTCCAGGCCAATTACCTGGCCTCTCCGCCGCTGGTGGTGGCTTATGCCCTGGCCGGTACGGTGGATATTGACTTGCAAAATGACCCCGTGGGTACCGACCGCGACGGTAACCCCGTTTACCTGCGGGATATCTGGCCCAGCACGCAAGAAGTGATGGATGTCGTCCGGCAGAACGTGGATGCCAAGATGTTCCGCGAAAAGTATGCCAATGTCTTCACTGGCAACGAGATGTGGAACAACATCCCCAGCCCCAGCGGTGATTTGTACGAGTGGGATGAGACGTCCACGTACATTCAAGAGCCGCCCTTCTTCCTCGGCCTGACCACAGAAGTACCCGATATTAAGGAAGTTCACGGTGCCCGTGTGTTGGCGCTGTTGGGTGATTCAATTACCACCGACCACATCTCTCCGGCCGGTGCCATTCCGGTGGACAGCCCGGCAGGCCGCTATTTGATTGAGAACGGCGTAGAACCGCGTGACTTCAACTCCTTTGGTTCCCGACGCGGCAACGACCGGGTGATGACGCGCGGCACTTTTGGCAATATCCGCTTGAAGAACCGCCTGGTGCCCGGTGTGGAAGGCGGTTACACCCGTCACTTCCCGGACGGTGAGCAGATGTCCATCTACGATGCGGCAATGAAATACCGCCAGGAGGGTGTACCGCTGGTGGTCTTGGCCGGTAAGGAATACGGTACCGGCTCCAGCCGCGACTGGGCGGCCAAGGGTACGCTGTTGTTAGGCGTCAAGGCAGTCATCGCCGAATCCTACGAACGCATTCATCGCTCCAACCTGGTTGGGATGGGTGTCTTGCCGCTGCAATTTGTGGACGGGCAAGACGTTGAGTCTCTGGGCTTGAGTGGTGAAGAGACTTTTGATATCACCGGGCTGAATAACGACTTGCAGCCAGGCAGCCGCGTAAGTGTCACCGCACACAAGGCCGATGGTACGACAGTCCAATTTGAGGCCCTGGTACGCCTGGATACGTCGATTGAGGTGGAATACTACCGCAACGGTGGTATTTTGCACACCGTATTGCGCAACATGGCACGCGAGTAAACGATTTGCTAACAATTTTTTTACAGAAATGCGCTACCATTGGGTAGCGCATTTTTCATTAGGATATGAAAGTGCATCGTAGAGCACATGACCAACTATGGGTTCGCCCGTAAATAACTTCCCTCGCTGTCATTGCGAGTGACACTCAAACGGAAAGAAACGGAGCAGTTTTGGGCAAGATGTAGGATAGGCTTTCAGCCTGTCCGCAGTCTGGAAGACTTGCGCTACAAGATAAATTCTCTGGCGCTCAACATTGGCTTCTGCTAAGTTTCTTAGTAGCCGCCCGTTCTTGGCGGCAGCCTGCCCAGCGCGTAGCGAAGGGACGCAATCTCCTCGGGCCTGGAAAATGCTTATTTGAGAGGTTTTTCTGCCTTTTGGAGATTGCTTCGGGCAAAGAGCGCCCTCGCAATGACACCGTCTGACGAGCAAGTGAGTGACAGCAGGATATCCCAGAGTAAATTTTAGACAAACCTTAACTGGATGAAAGGAGTAGCGTATGAGTGATCAAGTTAACGTTCAACAGCAACCGTTTAAAGCCGAAATCAAACAATTGCTGAACATCCTAATCCACTCGTTGTACACCGAGCGTGAGATTTTCTTGCGTGAACTGATTTCCAATGCTTCAGATGCCCTCAGTCGGATGCGTTTTATCATGTTGACCGACCAAAACGTGCTGGACCCCGAAGCGGAACTGACCATTCGGTTAACGGCGGACTCCGATAAGCGTTTACTGGTCATTGAAGACACCGGCGTGGGGATGACATCCGAGGAGTTGGTAGAAAATTTGGGGACCATTGCCCACTCAGGAGCACGCGCGTTCCTTGAGGCCGCCCAAAAGGGCGAGGCAACCCCCAATTTGGCCGACATCATTGGGCAGTTTGGCGTAGGCTTTTATTCCGTCTTCATGGTGGCCGAGAAAGTCATCGTTACTTCGCGTTCTTATCGGCCAGATGCACAGGCCGCGCGTTGGGAGTCGCAAGGTGGGGAAACCTACATGCTGGAAACGGCCGAAAAAGCGTCGCGCGGTACGCGAATTGAAATTTTCTTGAAAGAAGATGCCGCCGAGTTTGCCGACCAGGTCCGCTTGCGGGAGATTATTCGTCGCCACTCGGATTTTGTAGCCTACCCCATTTACCTGGGGGAGGACGAGACGCCGGTCAATAGTCGCAAAGCCTTGTGGCGGGAAGCGTCTAACCAGGTTACCGAAGAGCAGTATGCCGATTTTTACAAGCAATTCACCCTGGATTTTGAACCGCCCTTGTTGCACTTGCATGTGCATACCGATGCCCCTGTGCAGTTGTATGCCTTGCTGTATATCCCCGCTAAGGCCGAGCGCAATATGTTCTCGCTGCGCAAAGAAGACGGCTTGAAATTGTATGCCCGCAAGGTGCTGATTCAGGAATACATCAAAGACCTGCTGCCGGAGTATCTGCGCTTTGTGCAGGGCGTGGTGGATAGTGAAGACCTGCCCTTGAACGTCTCGCGTGAAACGATCCAGGCCAATACCGTGATACGCCAAATCCGTAAGGTGTTGGGCGGCAAAGTGCTGGGTGCGCTGCGAGAAATGGCGGCCAAAGCCCCCGAAAAGTACACTCGTTTTTGGGAGGCCTTTAGCACTTATCTTAAAGAAGGCGTGGTATCGCAAACGGATGCCCGCGAACGCGAGAAACTTTACCCCCTGCTGCGTTTCCGCAGCACAACCTTCCCCGATCAATGGATTTCCCTGGCCGATTACATCGGTCGGATGAAGGGCGGGCAGAAGAGCATCTACTATCTGCTGGGTGAGGATGCCGACTCGGTGCAGTACAGCCCGCATTTAGATGCTTTTCGGGCGCGAGGCATTGAAGTGCTTCTGATGACCGAGCCGATTGACTCCTTCCTGGCCGTAACGTTGACCGAATACGAGGGCTTTAAGGTGGAGAACGCCGCTTCCGCTGATTTGCCGCGCACCTCTGAGGAAGACACCGCTTCCGAGGAGGAAGCCGTGCCGGAGGAAGTACAAACGACCTTACAGCGGTTCCGCGAGACCCTGGGGGAACGCGTCGCCGATGTGAAGTTCTCGCGCCGCCTGCACGATTCTGTTGCCCGCCTTAGCGACCCTGAAGGAGCAGCCAATAGCGAAATGCAGCGCGTCTACCGCTATCTAGACAAGGAATACCAGGTGCCCAAAAAAGTGCTGGAACTCAACCCCCAGCATGCCTTAATTCGACGTTTGGCAGGATTGCCGGAAGAGGACGCACTGGCGAAAGCGGTCATCGAACAAGTCTATGAAAGCGCTTTGCTGTTGGAGGGTTTGCATCCCAACCCGGCGAGCATGGTGCAGCGCATTCAGCAATTGATGGAAGCCGCACTGCCCCCGGTTGCTGAAGACGCGGCGTAAGCGAACCGGCGTCAGAGACCGGTCATCAGACGGGGAGCGGAGGACATTGCCTTCCGTTCCCCGTTTGCGGGTTAAAAAATACTTTTTGCGGTGAAGTCATGTTTGCAGATGCACAGGCCTAAGAAACCGGGCTTTCATCTGTTGGTTCGGGGGGATTCTCTTCCGCCTTGCCGTTGCCGCGCTGCCACCAATCCACCCCCTGTAAAAGTAAGCCGACCTGGGTTAGCCCTAACCACACCAAAAAGACCGTCAGCACGGCGGACAGCCAGTTGATCCATTTAGGGAATTGCTGACTGAGCCATGTTATCTGGGCTTGTTGTGCGGCGATGGTCTGGTGATACTGCGGAAGCGTATCCAGCACGCCTTGCAAATTTTCCTGAATGTCATCCAGTTGCAGCGAGATACTTAGCAGGTTGATTTGTAGCGTGGCAAGACTGGCTTTGCTAATTTGTATCCCGTCTGAGAGATTGGCTGTTGATTGTGGAATTTGGCCCAGCGTCCATGCGATTTGCCCCAATGAATCGCTGAGCGAAGTTTGGGGCTGGTAAGGCTCTCCCGGCATGAAGGGAATGAGCGTAATCACACGCAGTGTTTGCTCGATGATGCCTACTCCTTGTTGGGCCGTGTATAGCGCGGCCTGCGTTTCGGTGATGGTACGCGGTATCTGTTCGTCGAGTAGCGTTTGCGTTTCGCTTAGGATGGGCTGTGTATCCCCCAGGGTTTGGGCACTGACCTTCAAGGTTTCGTTTACACTTTGCAAACTGGTATCTGCGGTATGCAGGGTGTCTTCGAGTATGCTGAGCACCTCATCCAACAAAGACAGGGTGTTTTGTGCAGTGTCCATTTGTTTCATGCCCCAGGCTGTAGCCAATGGGCGAGCCTGATGGACAATTACAATGCTGCTGACGCTCAATCCAATGCCGGTTAACGCGGTGAGGATGAGCAACACGGCCATACTACGAACAATCCAACGGTACATGGTTACCTCCAGAGGGCACTTGACTGATGACGCCGAGGCACAGATACCTTGTTATTCTACCCAATAATTGGGGCTTCTTGTGGAAAAGTGAGCAAATGCCCGACGCAAACGGGGCGTTTAAAAACCCCAGGTTAAACCCATCCACGCGGCACCCCCTGTCTGGCGGGCGCGGTTTTTCCTCCATCGGCTGCTACCCACCGTGCATTTCGTGGTGAATTTCTTGCCAAAGTGTGCCTAAGAACAGGTATAATACAAGCCTTCGGCATGATTGTCGAAAATCCCTTGCAAGGAGTATGCATGCATATTTTGGTCACCAATGATGACGGCGTAACTGCACCCGGCCTGTTGGCCTTAGCACAGGCGTTGCGTTCTTTGGGTGAGGTAAGCGTGGTGGCTCCCGATCGCAACTGGTCGGCTTCCGGCCACGTTAAAACGCTACACCGTCCATTGCGTGTCAAGAAGACGATACTGGCCGATGGAAGTTCTGCATTCGCCAGCGATGGCGCGCCTTCAGATTGTGTGGCCTTGGCTTTGTTAGGGCTATTGGAGAAAAATGTAGATCTGGTGGTTTCAGGTATCAACCCGAATGCCAACATCGGTCACGATGTTACCTACTCCGGTACGGTGACAGCGGCTATGGAAGCGGCTATTGGGGGGGTGCCGGGGATTGCTGTTTCACTGGATTCCCCCGAGAATCATCACGCGGTGCTGGATTATTCTGTCGCGGCACGCATTGGCAAAGAAGTGGCGGCAATAGTCATCGAGCGCGGCTTGCCCAAGGGGACACTGTTGAATGTCAATGTGCCCTACCTGCCTTACGACGAAATTCAAGGCATACGCATCACCCGTCAGGGATTGCGGATATACCGTGATGCACTGGTGCGTCGCGTCGACCCTCAGGGGAAGCCGTATTACTGGATTGGGGGGCAGTCCCCTATTGGTGTTCCTGAAGAAGGGACGGATTATGGTGCTCTTAAGGCCGGTTTTGTTTCCATCACCCCATTGCAATTGGATTTAACCGCTTACAACACCTTACAAGACCTGCAAAAATGGTGGCCTTAGGCATAAATTGCAGGATGTGTTGTTTTTTGTTGTACTTTGTATTTGACGTTGGCATCTCTTAAATGTATAATCTTTTCACGTAACTGCCTACCTGGTTTTCCAAATCATTCGCAGGTGTTGCTAAACACGAGCGCTTTGTCAGCAAACGTATCGCCAGGCTCTGCCTGGCAAGGCCGACCATATCACTTCGTGGCACAGGCAGGTCGGCGGTACTTCAGTTTGCTGAAATTTGTGATCTATGCCGGCCAGGCAGGTAATTACAAAAATCGGCGGTGCTGGTTGATTTACATTGGTGGGGTATCGCAGTGTGTGTGCCCTTTATCATCCGAATGAGCCGCGTGATCTTCAAAACAGATTCCCCGACCAAAGTGCGAGTGCAAACCAGGCCGAAAGTAACCCTAGCCCGCTGCCGGAAAGTACATCTAGTGGATGGTGAACACCCAACGCAATTCGTCCTAGACAGACCAGCAGCGCCAGCGCACCAACCAGGATGCCCCATCCTGCCCCCAGGAAGTAGGCTAGCATGCTCGCCAAAAACCAAGCGCGCAGCGCATCGCCACTGGGGTAAGACGGATCGAGCGGGTGACGTGGTTGCAGCATCTTCACACCTGCCAGATGTGCAAAAGGACGTACCCGGCGCAGGTTGACTTTTATCAGCCGCTCCAGGCTAGCGCCCAAGGTGTAGCCCAACGCGGCATACAGCCCCGCCTGCCATTTGTGCAGTATGAGCGCCAACAACACCATCAACGTGATGGGGGTGGTGCCTAACGGCCATAGCGTGCGAAATAGGCCACGCCATGGGGGACGGCTAAATATCCGGTGAAGGTACAAAAACAGTGCGTCATCCAGCCGGGCGATGCCTGGTAGACGATAGGTCAGCCCCACCAGAAATAACGAAACACCTATCCACGGTAGCATGCTCATGGTGGCGAGGGCAGGTCTGGCCAGACCGGATAGTACATTAACCATTGTTCAGGGGCACGGCAAATAAATTGCTCGAAACATTTTAACACGCGGGCGGCGTTATGCTGCAGGGTTTCTTGGTGCGTTTCCCGTGTCTCTACATACAGTGGCTCATCCATCCACAACTCATAACGCCCGGGCGCTACCCCGTGTACACAAACAGGAAGGATTGGCACGCCGGCTGCCAGTGCCATGCTGACGTAGCCGGCCGGCAAAGCAGCCGGGTGGCCGAAGAAAGGCAAAGAACGGTCACGGTATTTGGCGCTCGGCCGATCTATGGCGGTGTATACATACCCCCCATTGCGCATGTTTTCAATGGCTTGTTGGATATTCGGAGGATTAACTGGAGTAATTGTCAATCCAAAACGGGAACGCAAACGATTTTGAATACTATACCCGCTGGTGGGTTTCGCATAACTGAGCACCTGCCCTCGTAAGCCTTGCAAAGAAAGGGATAGCAACAGCCCGTCGAAATTGCTCATGTGCGGCGCAACCACCAAGGCACCCTGATTAGGGTCTTGGCTACCCTCAATCAATTTTTGGGCGGTTTTATTGGCAACTATAAGATTCAATAATCGTTGGTTATCTTCCAGATTGTGGTATAAGTCGTACAGGTAAGTTGCCGCATGTACAAAGACGGCACGCACGCGTGCATCCAAGGCCTTGCCATGCAGTTTGCCTCCACTGATTACGAACTGATTACGGCGCACTGTTTGTACTAACAGGCTACGGCGTTGTAACGCAAACAGCGTACCTAGCAGGTTAGCGACACGGTATCCCATGCCGGTGGGTATGGTGCGCCCCAGGTATAGCGCGAAACTAACACCGTATTTGCTGTTCGTGAAGGCTTGTAGACGGCTCTTTTTATCCATGTGGTTTAAGAATTACGTAGTAAAGGATACGCCTCGATAAGCACCGGTAGACCGCGGATAACGGTCATGCTAATCGCAAACCAGGAGATAATTACGGCCATGAGGTGTACCTTAGCCTGCCAGGGGTGGGCAGCACTTTTCATGGCGATGTCAAGCGTTAGCAGCGCAAAGGCAGTGGCCTTGGCCACGCCATAGGAACTGCGCATAAAGCGCGAAGCCACGATGAAACGGCTGATAGGGTGTTTGACCTGTTCAAAGGCTGCTTTGCCCTGGCTCATGCCCACCGCGCGTACCGCGTCCACAGTAGTACCGCGGGTAATGACGATAAGCGGGATAACAATTGGCAATAATCCTAAATGTGCAAAGACTACCCACAAAATAATTTCCAGCGTGCGGTCGGTGGCAATATCCAGCACGCTCCCCAGTAAACTGACCTCATTGAGCGTGCGGGCAATAACCCCATCTACACTATCCAGGATGATGATGCCCAGGATAAAGAGTACGCACCAATACTGCGCAGTGGCGTTCCCCCCGTATAACAGGGCGACATACACGAATAACAGCGGAAAACGAAGCAGAGTGATGAAATTTGCCAATGGGAACTCCTTGAAATAGTGATGACAGATTGGCACGTATCATGCCATAGGCTTTCAAGCCTAATTCTAACTGGAGGAGGCCAAAGTGGCAATACAGAATTGTGGATATTTGAGATAAGGCAAGTGCCTGAGGTTTAAGAATTCCCTCAAGGGAATGGACACTCTATGGTTTTTTCATGTCCCCATAAGGAGGGCGGCTACGGACGTGCCCTTGGGTGGCCGCGTACCCTGGGGTGCCGCGCCCCCCATAAATCCGGGTCGGCGCTTTCTTGGGAAGAGTGGGGCAATCCCCATATAAAAAACAGGATTTTGAGAGTGTGTTCAAAATCCTGTTCAAAGATGGGGGTCTCGTTTTACGCGCTGTTTTAATCGCCAGTGGCCTTTTCCCACTGTGTGAGCAATGCCGGAATGTGGATTAGTATGCGGTCACGTACCTCTCGGAACACGTCTAGCACCTCTTCTTCGCTGCCGGTGGCTTTTGCCGGGTCAGAAAACCCGCTGTGCACCCGGCGTCCGCGCCCTAGCCAGACGGGGCAGGTTTCGGCGGCGTCGTCACATACGGTAACAACCAGATCGAAGTCCAAGTCTTTGTATTCGTCGGTGGATTTGCTATGCCCCGTGTGATGGATGCCGATTTCTTCGAGCACCTGCAGGGCTTTTGGATGTACCATGCCGACAGGTTTTGTACCGGCGCTGTAAGCCTGCCAGGTATGTCCCAGGCGCGCATTGACAATCGCTTCGGCCATTTGCGAACGGCAGGAATTACCGGTGCATAAGAATAACACTTTCTTTTTGGGATTAGTCATCGTCGTCATCAAAATCTTCTTCTTCGTCGGTTGTTTGCTGTGCGAGAGATGTGTCGATCTGGGTTTTGATCCACTCGTTATCGGTAGCGTCCAGTTCCAAGATTTCACCAGTTGCGATGTAGATTGTGCGTTCACATAAGTTGGTTACCCGGTCGGCCATGCGTTCCAGGTTGTGCGCAGCCCACATTAAATAGTTGGCGCGGTCAATGGTGGACGGGTCGGCAATCATGTAAGTGATCAACTCGCGATTGACCTGGTTGTAGAGTATGTCAACCTCGTCATCTTGTTGAGGAATGCTGCGCGCTTGCTCGGCGTCTGCGGCAACGAAGGCGCTCAAAGCCTGGTGGAGCATTTCTACGGCAATAGAGGCCATGCGTGGGATGTCAATGAGAGGCTTGACTGGCGGTTGATTGCCCATTATCAGGGCAATACGGGCGATACCTTTAGCATAGTCACCCATGCGTTCCAATTCTGTGCATACTTCCAATACCGAAGCAAGAACGCGCAGGTCGCGCCCCATAATCGGTTGTTGTGTGGCCAGTATGGTCATGGTTTCATCTTCAATCGCAAAGCGCTCTTCGTTGATCAATTCGTCGTTGGCGTATATTTCTTTTGCAGTTGCGAGGTCGCGTTGTTTGAGTGCTTGAACGGCGTCCAATGTGGCTTGTTCAACCATACTACCTAATAACAATAGGTGGTCAAGCAGATCTTTGATCTTGTGGTCAAGGTTTTGTCTGGGCATAAAATACCTCTGAGTGTAAATAAGAAAACGAGAGGAGCGCTTGGACTTTTAGTATAGCATGTCTAAGCGTGTGTGGGTAAGCAAGCCGTTAAGTAAAGGTTAAAAAGGTGTTAATTGGCGTGTCTTGGGTTTAGAATTCCGTGGGGGTGAGGAAGTCCTGAGTTATTGGACTCTAGTGGGTTCTAGTTTAACCGCAATCAGGCAAAGGGGGCTGCGTTATCCTCCGGTGGCCAACTCCATGGCAATTTGACTTATGTAGTCTCCGGCTTATAATGCAAGGGAGATATCAATTCTGTCCGAATCATTTGCTCGAAGGCGGTGACGACTTGTGGGTCAAATAGCGTACCGCTGTGTTGGTGTAGGTGCGAGAGGGTGTATTCAATATCCCAGGCGCCATCTCGGTAGGGGCGTTCACTGGTGAGCGCATCCCACACATCTACCACTGCAAAGATGCGGGCCTCAATGGGGATTTCAGTTTTCCGTAAGCCGCGTGGGTAGCCGCTACCGTCCCAGCGTTCATGGTGATAATAAGGAATGTTGAGCGCCAGTTGCAGGTAAGGTACGTGTTTCAACATCTCATAGGCATACACCGGATGTTGTTTCATAATTTTCCACTCTTCATCGGTTAATGGCCCGGGTTTGAGCAGAATGGCATCTGGGATGCCAATTTTACCGATGTCATGCAGTAGCGCACCACGGCGGATGTGAATTAACTTGTCGTTGTCAATTCCCATAAATTGCGCCAGACGCACGGTAAGTGCGGTTACCCGCATGGTATGTCCCTGGGTTTCTCTATCACGCAATTCCAGTGCGCGTGACCATCCTTCGATGGTCGCATCGTAGGCGAGTGTCAATTCCTGGTTGGATTTTTGTAAATCGATCACCAGACGTTGATTTTGGATAGCCACTGAGGATTGATGGGCAACGGTGGTCAATAGTTTGAGGTCTTCGTGCCCATAAGGATGGCTGTCGGCTGGGTTGGCGACAACGATGCTACCGATAATGCCTTTGCCTGTATACAAAGGTGCCACCATCACAGAACGTAATTGTACATCGCTCCCGTACATTTGCGAAAGTAAAGGCGGCATAGGCTCATCTTGGGGCAACGTAGCGATTTGTGCCATGTTATCCTGCAGCATTTTGCCATGTAGACCGCTCAGCAAGGCCTCCATGCTTGGGGCATGAACACGGTGGCCTAGGGTGCTATGAGCACTTTGCTCCAGTTCCATATTGGGCAAGTTAAAAAGTAATACTGAGCATGCATGTGCCGCCAACATGCTGTGCAATTCATTGGCAATGATTTGTAGCAATTCTGGCAGGTTAGTTGCAGCAATCATACGACGTACAATGCGATATAGTGTACTGGTATGTTCCAGGGCGAGATTTTTTTGCTGGTATAAGCGGGCGTTTTCTATCGCTACGGCAACCTGGTTGGCAAAGGTTTGTGCTAACCGGGCTTCATCTGTGCTGTAGGTGTTGGGTTGCAAACTGTCCAGCGTAAGGAAGCCAATAATATCATTGTTGGCAATCAGCGGTACCCCCATCCAGCCGCGCGTATCGGCAGAGTGGTTCCAACCTTTGAAGTTCTTATCTTTACTGGCATCCGAAAGTATGAGGGGGCGGTGGGTACTTTGGATAACGTTGAATAAGACATCGTTTTGGGCGTCAATTGTCTGTTGTGGCCCTGAAATGGTTCCGTTGCGGTGGGCCATCACTCGTAACAGGTTGCCGTCCTTCAGCAAAATCGTAGCACGTTGGTAGGGCAACACCACAGCAAGCGCATCCAGTATTGTATTGAGCACATTAGGCAGATCTAGATTGCCCGTGAGTGTGGCAGTAACCTGGCTTAAATACTCGGCTTCCTGCCGCCGCCGCCGTTCAGATTCCAGCAAACGTACTTTTGCCAGAGAAAGCGAAATTTGACGGGCAATTTCTCTGCCGCGTTGTACTTCATCTGGGGAGAAGACGTGATATTCCTGAAAACCGATGAGCGCAGCACCGATTTTTTGTTCACCGCTGCGAAATGGCAAGACCAGGAAGGATGTTTCCGGAATGGTAATTGTAATTTGGGGATCCACTAGCGTCGAATGATGCACATCTTCTATGGCCAGCACATCTCCCGCCTTGATGGCGGCATCCGTCAATGTGCCTTCTTTGGGGCGAGCAGCCAGTGTAGGGTATAGACTTTGCATCATTCCAGAGGCTACAGTTGGAATGGTCAGGTTTCGCTGGGAATCCCATAGTGCGATGTAACAGGTCGTGGCATTGAAGTAGTTACTTAAGCGATCGGCAATTTCCTGGAGAAGTGTATGATAATCCGTGTTTCCTAGAGCCAGTTGGGTAATTTCGGCAATAAAGGCGTTGAATTCCAGTGTCCTTTGTCGCTCGCTGATATCACGTGCAATGATGATGTAGCCGCGTGGAGAATGCTCCTCATCCTGTAAAAGTGCGATATTGGCTTCTATGGGATATTGTCCCCCTGCTTTATTGTTAATTTGCAGCATCATTGTCGCCGGTTGTCCGGTCTGGTGGGCGCGTTGGGCGGCTATCTGCAGTTGTTCAAAGTCTTCCCCCTTAATCAAAGTTGTGATATCCAGCCCTAACAGGGCCTTCGTTTGGCTTTCTCCGTATAGTTTGGCCGCTTGGGGGTTGCAAAAGATGATCTTACCGCGCGGTGAAAGCCAGAAAATGCCATCCGGTGAGGTTTCTACCAATAAGCGGTACTGTGCATTGTTTTCGGCCAGGGCCTTTTCGCGTGCCTGCAGAGCGCTTGTCATGTCGGCAAAGCCACGAATTAACAGAGATAACTCATAAAAAGTTTGTGGGATGGTTAGTTCGCCAGTGGCGGTGTTGTATCGTCCCTGGCTGACCGATGTGACTTGTTGCCCCAAAATAGCGAAGGGTACTGCAATATTCCGTGCCACTTCTTTTCTAATGCTCCGAGTCACACTTAACCCACTCACGATGGCGACGATCAGGCTTAGACTTATCCATATCAGTGGCACTTTTAATGCGTATAGCAAGGGGGTTTCGAGTGTTACCAGCCAGTCTGTACCTTGAATGGGAAAGGTGGTTTCTAGGTACCAGCCATGCTTTAAAGGGAAGTTTCCCCGTGCTGCTCCGAGTGTGGTATTGGATGAAACCTGTGAGGATGTCTTGCCCTGAGTTGTGGGTTTGCTTGCCTGCAAAGTTGGCGTTACCCGTAAATCTTGTGCAAAGGAAGCCAATACATCGCCGTCTCTGTTTATCAGGTAGATGGCTTTACCGGGGGTGTCTTGGAGTAGTCTGGCAAGTTGAATTTGCAAGCCGCTTAAATTCAATTCACCAATGGCCTGTGGGGTATCACTGACGCGTAAATAAACGGACAGATTGCCGGTCAGGTCAGACAGAAAGGGTGCAGAAAGTGTCTCACTCTTTGACAAGACAGGGAATGAGGTTGGCTCGTTCTCCTGGATGCCAGATACCGTCCAAACAATAGTTGTTCCATCGGAATTTAGGTAGTAAATTGCACTCAAGTTTGAGTTGATAGTAGAGACTGAAGTCAGGAGTCTTTTTTGTTCATTAAGAGATGACAACGATGCCAGTTCATTGGAGAGAAAGTGTAGTGTGTTCGTAGCAATATCGAAATATTCGGTAATTTGTTCTACAGCAAGTAAGGCCTCTTTTTCCTGTTGGGTACGTACCTGGCCGATGCTCCACAGGCTTCCAATCAGAGTGCACAATAGAAGCAACAGGGCTAAGGGGATGAGCACTTTGTGCGCCAGGACGTGTTCTATGTAGGATGAAAACGATGGCGTGGATAATGTTTTCATTTATGCACTTATCAGTGTGTTTGAGATGGTTTAGTCGGGTATATACAGCATACAAGAAATTGCAAGTGTTTATAGTCTACCGCAAAAAGTCGTGGTTTTAGATAAAGATTCTGAAAAACTATTGTATAATTCTGGCATGAATGCTGATAGGCAAGAGTTCCGTCCCGTATTGATGGCACGCCGTGGGGAAATCGTCTCCTGGCTGGTGTGGTTGGCAGTAACATTGGCTTGGATTGCACTTTCCCGCTTAGGGAGTGTCCCCCTGTTTGTGCCGCTCTTTTGGGGAGTGCTGACCTTGATGGCAGCAGGTGCCTCTTTGGGAAACTGGATGGATCGTCGCACAGTGCTGCGCTTGGATGAGCATCGAGTCTTTTTCTATAACGGTTTGCGTACAGTGGATTTGCCATGGTCAGCGGTTCAGCGCATGGAAGTCCTGCCCTCTCGTTGGGGACGGGTAGTACATGTTTGGGGGGACGATGCTCATTTTCGAATGCGCACGTTAGCAGATATTCAGGCTGTGGGAAGTGCTACCGTTTCCACTCAGGTTGGTTTTCCAGATGCGGATGCCATCATAACGCAAATTCAACGCCGTGCCAATTTGCAAGTTTGTAAGCAACTATCAGACGGACATTCTTATTACGAACGGCAATAATCCTTTGCGCTTTTCTGCGGCATTTGGGTGCGCTCCCACCGCAGGGGGCGCACTTTTTATGAGGAGAAACTATCATGGAACAACATACATTGAACATTGAAGAACAAGTAGCATTGCTAATGCGCGGTACGGAATATGGCGACGAGCAACTTAAAGAGGCAATGCGCACAGAACTGCGTCAGCGCCTCATCGAGGCACAAGCCGAAGGCCGTCCGCTACGGGTGTACTGCGGTTATGACCCTACCGCAACAGACTTACACCTTGGGCACACCATCACGATGCAAAAACTGCGCCAGTTTCAGGATTTAGGGCACCATGTCATTTTTCTAATTGGCGATTACACTGCTCTGGTGGGAGATCCCTCCGACAAGAACAAGGCGCGCCCCATCTTGCCTCACGAGCAAGTGTTAGAAAACGCTAAAACCTTTGCGGAACAGGCTTTTCGGGTGCTGGATCCCGAAAAAACCGAAATCCGCTACAACAGCGAGTGGTTGGGAAAATTGACCCTGGTGGATTTGATTCATTTGGGGCAAAACTTCACAGTGCAGCAATTCCTGGCACGCGAAAATTTTGCCAAGCGGATGAAGGAAGGCTCGCCGATTTTCTTGCATGAAACGTTTTATCCGCTTCTGCAAGGCTATGATGCCGTGATGTTGAAGGCCGATGTCCAGGTAGGGGGGAGCGATCAATTGTTCAATATCATTGTGGCGGGGCGTAAGTTACAAGAGGTTTTTGGGCAAAAACCACTGGTTGGCATCCTGGTAGATATTTTGCCGGGCACGGATGGCGTGCAGCGGATGTCCAAAACCACCGGCAACATGGTCCCGATTTTCACGACGCCCGAAGATATGTACGGGAAGTTAATGAGCATCCCGGATTTTGCCATGGGAAAGTACTTTCGGTTATCCACTCGCTTGACCTCAGACGAAATATCTGCACTGGAAGCCGGACTGGCGGCCGGAGAAATTCACCCTCGCGATGCCAAGATGCGCCTGGCGCGAGAAATCGTGAGTATTTTCTATGGCGTTGAAGCCGCTGAAGCCGCCGAAGCCGCTTTTGTCCAAGTTTTTCAGAAAAAAGATATGCCCGAGGAAATGGATGTGTACCGGGCACAACCTGGACAAAGCGTACTGGATGTGCTGGTGGACAGTGGCCTGGTGGACAGCCGCAGTGCAGGCCGCCGCATGGTTCAACAAAACGGTGTGCGTTTGGACGGTGAAACTTTGGATGACCCTAATGCTTCGTTAACCAGGGATGGGGTTTTGCAGGTTGGCAAGCGCCGTTTTCGACGTATCATCATTTCAAAGGAGTAAGCGTGTGCCTCACAATGCGAGTAGCGCTGCAACGGTTAGCCTCAGCCGAGGCATGAAATTGCTGGATGTCACCATGATTGGGGTGGGGGCCATGATTGGTGCCGGTATCTTTGGATTGACCGGTATTGCAGCCGGCCATGCCGGTCCGGTAGGGTTATTGCTGGCTTTCTTTCTCAATGGTGTCGTTACTTCCCTTACCGGTTTGACCTACGCCGAATTGGGGGCCGCTATCCCTGAGGCTGGCGGTGGCTATCTATGGGTCCGGGAGGGATTATCGCGCTTTTGGGGCTTTTTTGCCGGTTGGATCTCCTGGTTTAGCCATTCGGTAGCCTGTAGTCTGTATGCAGTCATCTTTGGCACCTTCTTTGTAGAGTTGCTCAAACTGGCCGGATTACATCTGGGCGAGACTCCGCTCTGGCTGGGGCTAACCGGAGAAGAATGGGTGGCTAAAATATTGACGGCTCTGGTGGTACTTCTGTTTGTGTATATCAACGTGCGTGGTGCTTCGGAAACCGGTGCGGTAGGAAACGTCATCACGACCTTCAAAATCGTGGTACTCCTCTCGCTGGCAGTGTTCGGGATTGTTGCCATGGTGCAGGATGGCAGTTGGGTGACCAACTTTATAGCCGATCCCAGTCCGCTGCCTAATGGCATTGGCGGTGTAATCGCAGCCATGGGGCTGACTTTTGTGGCTTTCGAAGGGTACGAAATCATCGCTCAAAGTGGTGAGGAACTCATTAACCCGGAGCGCAACTTGCCGCGTGCTATTTTCTATTCGATTGGTATAGCGGTAGCGATTTACTTGCTGGTAGGCTTTGTTTCGATCGGTGCACTGGCGCAAAATTCCGGCCTGCCGAACTGGGTCTATTTGGGCCAGGAAGGCGAACGCGCCATGATTTACACTGCCCGTGCCATTATGCCTTACGGTGCCTTGATCATGATATTAGGCGGCCTGGCTTCCACTACCTCAGCCCTAAATGCGACCGTGTACTCCAGTTCACGGGTTTCCTTTGCCATGGGGCGTGGCGGTGATTTGCCGGCATTTTTTAGCACCATTCATCCTCGTAACCGTACCCCGCATATTGCGATTTACATCAGTGGCGCATTCATCATCTTTATGGCCCTGGCACTACCGGTAGAAGATGTTGCCAGTGGGGCGTCGCTTACTTTTTTGATGCTCTTCCTGCTCACCAATTTCTCCCTCATTCGCCTGCGTAAGACGCATCCGGACTTAAAACGTGCCTTCAAGGTTCCTTTTGTTCCCTGGTTGCCACTGGCGACCATTGCTGCCCAAAGTGTATTGGCCTACGAGTTATTCTCTGTAAGTTGGATTGCCTGGGCGGCCACCATTTTGTGGATGATTGTGGGTATTTTTCTGTACACGCGCTGGGGAGGGCAGGCCGAGGTGGCTGAAAAGGCCGATACCATCTTGCTCGAGGAAACAATTGCCTCGCGAGAATATTCGGTGTTGCTGCCGTTGGCCAATCCCGAACAAGCGCGCCGCCTCTCACGTCTTGCTGCCATTTTGGCCAAGCAATATGATGGCGAGGTGTTTGCACTGCATGTTGAACGCGTGCCAACGCAAATTGGTCTGGGCGATGGCCGAGGATTGCTCAAAGTCGGGCGTGAAATTTTTGAGGAGGCCATCGAAATTGGTCAACAATACCATGTGCCGGTACGTGTTCAATTGCGTCTGGGGCGCCATATTGCCCAATCCATCATTTCTGCTGCTCAGGAACGTAAAGCCAACCTGATTTTGATGGGTTGGCCTGCTCCGCGTAAGGGAGGGGATTTTGCCTTTGGGAACATCATTGATGTGATTGCCTCCCGCCCACCTTGTGATTTGGTGGTTGCCCGTTTGCAAAAAGAAATTACAGGCGTTCCGCGGCGCATCTTGGTGCCGGTTTCAGATGGCCCCAGCATGTTGTTGGCAATCAACCTGGCATTGACGCAAGTGCAGTTCCTGGCAGATGAACTCACGGACGAAGAAGAACGCAAAAAACTCAAGGTAACCGTGTTGCACTTGATGACAGAAAATGGCGCCGCCATGGCTGCCCGCAAACGGGAACTGGAAAGCATTTTGGATATGGATAATCCCTTCATTGACTTACAGGTTGTCTTGGCCGACGATATTGCCGCCACTATCTTGGAGTTTTCTGAAGGTTACGACCAAATCGTCATTGGTGCTTCGGAAGAACGCTTGCTCAACCAGCGCCTGTTTGGTTCTGTCTCGCAGGAGGTGGCCGAAAAGGCTCAAATAGAGGTTCTCCTTGTGCGCCGGCACAACCCGTTGTACTACGGTCTGCGGCGTTGGATGAAGAAACGTTAATAGACGAAACGGGTAGGGGAAGGCATTGCCTTTCCCTACCCGTCGCCTTTCTCTACTCGCTTTTGGCAGGGGGTTACGAAAATAATATGCTTCCCAATTCCTTGCGGTATTGTGCCGTCAGTGGTTCCTCGTCCCCCCACAGTTCCAGAATACTCAACACCAGGGCATGGGCTTTCCCGTTGCCAAAGGTTTTATCGGTGCGCAGAATATCCAACAACCCATCCAAGGCTGCGGGGAAGTTGCCTCGTTCTACCAGGCTAACCGCCCGCCACCAGGCGGCCTCGAGAGGGGTGTTTTCTTCTGGCGGGCCGGCATACCGCAGTTGCGTGAGTGCTTCGGCCATTGGTAGCAATGCCTTGGCACGGGCGGAGGCCGGGCTGTCTTCTGCCACGCCGTGCAAAACTGCCAGTGCTTCTTTGCCGCGTCCCTGCCATAACAGGCTTTCTCCATACCCTAACAGTGCTGCCGGATGGCCTGGGCGGGAGGACAAGTACTCTGTGAAGGCCTGTTCAGCGCCCTTCGCCTCGTGCAATCGTAACAGGCTGAACCCTTTTTCTAGCAACAACTGTGAAGTGTCGGGCAGGATGCTATGCATGAAAGCACGTACTTGTGCTTCGTTCAAGTTGCCACTCAAACGGGCGATATTTTGCCCCAAATGAAAGGCGCGCAGTGCCGGAATGCTCTGTACCTGAAAGCGCCGTGTTAATTTTTGATTTTCATCCACGTTGACGCGCGCCAGGCGAAATAGACCGCTGTATTCTTCGGTCATTTCTCGTAACACTTTGTCTACGACCCGGCAAGGTATGCACCATGGTGCCCAAAAATGCACCACCACCAGCATCTCCTGCTGGGAGTAGGCAATAACTTCATAATCGAAACTGCTGTCGGTAACGTCAATCACGTGTCCAGGCATAGTTCACTCGTTATCTCACTCATCATCGGGGGCGATGGTGCCGGGTTGTTCAACCTCTAAGACTTCGCCATGTACGTTGATACGCACCCGAAACCCCATCATGCCCAGGTAAGCGGCTACCTCTTCGGGTAGACCGACCTCCAATAATTTGGGTAAGGTCTCTCCTAAATTGAGTAACTGCTTCTCGATAATTGCTTTAGAGAAAATATCCTCTTGACCTAACTGTTGCATTGCCATTTCTGCGAGTGTGTCTTCGTGTCCGGCAATGCTATCCATCATAATTTGCAAAACCTGCCGGTCCACACTTTCCGAGGAAATGTGACGCCGGAAGCCGGCATCGTTCACCACATAACAAGGTTCAGAGCCAACGTAGGCTACCTCAACCGGTTGGTCAAATTCATCTACGATTAAACCTTGAAATATTGCCTTGGTCATTTTTTCGTTCTCCGATTAAAGTTTACCATCTCTTTTGTGCATTTTCCCCTCTCTCAGAAAAATTTTATTCATTTCTAACGGGTATGCAACATTGCATACGCCGCTATGCCAAACGCCACCGCCACATTCAACGATTCCTTGATGCCCAGCATGGGCAGCGCCACACAACGTTCGCAAAGTGCAAGGATTTCCGGGTCGATTCCGGCGCGTTCGTTGCCGACGACCAGAACCAAGCGCGATTGCCCGTTAATTGGAAGAAGATCAAAGAGTGACTCGGCCCCCGTTGAGGTTTCTAAAGCCCACAGGCGGTACCCGGCCCGTTGGAGTTCTCGGGCAACAGACAGACCGTTCGGGTGGTAGCGCCACCCAATGGTTTTCTCGGCCCCCAGAGCCGTCTTGGGGACGCGTGGGTGGTCTCCGGGGGGCGTAGTGCCGCACAGGTGCAGGTGTTTGACGCCCGCACCGTCGGCAATGCGGAAGATACTGCCCACGTTCCAAGCGCTGCGCAGGTTGTCCAGCAGGGCCTCAAGGTGCATGTTGACCTGGGGAGGGGTTGTCACCTGTGGGGTATGCGCGGGGAACGCGGCTTCCCCTCGGGTTGGCGCACCACAACGGGGACAGCAACCCGCCGCGGGGTCGTCTGTTCCCGCCGGAAAGCGGAATCCACATTCCGGGCGCGTGCATTCAAACATTCGAAAGATGTGCATTTTCCCTCAGAAGACATCCACGCGCGTACCCGTTTCGGCTACCAGACGCGGCTCCCCCGGCGGTACGGCGGGCATACTCCAGCGGTAAATCCATTTGGAGGCTTGGGGCGTCAGGTTAATGCAGCCGTGGCTGCGTGGAAGGCCGTAGTCGTTGTGCCAGTAGGTGCCGTGGAAGGCGACGCCGCTCTCGGTAATGTAACTCACCCAGGGTACGCCGGGCAGGTCGTAGCCGTTGGAGCCGATTTCTCCGGCGGCCATGTGGCGGGAAGGGCGCTTGTGGTAGGTGTAGTGGCGGCCGATGGGGGTGCTAAAATTGCCGTTGCTAAAGACTGCGCCGGTTGCAGCCCGTGCCATAAAGACCGGACGGTCATATTCGTAGGCGATGACCAGTTGTTCCCCGAGTCGTACTTCGATGCGTTTGTGTTTGTTGGGCACATGAGGTGAGAGGGGGGCGAGTTCATTGGCCGGAACGACGCGCACGTGCCGCGCCGGGACGTAGTAGTGTAACGCCCATTTATCCTCCAACAGACGATACCAGACCTCGCCGCGCGTGTCGTGGACAATTTTATCCGCCCAATGGGTGGTTTCGTAGTACAGGCGGTAGGCGATGCTGTTGCTTTCCCCGGCTCCCCAGCGCGCTTCGGTGTAGGGGACGGTGACTTCTACCAGCGCACCCTGGGCCGGTAGCGCAGCCACAGGTTCATTGAGCACGGTACGCACCGGCTGAATGTTCCCAGAGTGGGCATAGCCCTCTGCGCCAATGCGGTACCACACGCGGTTGTGGGGCGGTTCCTCATCGCCAATTGTGGCCCCGGTGATGGGTAAGATGGTGTCGCGCCAGTAGGTGCGCACTTTCTCGCTGTTGAAACTGGGTTGCAGGTGTACCTGGATGTTTCCGGCCAGGACGCGTCCCTGTTGTCCATCGTACTCAGGCGGGGGCGGGGTGCTTAAATCAAACAATGTGGTGTAAGGGCGCAAGGCCAATCCACCCAGGCCGAGCAATCCGAGTTTGAGAACATCGCGGCGAGTAATCATGAGGCTTGGGGAGAATTCAGTAGTGAATGTTGACTAACGTACCGACAGAAGCCCAATTGAACAACCAGTGTGCGTCGTCAATCGTCAGGTTGACGCAGCCGTGGCTCATGGGTACGCCAAAGTTGTTGTGCCAGTAGGTGCCATGCAGGCCGTAGCCACGGTAGAAATACATCACGTAGGGCACATCGGGCAGATAGTAGCCCGGCCCGGCCATATCGGCGGCTGTGTACTTCACGTAAATGCGGTATTGTCCGGTAACGGTGGGGTGTTGCCATGTGCCGGTGGAGACAATGAAGGCGCGTATCAGTTTTTTGCCTTCGTAGGCGTAGGTGCGCTGATTGGTCAGGTCAACATCAATCCAGCGTTCCCCTTTTTCCACGTTTGGTGGCAATTGTACTTGAGGTGCGGGGGTGTTGGTCGGCGGTGCGGCGGTGGGAAGTGGGGTGAAGGTGGCTGTGGGCGCTTCTGTAGGCGTTTCTGTGGGGGTAGTGGTCGCGGTTGGGGTGGATGTGGCTGTGGCCGTTGGGGTTGCTGTAGGGGTGGGTGTGAAAGTGGCTGTCGCGGTTGGTGTGGGTGTGGGGGTAAAGGTGGCCGTAGCCGTCGGGGTGGGACTGGCAAAGACCTGTGCCAGGGCACGTGCCATCGGCTCGCCGGCTTTTAGGGCGGCCGGTAATAGCGGGCGCACGGTCCACAACATCAGCATGGCCAGCAAGGCCACTACGAGGGGTGCCCAAATGCGCCGGCGTGGTTGTGGATCTGGTAATGGGATAGCGCGGGCTGTGATGGTGGTTGTTGGTGGTGGCTGTGAGGGTGATGGTGGTGTTGGCGTTTCTTTTGATAGGCGTTGTACAGCCCAGGCCAGTCCGCGACGGGCGCGTTGGCTGTGCGGGTTAATCCGCAGGGCGCGGTTCAGGTAAAACACACTGGCCCGCGGGCTGGCCACTGCGGCCAGCAGCAGCCAACCTTCTTCCGATTGTGGGTCTAATTCGGTTGCCCGTGTTGCCCATCGACGCGCCAACGTGCGCTCACCGCGTTGCAAGGCCGCAACTGCCTGATGGATTGCCTCTCGGTAGACGGTTGAAGTACTCATCTCAGGGGCCGGAAATGTTTTCGTTGTACAGGTAACATAGCAGACCGTTAACAATGCCTTGCGCGATGACTTCCGGTTGTTGCGTCAAAATTTCACGGTCTAGATTCATAAATCCTACTTCGATGATGGTTGCCGGTGTATCGGGTGAAATTTCGTTGAAGGCGTGGTAACTGCTCATATCGGGGGTGATGCTGTTGTGATAGGGCAGCCCTGTGACGGCGGCGTAGCGGTCACGAATGCAGGCGACCAAACGCTCGGCGCGTTCCGGTTGAGTGCCGGCCAGTGAGGAGGCTATCTTGTAGCCGGTTGCCAGGTCGTTGATATAGGTGCACGAATCAGCATGAATAGAAAGCAAAGCCTGTGCCTGGTATCCGTTCAGTCGGGGGTCAAACTCTTTGAGCAGGTCTACTTCGATATCTTGTTCTGCCAAACGCTGTTGTACCAGCGTGGCCACCCGGAGGTTGATATCTACTTCGGCCAGCCCATCGGAACATACCGCGCCGGAATCATTGCCCCAGTGCCCGGCAACAATGCCGACACGCGGGCGTGATGGCGATGTGCTGCCGGTAGTTTGCGCGCCGCTCTCGTCGGTGGGGAACGCATACGGCAGGGGAATGGCTTCGCTGCCGAACAAAGTTTGTGATGTCAGCGCGGTGAATAAGGTAGCAATCACTACGCCCACCAGGGAAACGACAATGACTTGAGAGAATATGCGTTTGAGCATGTTTTGATAGTACCTTAAACGCGCATAGATGACAAGGAGGGTTAAGCAGATAGGGCTTTGCCGAGGCCTGGTATCCTTCATCGTAGGTAGGCCGGGTTCCCGCGTTTGGCTATACGATGGTGTGAAAAAAGCCTTGTTGGTATCATCTCAATAACCTGGGGCCTCTTGGCGTTTTTTACCACAAAGTCACCAAGACACAAAATCATTATCCTTGTCTTCGTGCCTTTGGGACTTCGTGGTGACATTTTTATTGCACCTTATGGTCGGCTTCTCCCTATTTTTTGAGAAG
>DAOTZN010000343.1:0-5508 GCA_034434095.1 Anaerolineales bacterium
TTCTTATGCTAGAATAGGAACGATATTGCATTTTCACACGGGATTCCATCAATAAGGAGGTTCATTATGCGAGACCAACAACCCATCCAGGATGAGCGGCAACGCTACGAAAGCCCTGCCATTATCCATGAATTGGAACTGGAAACGCGAGCCGGTTCGCCACTGGGATTACCTAATCCCTTCGATCCGACCGGTGAAGAAGGCTTCTAATCTAACCCATTAGAATTTGTTGGGGTGGGTTTGGAACCCACCCCAACAACGGTTTTGGAACCCGCCCTTGGGATGGGTTTGGAACCCGCCATTGAGATGGGTTTGGAACCCGCCATTGAGATGGGTTTGGAACCCACCCCAATGGTGGGTGGTTTTGGAACCCACCCTTGGGATGGGTTTAGAACCCACCCCTACGTTTATGCGGTGTGGACGGGTTGAATGCACTGGGGGGCATCAAAAGCCGGGTTATTCACGGCCTGCGAAACCGGCCAGGCGGTCATTTCCACAGCGGGATAGGCTTTGAGCAGGCCGGCTACCTGCTCGTAGCGCACGGCTTTTGGATCTAACCAGCGTTCCCAGGCTTTGGGTGGCAAAATCACCGGCATACGGTCGTGGAGGGGGGCAATCAGTGCGTTTGGTTCGGTGGTAATGATCGTAGCAGTAAACAATTCCGAACCATCCGGGGCATGCCAGAGGTCCCATAATCCGGCCAAGGCAAAAGGCTCGCCAGATTGCAGGCGGATATAGTAAGGCTGTTTGCGTTTTTGGCCGGGCAGACGGCACCATTCGTAAAATCCATCGGCTAGAATCAGGCAGCGCTTATAGCGCAGGGGGCCACGGTAAGCCGTCTTCTGAGGCAGACTTTCGGCACGTGCATTGATCATCCGATAGCGTGTATTGGGTTCCCGCGTCCAGGATGGCATCAACCCCCAAACGAAGGCATTCGGCTTCCAGGGGATTGCGTTTGGCACACCCAGAATGGCCTGTCCGGGAGCGATATTGTAGCGCGGTTGCAGAGAATGCACGGCGCTGAAGTCCACTTGTGGAAAGGCCTGTTGTAGGGCGGTTACATCTGCTGTCAGGGTAAAGCGTCCGCACATGGCTTTTATCCCTTCTGCTTCCTCGCAGCAATGACACGTTTACGCAATCTGGCGGGGGTCAACCTCCCGCAATTTTGACGTTGTAGCCTTGTTTGCGCAAATAAGGCGCAATTTTTTCGCGGTGTTCTCCCTGGATTTCGATGACACCACCTTTGACGGTGCCACCTGTGCCGCATAATTGTTTGAGCGCCTTGGCAAGTGCTTTCAGATCTGTAGATGAAAGTTGCAAATTTTTCACCAGGGTGACCGTCTTTCCGCCTCGTCCCTTGCTTTCGCGGTGCAAATACACGGTTTGCTTTTCAGGTGGCAGGCTGATAGGGGCGGATGGCGGCCCGGAAGGCTTCTTTTTGCGCGTATCACCCCATTCAGTGGAATATACGGTGGGATTTTCGTCTCGTGACATAGGCATCAAGGCCGCAAGGCGGCAACTACTTTCTGGTCGGTAGGAAAAACAAGCGTTGGTAGATTCTCCAGGGGGAAAAAGGCCACTTTGCACAGGTCACCGCCGGCTTTGAGGGCGCCACCGGTGCGCCTAGCGCGGTACCACACGCCGACGGTATGTTGGTGCGGGTTGTGAAAGTTGGAATGCACTGCAAAGACGCCTTGCAGGCTGACCTGCAGGCCGGTCTCTTCCTCGAATTCCCGCAAGGCCGCCTGCTCGATGGATTCATCCCATTCCACGTGCCCGCAAGGGATGCACCATCCTCCACTGCGGCGTTCACCTAGCAACAGATGATGCGCTTCAAGCAGGATGACGGCCACCCCGACGGTCGGATTGCGATAGTGTATCCAACCGCAGGACGGACAACGCTGGCGCTGCCGTTCGCCATCGTGCCAGGGCTGTAAGGACGTGGCACAATGCGGGCAATACGTAAATGTGCTCATGTGCCTTTGAAGATTTTTCCTGGATCGGGGATTTCATGGGCCGCGGCGCTGAGAAGAGCGTGGCTTTCTTCTAACAAGGCGGGCAAGGTGGACGCCGGCTGACCGCGGCGCAGGGCGTCCACCTGCCGGAGTAGTGCAATCTTCAAGCCGCCCGCGCGATGCGCCCAAGGTGAATCCGCCGACAGGCGTTCCAGGCGGTCAATGAGCAGTAAGGCGTACCTTTCAATTGCTGCCATTTGCACTGACAAAGTTTCGCAAGGCTTTTCCTAGTTTCAATAGCGAAGGTTTGTGGACGTACATCATGTGCCCGGCTTCGTAGTAGGTCATTTCGATGTTTTTGCGTAGTTCAACGGGTAGCCCCAGGTGATTGAAGGTATATTCGGTGGCAAAATAAGGCGTCGCCAGGTCATAGTAGCCGTTAGCAACCATCACGCGCAGCGCCGGGTTGGTTGTCATGGCCTTACGCAGGTTTTCTCCAACGTTGACAAATTCATTCTCCTGTTTATCGTACTTCCAGGCCGGGAAAACCTTGGAACTGAGCACCTCGTAAGGCAAGTCGTTTTGGTAATCCAGGTCGCGGCGCACATAATCGTTGAAAGTGGCCGCGTAGGCCCCGGCAATGGCCGTGTAACTGGGGTCGTACTCATGGTTTTCGCCGGCCGAATCACGGTCATAGCCCTTGTAGCGGCTATCCAGGCGACCGATAGTACGTCCTTCTGCCCGCAGTAATTCTTTGACAAAACGGTGGATATTGATGCGCAGATCGGTGTGCTCAATGTAGGCGGGTGTCAAACCGGTGTAGCGCGACAGGCTGTGCCTGAGCGTGCGGCGTTTTTCTGCCGGCAGATTATCCCCCTCCATCAAAGCGGGCAGGTAGGTTTCGGAGATGAAATTTTCTACTTCTTCCAACACATCCAACAGAGGTTTGTTTTGCAAGTCGGCGGGCAAACGTTGGTGGTACCAGGCAGTTGCGGTATAGGAAGGCAAAAATAGCAAATAGGGCAGGTCGTTACCCGGCGTGAAACGGGCGGTGATGAAATTCAGGATGCTGGAAACCAGTATTACACCGTTCAGGTACATGCCATAGCGTTCTTGCAGGTGGTCGGCTAAACCGGCAGCCCGCGTGGTGCCATAACTTTCGCCAATCAAGTATTTGGCCGAAGCCCAGCGGTTATAGCGTGTGCAGTACAGGCGAATAAACGCCCCCACCGATTCGATATCCTTACTAAAAGAATGATAATCATGGGGATCTTCTCCCGGCAACATGCGGCTGAAGCCGGTGCCCACCGGGTCGATAAAAACCAGGTCGCTGTGGGTCAACAACGTGGCTTCGTTATCCACCAGTTTGTAAGGTGGTGGCAGGGGAAAGCCCTCATCATCGAGCAAAACACGTTTTGGGCCCAGCACTCCCATGTGCAACCAAACCGAGGACGAGCCAGGGCCGCCATTGAAGGAGAAGGTGATCGGCCGTTTTTCGGGATTTTTCTCGTCCTCCAGGCCATACGCGGTGAAGAATACTCTGGCGCGCGGTTTTTCACCTTCACTTTTCCCCTCTTTTTCGATTTCTTCTTTTAGCACCAGGGTGCCGCAGGTCACGGTATAGTGCAAGGGCGTGGTGCCGATGGTGATGGTGTGCCGCGTGGTGACAACTTGATCTTCAAATTTAGATTCTTGGGGTGTTTTTTCTTCTGCTGGCGCGTTACTCATGGTTTTTCCTCGTCAAAATATATTCCAAATCAGGCCTGGCTCTTGAAGACAATTCCGCCAATCAATCCCCCTAAGAAGCCAACCAAGGCTGCAATGACACCGCCGATACACATCCCTGCCAGGGTACCGACAATTGAAAAACTCAGCATTCCTGGCGAAAAGGGCTGGGGAGGCATATTTCCTGAAGGTATAAGTTGTTGCATGGTCTGTTGCATCATTGGTTGGGTAACCAAGAAGAGCAACGTGTTGATAATGACACCAGCCACCCCAATGCTGGCGCCTACGGCTGTCCCGCCTATCATGGCTTGTTCGGTGGTCAATTCATCTTGACGGTGGTGCAGATAAGTGTAGAGAAAACCACTACCGGCGTAAGCCGCCACGCTCACCAGCATCCCGACGCAGGCGAATAGAAGGCTGCCCCCGAGCACTTGGGGTAGCGCCTCCGGTGGGACGTTCTGTGGATTGGTAAGCATGCTACTCACACCGCTTCGTAAGAAACCCATACTCAGAAAGGTGTTTATTACCTGCCACACAAGCAATATCAACGTGCCAAGTGCAGTGCTAATGAAATAGGAACGTATATTCATATCTTTTTCTCCTTAGGACTGAACTCTGGCGTTTTCTTGCCAGAAAATGGTTTCTGGGCCTTCACCAGGCCCCCAAAAACATCATAGACGAATGAACGTATCCTCTTTGTTTTTTGTTTACCGTAAAGGCACAAAAAGGACACGGCCTGCGCCTTCGTGATTTATTGAGATGGCACAAGCGAACTCCGCAAAGTAAATAAACTGATCTCCGGAGGACAGTTCCACCGAATGGCGAGGCTAGACGTGCCCAGACCACGAGTAGTGTACTGATACATGCTATTCACACGGTACAATCCGCTGTAGTACTTTCTTCCGTGGCGCGGCAAGACAAATGGCTTTAAACCAGGAATCACGAGTTGTCCGCCGTGACTGTGCCCCGAAAGACACAGGTCGAAACGGTGTGTTTCGGCGGCGACGTCTGCAAAATCAGGGGTGTGTACCAGGAGTATTGCCGGGCCATCGGGTGGCAGGTTCTCTAGGATAACATCAAGGCGGTCTCGTTGGTTGTAGACGTCATCCACCCCGGCGATGTGCAGGTGTGCTATGCCGCGTTGCAGGGTATGTACTTGATTCCCGATTTCCAGAATGTTGGCGGTGTCCAAAATCGCGCGCACTTTTCTCTCATCGGCCCAATAGTCATGGTTTCCCAGCACAGCCAGCACGCCATCTTTGGCGCGTAAACCCCGCAGAATGTTGCCCATCCTGGTAACCGTCTCTTCGTCCGGCACAGCAGTGACAAAGTCACCGGTGATGGCGATCAAATCGGGGCACTGAGCGTTGACCAGTTCAACAACCTGCCCCAACCGTGCCAAGCCCAGCCAGGTGTCAATGTGGATATCGCTGATGTGAACCAGGCGATAACCATCAAAGGGCGCCTCTAAACGGGGCAACGTTAATGGGATATGGCTAACATCGAAAACGGCAGGGTCTGGGTTGCCACGGGTAATGACCTTCTCATCCAGCCAGTGAAATACCTGACGAGAGATGTTCGCCAGCATGTGTGCGATGGGATTGTTTTCGCAATAAAGCGATCTTTCACGTGTAGACATGTTATGCTTTCCCAAGGGGAGGCTGCCTTGATGGTCATCGGGAATACAGCCTTATTTTATCGTATTTTTGTCTCTGATCTGAAAATAAACTTCTCATTAGGCTCGTGGCACCAGCTACTAAACGACCTCTGTGTTAGCCGAGTGCTCAGGTTATAGCACATTTTCATGCTTGGTGGTGAACAGAGTTCA
>DAOTZN010000344.1:0-4585 GCA_034434095.1 Anaerolineales bacterium
ATGGGAAAAGAAAAATTCGTGCAAATTCGCGAAATTCGCGGCTCAAAATTTGCTGAATGGGCAGGCGCCAAGATGTGGGTAATCACCAGGAATTTGTGTATCCCGCTTGCCTGTAAATCCTGTTCCCTCTAACTTCAACTCTGTTCCAAGATGCAGTTTTGCAGTTCCCAAAGCCGATGGAACGCCCCGCCTCGCGCCAATAGTTCGGCCTGCGTGCCGCGTTCCACGATTTGCCCGCCCTCCAGCGCCAGGATTTCTTCCACGTTTTCCAGCCCTACCAGCCGGTGAGTGATGAGCAGGCTCGTCCGGCCGCGCATCACCTCGAAAAGCGTCGTCAGCACCTGCTGTTCGGTGAGCGCATCCAGGTTGGCGGTCGGCTCGTCCAGGATGAGGATGGGGGCATCCTTCAGCAGGGCGCGCGCAATGGCCAGCCGCTGGCGCTCGCCGCCGGAAAGCCGCTGTCCCTGCTCGCCGATGAACGTTTCGTAGCCTTTGGGCAGGCTCATGATGAACTCGTGGATGTGCGCCCGCCGCGCGGCTGCTTCGATTTCTTCTTGGCAGGCGGATGGACGCGCCAGCCGCAAATTGTCGCGGATGCTGGCATTGAAGAAGTAGGCTTGGGGAGAGACCACCGCGAATCGTGCCCGGACTTCGTCCTGCTCCAGGCTATGCAGCGATTCTCCGCCCAGGAGAATATCCCCCGACCTGTACTCCCAAAATCTCATCAGCAAATGGACGAGGGTGCTCTTCCCCGCGCCGCTCGGCCCGATGATGGCAATCGAAGTCGAAGGTCGCAGGTTGAAGGTGACATGTTGGAGGGCGGGGGCGGTTTGACCGGGGTAGGTGAAGGATAAGTCCGTGATGCGCAATACATCATCCGTAATGCGGGGCTGCTCCCTGCGCCCTGATGACTGCTCACTGACCACTGCTAACTGATCACTGACAACCGGCTCCGTCTCTACGATCTCGAACAGCCGACCTGCCGCCGCCCGCACGCTCTCCCACATTTGCGCGGCCGGCGGCAAGGGCGTGACGGCTTCGAAGGAGGCCAGCGTCAGCAAGGCCAGTGCCGCCAGCATGGGGCCTGGAATGCTGCCTGCGGCTACTTGCGGGATGGCGAGGAAAATCACCAGCCACAGGCCGAGGTTGGTCAGCAGGGTTGCCAGGGCGCTGTGCATACCGCTGATGCGCGCCATGCGTCTCTGCGCCCGGCCATAGGCGCGGCCCAGGGTGGCGATTTGGGCGGCGTGGTCGTCGGCGCGTTCGTAGGCCAGCAGGTCGGGCAGGCCCTGAATGCCCTCCACCAGGCGCGCGTTCAACTGGGCGCGCAGGCTTACCAGCGCCCGACCTGGCTTGCGTCCCAGTAACAGGGCGGAGAGCGGCAGCAGAACGCCGAGGCCGAGGAAACAGCCCATCGAAACGGCGGCCAGCGGCGGGTAGTATGAAGCGAGGAAGAACGAGACGCCCAGGCCGGTCAGGGCGGCCACCAACGGCGGCGCAACCACCCGCACGTAGAAGTTTTCCAGCGTCTCCACGTCACCCACGATGCGGGCAAGCAGGTCGCCGGCGCGATAGTCCATCAGGCGGGCCGGAGCCAGCGGTTCGAGTTTTTCGTAGAACCAAACGCGCAGGCGCGCCAGCAGGCGGAAGGTGACATCGTGGGAGACCAGCCGTTCGGCGTAGCGGAAGACGGCGCGGCTGATGCCGAAGAAGCGCACGCCGACAATGGCTACTTGAAGTTCGGCCACCGAGGGGTGCAGGGCGGCGGTCGAGATGAGCCAGGCGGAGGTTCCCATGAGCGAGACGTTGGCCCCGACCGTCAGCGCGCCGAGCAGGACAGAGAGGGCGACCCAATTCCAGGAGCCGCTGAGGAAGGCGAGCAGACGAATGAGAATTTTCGATTTTCGATTTTCGATTTGCGATTGACGATTGGTTGACGGTTGAAGATTGGAGGTTGGAGGTTGAATGTTGGAGGTTGAAGGTCGAAGGTGGAAGGTGGAAGGTTGTTGAGAAAGTTCTGGGGTTGGAAGGTTTTCAACCTGTAACTTGGGACTTTCAACTTGCAACTTGGAGCCCTCAACTTGCAACTCATACGCTTTCACCATGCCCGCGTACATGCCGTTCTTTGCCAGCAACTCGGCGTGCGTGCCTTGTTCGACGATGCGGCCTTGCTCAAGGACAACGATGCGGTCGGCCTGGAAGATGGTGTTCAGGCGATGGGCGATGGTGATGACGGTTCTCCCCGGCCGCAGGCGGCGGAGGGAGTCTTCGAGCAATGTCTCGGTTTCGGGGTCGAGGCTGGAGGTGGGTTCGTCCAAGATGAGGATGGGCGCGTCTTTGAGGAAAGCACGCGCCAGGGCCAGCCGTTGGGCCTGTCCACTGCTGAGACGGGTGCCACCCTCGCCGATGACGGTCTGGTAGCCTTCGGGCAGGCTGAGGATGAACTCGTGCAGGCGGGCGGCTTGGGCGGCGGCGATGACTTGCTCGTTTGAGGCTTCAGGTTTGCCGAGGCGGATGTTAGCGGCGATGGTATCGTGGAACAGGTAGGGACGCTGGGGAACCCAGGCAATGGAGGGTCGCAAGTTGAAGGTTGCAGGTCGAAGGCAGCCTTCGGTGGGTTGGATGAAGCCCAGCAGCAAGTTGACCAGAGTGCTTTTGCCCGCGCCGGTCTTACCAACCAGGGCAATCTGCTGGCTGGGCTGAATGACGAGGTGGATGTTCTGTAATGCTGGCGTCGTTTCGTTTGGATAGGTGAAAGAGACGTTTTCCAGGACAACCGAGAACGGCTCTTCAACAAACCGCTCACTGATAACTGACGACTGCTCACTGATAACTGATGACTGCTCACTGATAACTGACGACTGATGCCTGATGCCTGATAACTGATAACTGATAAGCGGCGTATCCAGAATCTCATATATCCTCCTCGCCGCGCTCGTCCCGGCCATGCCGGCGTGAAAGCGTAAGCCGAGCATTCGCAGCGGCAGGTAGAATTCCGGCGCCAGGACGAGGATGAAGAGCGCCGGCTGGAATTCCATGTTGGCATACAGCAAGCGCAGGCCGATCTCCACCGCAATGACGGCCGTGCTGAGGGTGGCCAGTAGTTCCAGTGCCAGCGCCGAAAGGAAGGTGATGCGCAGCACGGTCAGGGTGCGGTCACGGAACTGGTCGCTGACCTGGGCGATGCTCCTGGCGTGCGCCTTGCTCTGCCCGAATATCTTGAGCGTGGTCAGGCCTTGCAGGCTGTCGAGGAAGTGAGCAGAGAGACGGCTAAGGGTTTCGTATTGCCGTTTGGTGACGATTTCCGCGCCCTTGCCAATCAGAATCATGAAGAAGGGGATGAGCGGAGCCGTGACCAGCATCACCAGGCCGGAGAGCAGGTCGAGCGGAAAGACGAAGATCAGGACGCTGAGCGGGACGAGCGCCGTGATGACCAGTTGCGGCAGGTATTGGCTGAAGTAGGCGTCCAGGGCTTCGATGCCTTCCACAGCCGCGGCGGTCAGTTCGCCGGTGCGTTCGGCGCGCGTATAGGCGGGGCCGAGTCGCTGGATGTGGGCAAAGAGCCGTTCGCGCAGGTCGGTTTTGACGCGCACGGCTACGGCGTTGGCGCTGACCTCGTTCAGCCAGGTCAGCAGGGTGCGGCCGGCGATAGCCAGCAGCATCAGCCGCAGCGAATTCCACACTTGGGAGAGCGTTTGGCTGTGCAGAAAGACGCCGTTTACGGCGCGGCTGAGGAGCCAGGCCTGCCAGATGGTCAGCAAGCCGGCCAGAAGTCCAGAGAGAACCGTGAGCGCCAGGCTGAGGCGGGCGTCGCGGGCGAGGGTCAGGAGGCGGCGGTTCAATACGTCATCTTTTTCACATTGGTCGAGATGCGCTGGCGGAAGACCCAGTAGGTATAGCCCTGGTAGGCCAACACGATGGGGACGAAGATAAGCGCCACGATGGACATGACTTGCAGGGTGTAGGACGACGAGGAAGCGTTGGAGATGGTCAGGCTGTAGGCCGGATCGGTGCTGGAAATCATCACGCGCGGGAAGAGCAGCATAAAGAAACTGACCTGGGTGAGGATGAGGTGCAGGGCGGTCATGGCGAAGGCCCAGCCGTCCATGCTGCGCGGCAGGAAGACGGTGCCGACCAGGAGGATGGTGGCGACCGCGCCGAGCGGATAGATGCCCGGGTCCACGCCCAGATGCGCGACGAAGTCGGTGGCAAAGAAGGTCCAGATGGCATACACCAGCACGATGAGCATGGCCGGCCCCCACAGTTTGCGCGCCAGGGCGCGAGCGCGGGCCTGCATCTCGCCTTCCAGTTTCAGGCTGAGGAAAATGCTGCCATGCAGGGCAAACACCGAGAGGGCCAGCAGGCCGCTGGCCAGCGCGTAGCCGTTGCCGTTGACTAGCAGAGTCAGCAGGTTGCCGGTGAAGTGCATGTCGGCATCTATGGGGACGCCGGCTGCCAGGTTGGCAAAGGCCACGCCTAGCAGCAGGGCAGGGACGAGGGAGCCGAAGAAGATAGCCCAATCCCAAAAGTTGCGCCACTTGGGGCTGTAATGCTTGGAGCGGAATTCGAAGGCCACGCCGCGCAC
>DAOTZN010000345.1:0-2045 GCA_034434095.1 Anaerolineales bacterium
CCCGTCGCGCCCAGTTGATGGCCTATCGGGAAACGCGCGCCATCGCCCTGGTGCTTGCTTTGGGCATGGGCAAACTGACCAATCAAAGTAATCTGCTGAAATACCTGGGCAAGTACCGCAAGGAAGCCAACCCGGCGCTATACGAGGCCTTACACCTGCGAGCAGAGGAAATCATCGACCCGTTAAACCAGATGGTGGGCATCTTGCATTATCCTGAAGTGCTGGCGGGAGAGGCAACCATCGAAGACCTGCGCGCCGAGATTATGGGTTTGGAGGGGCAGGCAGCACGCTGTTATTGGGATGCGGTACGCCTGGTGTTGCCGGAACGTTATCACTTTCAAAAGCGCATCGGGCACGGGGCCACAGATGCGATTAACTCGGCGCTCAATTATGGCTATGGCATTCTGTATGGGGAGGTGGAGCGCGCCCTGGTGTTGGCCGGTTTAGACCCCTATGCCGGCTTCCTGCACGTAGACCGCCCTGGAAAGCCCAGCCTGACGCTGGATTTCATCGAGGAGTTTCGCCAACCGGTGGTCGATCGCACCGTGATTGGGATGGCGAATAAAAACATGGCGTTTGAGATGGACGAACATGGCCTGTTAACCAAGGAGACTCGCCGCATCCTGGCGGAAAAGGTCATCGATAGGTTAGAGACGGCGGCAAAATATGAAGGCAAACGTCATCCGCTGCGGGCTATCATCCAAATGCAGGCCCGTCACCTGGCAACCTACCTACGGGGTGAGCGCGCCGAATATCAAGCCTTTGTGATGAACTGGTAACCTGATGAACTGTCTGCTGGTCTACGATATTCCCGATGACAAAAAACGGGCAAAAATCGCCGATGCCTGCCTGGATTACGGCCTGGACCGTATTCAATACAGCGCTTTTAGCGGGCGGTTATCCAAAACGCACCAGGAGGAGTTGATGCTGCGTCTGCAAAAGATTTTGGGCAAAAAGCCGGGCAATATTCAGTTGTTCACCATTTGCGCCGATGATTGGAGCAAACGTCAGGTCATTGATCAGTAAGAGGAGACCCCCGCCCAATGAGCGCACAAGCACAGCCCTATTTGGATGAAACTTCCCCGCTCTTCCGCGTTACCGATTTGAAACAGTGGGCGTATTGCCCTCGCATCCTGTACTATCAGTATTGCCTTCCCGATGTACGCCCGGTTACCTACAAGATGGAGGCCGGTGCGGAGGCCGGGCGGCAAGAGGTGCAGCGTGAAATCCATCGCAGTTTGCAACGCTATGGCTTGGAAAGCGGGCGCAAAACGTTCGAGGTGCCCGTTTCTTCCACCACGCTTGACCTGCGGGGAAAGGCAGACATGGTCATTTGGGTGGAGGGGGCCGATGCCGAGGTTATCCCGGTGGATTACAAGTTATCGCGCCAGATGGCCAAGCATTTTCAACTGCAAGTTTTGGCTTATGGGATGATGTTAGAAGAAGCCAGTGGCACGCCCTCTCGGCGCGGGTTTCTGTACAGCATCCCTGAGCACAAAGCCTACGAAATCACGTTTACGCGCCATCTGAAAAATCAATTGCTAGAGAACCTAGAGGCCATGCGCGCCATGGTCCAATCGGAGCGCATGCCGCCACCCACCCGTCAACGCGGCAAGTGCGTCAACTGTGAGTTCCGACGTTTTTGCAACGATGTACTTTAGGACACTGCGAAAAATGCCCCTTCAAGGGGGGCTTTTCGCAAATCGAGAGAAAAAAGCACGTTCCGCGCGGCAGGACGATGTTTTTAAGCGGTTTTTCCCCGTTTTTGGGCGAAAATCTTTCGCAAATCTCCCCGTTTTGGGAACAAAATACGATTTGCGAATCGGGAGGAAGAAATGGGCAAAAAGCGGTATAATTTGCCCAGGCACTGAGGCGCTGAGAAGCCCGCTAAGCGTTTTTTTAGGGCTAACAGGTCTTTTATGGTCGCTCTAGAGATGGCAAAGGCAGGCGGTCTCACCCCCCATCGATTCACCGAGAATACTGAAACGAGTTTGGTATGGGCAGCGCGGACGTGGATTTGTCGTAGTCTCACCCCCCATCGATTC
>DAOTZN010000346.1:0-4458 GCA_034434095.1 Anaerolineales bacterium
CCTGAGGGGAGAGTCCGTTCCCCCTCCCCTCAGGTGCGGCAGCCCTCCCATCCGGTCGTCTCGGTGCGCAAGCGCGGCACAACGTTACGCAGCAACCGCATTCCGCCGCAATTCATCCCCATCCCCACGCGTGAAAAGCGCCGTCACTCCTTCCCCCCGCCGGAGGAAGAAACGGAACCCGAACCACCGGCGGAAGAAACGCCCGCCGACGCCTTCGACGAACCCCAATACGAAGACCTGGATAACATTCCATGAGCCTCCCCCGTTGCCCGTGGGCCGAAAGCGACCCTCACTACATCCGCTATCACGATGATGAGTGGGGCGTGCCCCTACACGACGACCGTCTGCTGTTTGAATTTCTGACACTAGAGACCTTTCAAGCCGGGCTGAGTTGGCTCACCGTACTACGCAAGCGCGAGCATTTCCGCCAGGCCTTTGCACAGTTTGACCCCCAACAAGTCGCTGCTTTCGGTGAAAACGAAATCACAGCGCTCCTCCAAAACAAGGGCATCATCCGCAACCGCGCCAAAATACGCGCCGCCATCACCAACGCGGCCCGCTTTCTGGAAATCCAGCGTACCTTTGGCTCCTTTGATGCCTACATGTGGGGCTTTTTGGATGGCCGCCCAATCATCAACGCCTGGCAACACCTGGAAGACATCCCTGCCTTCACCCCGCTGGCCGAGAAAATCAGCAAAGATTTGAAGCAGCGGGGCTTTAAATTCATCGGGCCAACGGTAGTTTATGCCCACATGCAAGCAACCGGCATGGTCAACGACCATTTGGTCTCCTGCTTCCGCCACCAACAATTGCTCGAAACCTAAAGATTCCCTGAGAACCAGCCCTGGCCTTTTCACCCATCGAGGAGTGCCCCGATAAATGCCTGCCATAGAAACCTATGCCGCACTGGAAGCACATCTGCTCGCCTTTCCCGGCGCGGTGAAAGCATACCCGTTTGGCGAAGATGTCGCCGTCTTCAAAGTGGGCGGCAAAATGTTTGCCCTGTGCCCCTGGCAAGAGACCCCCTTGCGCGTCAACCTGAAATGCCCTCCCGAACAAGCCGATTTCTTCCGCGGCATTTTTCCCGCCGTCACCCCCGGCTACCACATGAACAAACGCCATTGGAACACCGTGATTCTGGATGGTTCGGTGCCGGATGAAATCATCGCAGAGATGATGGTCACTTCCTATGACCTGGTAGTTGCCCGCCTGCTGCGCCGCGTCTGGCAAGCGCTGCAAGCAGAAACCTGAGACGCTATGCCGTCAGCGTAGGCCTTCCCATGTGCACTCCGCTACCCAATCGTTTCACCCAAATATCGCCTGGCTATGCGCAAGGAGCAAGGTGTTTTGACCACGTTTTGCTGCTCCGCGGCGCACCGTGCCTTAAATGCCAAGAGCCGGGACAAAGCCCGGCCCTTGCTGTCACCTGGTTGCAGGGTTGCTGGCAGCCCGCACCAGTCGGTTAATTGCCGAGAGCCGGGTCGCCACCCCCGGCTCTCTCTAAGGAGGAGAAGAAGAGAAATCGCCCTTCGCTAACTATACTACTCCTTTTTAAAAAGAAATGCTTGACGCTTATCCTACGTTCATCCTACGCTTTCCCTACAATTCTGCAAAATTCAAATTTTCGCAAGTGCTTTGCGGAACTTTTTCCCTATTTGGAGGCAATGATGACCATCTGGGACGCCATGATTCCTGATTCTCCTGTTGGTACGCTCTGGGTCGCTGTTTCAGAACGTGGCCTGGGCGTGATTCACATGGGCAACGAATACGCTGAATTTGAAGCCCAGGTACGGCGGCGCTACGGGGCGGTCAACCTGGTAGCAGACGAAACCCAGACGGCAGAAGCCGTCAGACAGATTTTGGCCTATCTCAACGGTCAGCGCCGTACCTTCGACCTGCCGATTGACTGGCAAGGGCTGGGGGATTTTCAGCGCCGCGCCCTGCAAGCCACGTTGGCCATTCCCTTTGGAGAGACTCGCACCTACGGCGAAATCGCCGCTCACCTGGGCAATCCGCGCGCCGCACGCGCTGTTGGGCGCGCCGAAGCCACCAACCCCCTGCCGCTGGTTGTGCCTTGTCACCGCGTGGTAGGCAGCGATGGCAAATTGCACGGCTACGGCGGCGGCAACGGCATCCCCACCAAAAGATTTCTCCTGCAACTAGAAGGCGCCGCGGTGGTAAAATCGTAAGGCATGCGGTGCATAGCGGCACTGTGCCCCTATGAAAGAATCCGCCAGGTAACCAAAACGTAATCGCTAATGGTAACTGCGCAATCTGTCATTGCAAGCCGCGCTGTTTGCGGCGCCGGAAACGAACGAAGGAGATGACGCCGATTTTTTCTCCAATCTGCGTCATCTGTGGACGAGTTCCCAAAGCCAGATAGCCCGTTACAACAAAACCCAAATTTCTGGAGCCTACACATGCCTGAAGCCGTAATCATTGACGCTGTTCGTACCCCCATTGGAAATTTCCGGGGAGCGTTGGCCGCCGTCCGTCCCGATGACCTGGCGGCCATCGTACTCAAAGCCATCGTCGAGCGTACCGGCATTGACCCGGCCATCATCGAGGAAGTCTACATGGGCTGCGCCAACCAGGCCGGGGAGGATAACCGCAACGTGGCACGCATGGCGACCTTGTTGGCCGATTTTCCCGTCAGCGTGGCAGCCGTCACCTTCAACCGGCTGTGCGCCTCCGGCCTGAATGCCGTCAACATGGCGGCGCGCGCCATCAAAGTCGGGGAGGGGGAGGTCTTCATCGCCGGTGGCGTCGAGTCCATGTCACGCGGCCCTTACTCCGTGCCCAAACCGGAAATGGCTTATCCCTACGGCAACCAAACCATGTGGGATACCGCCTTTGGGTGGCGCTACCCGCACCCCAAAATGGAAGTCCTGTACGGCACGGAAGCAATGGGCGAAACCGCCGAAAACATCCAGGAGCAAACGCACATCTCCCGCCAGGAGCAAGACGCTTTCGCGCTAGAAAGCCACCGCCGGGCAATTGCCGCCATTGATAGCGGCAAATTCGCCGAGGAAATCGTTCCGGTGCCGGTTCCCCAACGCAAAGGAGAACCACGAATTGTGGATACCGATGAACGCCCACGCCGTGACACAACAATGGAAGCGCTGGCGCGTCTCAAGCCGGCCTTTCGCCCCAATGGCACGGTGACAGCCGGTAATTCCTCCGGGCTGAACGATGGCGCGGCGGCCGTCCTGGTGATGAGCGAGACCAAAGCCCGTCAGTTAGGGCTTAAGCCACTGGCGCGCATCGTAACTTCCGCCGCCGCGGGCGTTGAGCCGCGTACCATGGGGCTTGGCCCGGTGCCTGCAACGCGCAAAGCCCTGGCGCGCGCCGGCCTGCAGATGGAAGATATCGGCCTGATTGAACTCAACGAAGCCTTCGCCGTGCAATCCCTGGCCGTCATGCGTGAATTGGGCATGCGCCATGAAATCACCAACGTCAACGGCGGGGCCGTGGCATTGGGGCATCCGTTGGGCTGTTCGGGAGCACGCATCCTGACCACGCTAATCCACGAGATGAAGCGCCGCGCCCCACAGGAAAAGCGTCCCTACTACGGGCTGGCGACCCTGTGCGTTGGCGTCGGTCAGGGCGAAACCACTATCGTGGAATGGGTAGCGGACGGTGGATAATAGACCGTGGACAATGGACGGTTGTCGGCCATCAGCGGACAGCAACCGCCTGATGACCTGACGCCTGTCACCCAACTCCCGACCTCATGACCAAATCCAAACCAAAGTATTACGTCGTATGGCAGGGACGCAAGCCGGGGATTTACGCTTCCTGGGCGGCCTGTGAGGCGCAAGTCAAGGGCTACCCGGGCGCGCAATTCAAGGCCTTCCCCACGCTCGCTATGGCTGAAGCCGCCTGGGAGGCACCTTACGAGGCCTACGTCGGGCAAGATACCGTCGCGCAGCAATGGTTGTTTGCCCCCCATCCACCGCAAACCCCCTGCCTGTGCGTGGATGCGGCCTGTGCAGGTGTGCCCGGGCCCCTGGAATACCGCGGCGTGCGCCTGCCGGAAAACGAAATCATCTTCGCACAGGGTCCTTACCCGGACGGCACGAACAACATCGGAGAATTCCTGGCGCTGGTACATGCGCTGGCCTGGTTACACCGCAAAGCGCTAAACTGGCCAGTCTATAGCGATTCCAGGGTTGCCATTGATTGGGTACGGGCGGGCAAATGTGACACAGACCAACCCCCGAATGCCGAAAACGCGCCCCTATTTGACCTGATTGCACGCGCCGAAAAGTGGCTGGCAGATCACCCTGAGCACGCCCCCATCCGCAAATGGGACACCCAGGCCTGGGGGGAAATTCCCGCCGACTTCGGGCGCAAATGAGGTTCCGTCATGGGCGCGCCGCCCCCCAGGTCGGCACGTTAGGGCGGTTTCAAAACCTTGACGCAATCGTACCGCCAGGCTCCGCCTGGGCTGGGCGC
>DAOTZN010000347.1:0-1946 GCA_034434095.1 Anaerolineales bacterium
GTTTCTCCCAAGCCGATACGGTGGTGCCGCTTGCAAGTCAGGGTAGCCAAGCGTGGGATCGGTATGCGTATGTAAATAATAATCCCCTGCGATATTCGGACGCGTCAGGGCATTGTATTTCTGACCCATTCTCGCTGTTCGTTTGTGCGATGGTCGGAGGCGCAATTGTTGGAGGTGCAGCAAGTGCTTATAATCAATACAAAGAAACTGGAAGTGTAGACCTCGGACAAGTTGCCGAAGCGGCAGTAGGGGGCGCCCTAGTCGCTGGCGGTGTTGTCATCGCCGGCGCAGCGGTTGTCACTGTTGGCAGTGGTTTGGCGGCAGCGGGAGGGATAGCAACAACTGTAGGAGGGGCTGTTATAGCAGATGGCGACCCAAGCAATGAGGTTACAGCCATAGCTAGCGCTCTATCTGCCGATGGCGACCCAACGAATGAAATAACCGTCGGAACAAATATTTTAAACTACCCTTCAGGGACGGGATTCTCCTCTGTTTATGATGCATCTTCTGGTGCAATGGAATTCATGCCAAGCATCAATTCTCCAACGCCGCCTGCGGGATGGGTGCAGCAATTTGGTGGGCATCAGGTAGTGGCAGATTCGATGATTGCCAAAGGAAGTAACTTCAGTGACTTGGTTGGGTTTGCTGTGGAGTCCAAATTGCCCAATACGTTGAATATCGTCAGTTGGAATTCCGGAGTTATCAATTTTCGAAATTATGGTGACAGAGTAGCTCCATTGGAGCTACAAACACGAATTATTAAGGCGCTCCAATCGGGCGGATGGCAAGTGAATGCACGTTGAAAGGATATTCCATGATTTGGCAAAAGCATGTTTCATTTGATGTGAATTTGGGGCTGGATACAGAACAACATAAACCCCTGCATCTGATTTGGGTGAAACCGGGCACTTTTCGAATGGGCAGTCCTCTGGACGAGCCGGGGCGGGACCCGTATGTGGACGAGCCTGCATTCGAGGTGATCCTCAGCAAAGGGTTTTGGCTTAGCCGGTACTTGGTCACGAATATCCAATGGTTTCAGATAATGGGGTATCTCCCCTATCCATTGAGCAACGAGAATATCAATTGGCCTGTGTCCGAGGTTAATTGGTATGAGGCGATGGAATTTTGTGAAAAACTGAATGAGATATTCAAGGATGTCTTACCGAATGAATATCGCTTTCGATTACCTACAGAAGCACAATGGGAATATGCCTGCCGGGCGGGGACGCAATCGGTTTATTATAGTGGTAATACATTGAATGATTTGGACAGGGTAGCATGGCACAAGGGGAATAGTGACGGGCATCCCCACACTGTTGGAGAGAAAGAACCTAATCTTTGGGGATTTCACGACATGCACGGGAACGTTGCTGAGTGGTGCTGGGATAACTTCTACCCATATCCGCGCTCAGCCGCTGTTGATTTAGTAAGCATTAAACATATGCCTACCCAGACTAGATTGAAGATAGTCAGAGGTGGGGCTTGGAATAGTAATCGTACCGATGGTAGCCTTCGGTGTAGCTGTCGCCTAGCACTGATGCCTGAAGATAAAAAACCGTTTGCAGGTTTTCGTGTGAGCTTACGCATCCCAGAAGCAGTAGAGATGTGAAAACCTAAAGTTATCCTCCATCCTCGTATGAAGGCTTTCCAGCGGCTGTAATCTACACGGATACCAAAGAGTTCATTGCATTCAATGTTTACCTTGGCTACAATGTGGCAAACGCCTGTTTTTTGGGACCAAAACCCCCACACCCATCGCGACCCGAACTCCAACGCGTATTCCAACGCGCACGCCAACGGCAACCGCGACGCGCACCCCCCCAACCCCTAACCCATGCTATTGTCCACCAAAAATAATTTGCATAATACCACCCAACTGTGAATATCAATCCAATCTGAACGTCCCTTCGGTAGTCAAACCTCGCATGGCACTGATTGATGTTGCC
>DAOTZN010000348.1:0-12878 GCA_034434095.1 Anaerolineales bacterium
GATACCGCCGACCTGATTGCCGACCTGACCCAGGCGCTAGAAGCCGCCTCGTCCCCAGGAAAACCTACCCCAAAAAACAAGCCGACCACCTCGCAGGTGGTCGGCCAACCCTAAAAAAAGCCCACACCCCATAGAACCTCCCGGCCAGGGCACTCTCCGGGCTCAGCGCGCCACCAGCGGCATCCAGACCCGGTAACCGGTAATCGGGAAATACAGGTTCACGCGGTTGCCGTGCCGGTCGTAGATGGTCACATAGCCGTTATACCCAGGAAGCAGGTACAAGTCGGAAGTGTCCACCCCAAAGTGCCCACCGGCATCCACCCACGTCTGACGGCGCACACTCTCGGAGCCGTAGGCGTGCACAAACGTCACTTCCACCGACGAGTTGGGAGGCGCCGTACCGACCAACACTTGACGGGCATAATCGTGTTTGGCGCTCACCTGCGGCACGGTGTAAGACACCACCAGGCCGCGCGTGTCGGTCATCACCAGACGGTCGCCGGGCTGCACACCCTGCGGCAGATAGAAATACATCTGGCCATAAGCCGTGCCGGCGCTAAGCGAATCGCTGTATACTTCCCCAGAAGCGGCATACCAGGCCACTTGCACCTTGCCGCCCGGTGAAGGCGCGCTTGCCTGTACCTTTTGACTGCCCAATGTGACCTCCCAATAGGGCGCGGTGAAATCCAGACGGGCAGCAGCACCGGAAGAAGTCAGATAAAACACGGCACCATCCAACGATTCGCAACCGACCAAACTCGGGAAAGAAACCTGATACGTGCCGTTCGCATCGGCGGTAGTCACCACATGGGACTGTCCCCAGGGCAGATAATCGAATATCCGGCAAGACAATCGCACCAGCAAGGGCGCCCCGACAGGCGCCTGTCCGCTGACGGAGGCGCTGCGCACATCCAGCAAGGCCGTGAGCGCCGGTACGCTCAACGTCAGCGTGCCGGAGGGCAACGTCAGGCTGTAAACATCCCCCACAGAAGGCGCGCTTTGTAAGGAATCCCACCATTCGCCCATCTCGTCGGCATAACCGGCAGCCTCCTGCGTGCAGGCCACCAAGGTAGTTCCTGTACAATGCGTCAAGGTGTACGGCATGAGCGGCGGCAAGAGGCCACCGGCTTGCAGATGGACAAGGTCTACCTCCAGGGTGGGTAAAGCATCCCGCGTGATAAATTCCACGCCGCCAACATGCAGGCGGGCATAGGCCATCGTACCGGCGGTAGGCGTAAACGTCAACGGCAGGGTGAAAACGCCCGAAGCGGTGGGCGTCAACACCGTAGGGGAACTGTGCAAGTTGCCATCAGGCGAAAAAAACTGTTGGACCTTCACGCTCACCGGCAAACCGGCCGGAGCAGTGCCCGTCACCTGGTGGCCGGACGCGTCCAGGCGGAGATCCAACCCGGGCACCTCCCAGGTGTTGCTTTCATCCTCATACGCAAAGACAAGCGTATCGCCACCTTGAATGGGAACGGGGCGCTGGATTTTGTCGGCGGTAAAGAACGCGACTTTGCGAGCACTTGCGTAGGTGCCGACACTGGCCTTGAGGTTACCGTGCGCATCTCGCAGGGAAACCGTCAGGGGGGCGTTGCAAGATGCGCGCGAAAAGTTGTACCAGGAAACCGTATTGCCCCCCACCTCTACCTTTCCCATCACCGGCAAACAGGAGGTTCTCTTGTACGCGCTGAGCATGCGCCGCACGGCATAGCCCTCACTCGATTGCCAAATTACCTCGAAGATCGCCCAAGAACTATAACCGCCAAAGGCAGAAAGCGACAGTTGGTAGGTGCCGGTCGGCGAAGCCGTAACGGGCACGGTCAGCGGGTCATACTCTGTACTCACATCATAAGCCTGTACGGTCAAATGTGCCCCTGGGGGCGCCTCGCCGTACAAAAGATTGGCTGCCTGATCTATCTGTAACGTCAAGGATGGCATCTCGGCGCTGAGCAGCGTGCCTTGTCCTTGCTGCGTGATGGTGACGTGATCACCGCTTGCCAGCGCCAATCCCGTCCCGTCAATCCCCGTGCCGCCTCCATACCAAGAATAGGAAGGAAACGGTGGAAAGTAGCCGTTGGACATCGTTGTCCCTATCCTGTAGGTGGTCTTCACATAGCCACTAGGGCCGCGCACGCTCACCGTGAGCGGGGTGTTGTCGCTCGCCTGCCCGATGGCCAGGTTCGTTTCCGCGCCCCACGTCCAACCCAGCGTAAACAGCGCGTAGGGGCGTGCAAACCAGGCAAAAGTCTGATGCCCATCGGAGTTATTCAACAGGACATAGCCGTAATCGCCGGCCTCCAGCGGCAAGGAAGCACTGTACACACCGGCGGCATCGGCGGTAACCTTCAGGCGCTGCACCGGCGGGCCATCCCAGGTGTTGCTCCCAAAGCGCATTGGCCCCTGCAAAAACACAATCTCCACCTGTGCACCCGGCACGGTTACGCCACTTACCCCACGAGGGGCAGCCTGCGCGCTGAGCGCCTGCACCGTGGTAGAGACGGGTATCCCATCCGCCAACGTCAGGGAATACACATCCCCGGGTTGGAAAGGCGACGGCATCCCAATCTTGCCGTAGTAGTACAACATATAGTCAAAATCGAGCGAAAAACGTCCCAAACCATCTGTACCCCCATACCGGTAACCAACGGATATCCAATCGTTAGGTAGGGTTTGACCATCCACCATCCAGCCACCGGATTGGAGCCGCAAAAAAGGCGCGATGAAGGCCCGATACACATGACGCTCCGGTGCTACGCTGTAACGCAAGTACCCGCTATCGCGCGGTCGGATATCCGGTCGCGCCGCCCAGGTGAGCGTATACGCGCCGCCCGGCTGTGCGGTGGCGGTGGCAGTGTACCAAGCCGCCGGGTCATCGAAAGGAAACAGGTAAGCCGTCAACGAAGCGCCCGCCGGGGCCTCGCCGCGCAGCACGTCCTGCTGAGCAAACAAACCGGCGCTCAAGGTGGGAACCGTCAGGGAAATGGCTTGTCCGCTCTGTTGCACCCAGATTACATTGCCGGGACGCAGCCAGAAAGAAGTGAAAATATCTCGAAAGGACAAAAAATACCAATATCCCCCGCCATCGGAGAACGGCATCACGCGCGCAGATACGGGAACGTTCAAGTCCTGTTGCAGCGTGACGGTCACCGGCAAGGGCGTCGGCACACGGCCGGCCACACTGCCGACGCTTACATCCAGGTTGAGGCTCATCGTTGCAGCCGGGCGGTTGCTTGGGTTACCGGCCTCCAGGCGCCGGAGGAAATCGAGGAAGGGAGCGGACTGTTCCCCCCCTCCGGCAGCCACACGCCTCACCCTGACAGGGGGCTGGGAAGCCGTTTGCGCCGTTTCGAGAAGAGTGTGCGCCTGCGCCCGGTGGGGTAACGCCACCCACAGGCCAACCAGCACCAAAGCGCCCAAGAGCGTGCAAAGGGGCAAAAAGCGACGGGAAAGAAACATGTCATCCTCCTTATTTCATCCTGATCAGAACCAACACGATACTTTGGCGGTGTGAGAGTCCCCTTGCCGTTCATGATTGCCTCCCGGCCGCCCACACCACACCCCTAGAACGCCGCAGAGCGCATTATGTTCCCACCCAGCCCACAATTTCAACCTGCACCCCACGTGCCTGCAAGGCATTGACCAGGGCCTCAAACGCATAGGGAGAGAGGGCATTTTCCCGGCGTGACGGGCCAGCCGCGCCCAACACAACCATCTCGGCAGATTGCGTCTGAAGATAATCCAAGAGCGCCTTGTCAAAGTTGCCCTCCGGCAAAGCGGTATCCACCTGGGCTACCCCGCGCCGCTCGGCACGCTCCTTCAAAAGCACCATCAAAAACTCACCCATCGAGCGCAGTTCTTGCAGCATCAAACGCGGAATGCCCACCGTGGCATAGGCCAGGAATTCCGCATCGATAACGTGAATAAAAGTCAAGCGCGCCCCATGCGTCAAGGCCAGGTCAATCGCCCGGCTGACGGTCGCGCGGCTGTGTACCTGGCCGCGCACCGCACAAACAATGTGTTGGATAGGATTTGTCATCTCAAACCTCAATTTTTAGAGGCCCTCGTATCATCTCAATAACTTAGGGTCTCTTAGCGTTTTTTACCACAAAGGCCCGCAGACACAAAGCCTTTAACCCGTTCCTTCGTGCCTTTGGGACTTCGTGGTGATATTTTTATTGTCTCCTATGGCCGGTCTCCTCCTATCTGTTGAGAAGACACGGCCCTCACCTCAAAAGCGAAACAGCAACCACAGCATCGCCAGCCCCACCGTAATCAGCAGCGCCGGGAAGCCGCGTTTTAGAAATTCGTTATACGTGACGGGATAGCCGGCGCGCTCGGCAATCCCCGAAGTCACCAGGTTGGCCGAAGCGCCAATCAGCGAGCCGTTCCCCCCCATCGCCGAGCCGACCGACAGGCAGTAAAACAGCACCAGCGTCTCTGCACCGGGGATGGCGCGCGTCAGGTAGCCAATCACCGGCAGCATGGCCGCCGTAAAGGGAATGTTGGGAATCACCGTAGAGAGCAGTGCACTCGACCACAGGATGACCAGCATCGCCAACAACAGATTGCTGCCCACCATCCGCCCAATGACGGATGCCAGCCAACTAATCACCCCAACTTCCCGAATCGCGCCCACGACGATAAACAAAGTGATGAAGAAAACCAGCGTTGTCCAATCCACCGCCTCAATCATTTCCTCGATATCCGGGCGAATCCACACCAAAAGCGCCGTCGCGCCCATCAGAGCGGTCACCGCCGGCACCAGGTGGATGTGTTCGCCTAGCGCAAACAAAACCAACATTCCGGCGCCCACCCAACCGGCCTTGCGCAAGTTCTCCGCCTCACTAATGTTGGCGTTCTCGGCCAGTTTTTGCAACAAAAGCGGCGAAGCCTGCCCGGCGCTCCGCAACTCGTGGCGATACACCCACTCGCTATACCCCACCAACCCCAGGAAGGCCAGCAACACCCCCGGGGTCAGGTTCCCCAAAAAGTCGTTGAAAGAAATCCCGGCGTAAGAACCAATCAGAATATTGGTAGGCGTGCCAATCAGGGTGCTGATGCCGACCACATTGGAGGCAAACACTTCGGGCAAGAGCAAAATCAACGGGTTGACACCCATCACCAGGGCAATCTGGATGGTAATCGGGGTCATCAAAAGCATGGTGGTGACGTTATCCAAAAAAGCCGAAGCCACGCCGGTAATCAGCATCAAAATAGGCAAGAGCAGCCACAAGCGCCCGGCAGAAATCCGAAAAGCGCGAAAAGCCATCCAGCGGAAGATGCCAGTCCCCTCCACCACCGCAATCACAATCATCATCCCCAGGATGAGAAAAATCACGTTCCAATCCACGTAATGCAGGGCGCGCTCAAAGCGGAAGATAAACAGGTCGGGTAACAGGAGCGGTCCCAGGTAACTGATGGCAAAAACCAGCGCGGCCCCCACCAGGGTTGCCAGGGTATTGTGGATTTTGCTAGAGCCAACCATCACCAGCATTCCCACAAAGACCAGCAGCGCCACGAAGAAAGCCAGGCCGATATGTCGTTCCAGCAAGATGGGAGGCAACTCGACGGCTTCCCCGTTCTTCAGGGCTTGCACCTGCTCCCCAGAAAGGGGAAACACCCCGGATTCAAAGTGGGCGCGTGTGACCCGTAGGGAAAGCCCGGCCCCTGGGGGTACCGCCTGCCAAAACGACAGGGCTGCCTGACCTTTCGGCGACTGCGCCTCATCACCGTAGGTGACGCTTTCGGGCAAGTACAATGCGTAAGAGCCATCCGCCTGGGTTTCGGTTTCCGCCAGCACCTGAGCATCTTCGGCTTGTACCCCCAACCACACACGTACCCCCTCCACGGGCTGCCCCTGGGCATCCAACACCTGCCCGACCACAATTCCTTTCGTGGGTGCGGCCTGTGCGGGCGCTTTGGGCCACAGCAAGATGATGCCCCCCAGAAGGAACAGAAATATGCCTGCTTTCCGCCACATCATGATGATTCCGACTCCGAAAAGACCACCTGCGCGCCGGTTTGTTCGGCCACCTCCGCCGCGAAGCTCTGCAACTGACGCTCACCCTCGAAGACATTATTCTCCACACTGCCTTGAGGTCGTCCCAAAACCACATAGTGGGCCTCAACTTCCCGGCACAAGGCGATAATTTGTTCTCCAACCGAACCGTCACGCACTACCCCTTGCGCCTGCACACCCTGTTGAACAGCATAGGTTTGTGCGGCCAGCAAAATGAATTCCCCCATCTGGCGCATCTCCTCTTCAATGGTGTACGTGCGAATGCTGGAAGTCCTGGTGAGAAAATCGAGATTAACCACATACAAAAAGTAAATGGTCTCGCCGCTTTCCCGGGCCAGCGCAACCGCCCGCCGGATGGTCGGCTGACTGGCCGGTCCGCCACGTAAGGCACACACAATGCCACTCATAAATTGCTCCTTTAGGTTTGTCTAAAATTTACTGTGGGATATCATGCTGTTCTTTCGCTTCATCTAGTTTGGGGGCAACGGCTGGGAACGCCGACCTCCAGGTCGGCAAAGTGGGAACGCCGACCTCCAGGTCGGCCGGTTGTGGCGCTAAAACGTGATTTTCTTTGCGCCACCGCGTCTTTGTGTCAACTCTCCAACGCTGAAGAATGCTTTCAACGTCCATCTGTAGATTGACTATCCGCCGGTTCCACCAGATTCCCAAAAGTTACCGGCGTGCTACGGCTCAGATGCTTTGCACGCAACGCCACTACTTACCAAAGAAATCCGACAGCAGGGCGCTATAGTCCTGCGGGACATTGAGGTAAGGGAAATGCCCCACGGCATGAAGGGTATGCACTTCTGCGATGGGATAAATGATTTTCAATTGCTCCCGCAGCGTTGCTTCAACTAGCGGGTCGTTATCGGCCTCAATAATCATCAACGGAATGCCCAGATTTTCCACATCGGGGGGCGCGAAAGGTTCAATCACCGCTTTGGCACGCGCGATGACCTGCGCTTTGCTCATCCGCCCGGAAACTTGCTCCAGCATGTACGCCAACACCAACTCCGAATACCCGGAAGCCGGATAGATATTCTCCACAGTGCTGTTGCGGAAGACACGCATCACCAGCCAATTGGGCAAGAACGGCAGCACCTTGATGAGTTTCTCGTTCTTTTGGCGCAAAATATCGTTCGGAGGGAAGGTATTCGCAAAAACCGCTTTTTCAATCCGCGCGGGGAAATTAGCCAGCAAGTATTGCGTCAAATACCCCCCCAGCGAAGTACCCACCACGTAGACTTGCTCTACGCCCTCAGCATCCAGAATTGCCAAAACGCCCTCACTCATGGCCTGCAGTGTCTCCGCCGGTGGATAGGTCACGCTAATCACCCGATACTGCTCGGAGAGCGTCTCCATTTGCTGCCACCAGATGTCATAAGCGCCCGTCATGCCATGTAAGAACAGGATGGTTTTCTCCCCGCTGCCAAACGCCACATATTCCCACACCAACTCACCAACACTCACCGACTTCACTGCGTGCCCTGCTCGAAAAGCAAGCAAGGATTGGCGCGTTTCCGGCGCAACGTTGGCGGCCAGTGCTTCAAAATCTTTGTGCGGCACCGGCCAAAGATAGATAGCCACCAACACAAAAAGCAGGACAACAACAGCAATACCAACTTTTTTCACGGTAAACACTTCCTAAAAGACGAGCCCAAATAGGCTCCCGGCCTGTCCACCTGCTTCAGGCTTCTTCCGCTTGCGATTCGTCGCTCAGATCCACCGCCAACGGCTGCAAGGCCTCGTCCAACGTCAGGCTTTCGCGGCGCACCCCGGGGGCGGGCGTGCCACAATAAGGGCACAGGTTCCACGACAAATCCATCAACTTTCCGCAATGGTGACAGGGCTTTTTGAGTTTGGTGTGGCAGTTAGGGCACACCATCCAGTTCTCGCGGGTACGCCGTCCACAACCTGGGCACAGGGCAATATCTTCGATGGCCTGCAGCAGGGCTTCTTCTTCCAGCGTGTTCTGGTACTCATCTTCCAGCGTGCGCGGCGGACGCAAAATCAAGTACACCGCAATACCCGGCAAGAAGAGCACACTGACCACCAACACGGCCAAAAAGCGCGCCAACGGGTCGCGTGCCCGGTTACGGATATCGCGGTACGTCCAAATCACCAAACTAAGCCACAAGGCGGCTAGAAATGCCGCACTCCAGGCCGCCAGAATGAGAACAAAGGTGCGTAATTGTGTCGGGTCAAAGGTCATAATTGTCCACGGGAGAATGAATTTGCCGGTGCTACGCCGGTGGTTACGAAGTCGTTGAAATTATAGCACGAGTGGAAGCACGGCGCAGCCTTGTTTCCGCACCAGACTTTCCATAAAAAACACCACGCACACGCAAGATGTGTTAAAATGCGAGACAATTTCACCTGTGGAGAAAAAAATATGACCAACGAAGCCCCCACCCATTTCATTCACGAATTGATTGAAGAAGACCTGCGTACCGGCCGTTACGATCGGGTGCACACCCGCTTTCCACCGGAACCCAACGGCTACCTGCACATTGGGCACGCCAAATCTATCGTGCTCAATTTCGGATTGGCGCAAAAATACAACGGGAAGTGCAACCTGCGCTTTGATGATACCAACCCCACCAAAGAAGAAGAAGAGTACGTGCAATCCATCATGCAGGATGTACAATGGCTGGGGTACACCTGGGATGAACTGCGCTTTGCGTCCGATTACTTCGACCAATTGTACGAATGGGCAGTAGACCTCATTAAGCAAGGCAAAGCCTACGTGGACAACCTCAGCCCGGAGGAAATGCGCACCTACCGCGGCACGCTGACCGAACCCGGCAAGGACAGTCCCTACCGCAACCGCAGCGTAGAGGAGAACCTGGATTTGTTCGAGCGCATGAAAAACGGGGAATTTCCGGATGGCAGCCGCGTGCTGCGCGCCAAAATCGACATGGCCTCCCCGAACATGAACCTGCGTGACCCGGTGCTGTACCGCATCCTGCACGCCACGCACCACCGCACCGGCGACAAATGGTGCATCTACCCGATGTACGACTTCGCCCACGGACAATCTGACGCCATCGAGGGCATCACACATTCCATTTGTACCCTGGAGTTTGAGAATCACCGCCCACTGTACGAGTGGTTCTTAGATAACTTGCCCGTGCCTCACAAGCCGCGTCAAATTGAATTTGCGCGTCTGAACCTGAGTTACACCGTGCTCAGCAAACGGCGGTTGATTCAACTGGTACAAGAGGGCCACGTCAACGGGTGGGACGACCCGCGCATGCCTACCCTTTCCGGGCTGCGGCGGCGCGGCTACACCCCCGAAGCCATCCGAAATTTCTGCGAAGACATCGGCGTAGCCAAAAACGATAGCGTTATTGACATCGCGTTGCTGGAACACCATCTGCGCCAGGACCTCAACCAGCGCGCCCCGCGGCGCATGGCCGTGCTTGAGCCGCTCAAGGTGGTCATCACCAACTACCCTGAAGGGCAGGTGGAATGGCTAGACGCCATCAACAATCCCGAAGACGAGAGCGCCGGTAAGCGTCAAATTCCTTTCAGCCGCGAACTGTACATTGAGCGCAGGGATTTTATGGAAAACCCACCCCGCAAGTACTACCGGCTGGCTCCTGGGCGGGAGGTACGCCTGCGCTATGGCTACTTCATCACCTGCAACGAAGTCATCAAGAACGAGCAGGGAGAAATTCTCGAATTGCACTGCACCTACGACCCCGAAACACGCGGCGGTTACGCCCCCGATGGCCGCAAGGTGCAAGGCACCATTCACTGGGTTTCGGCTCCCCACGCCGTGGATGCTGAGGTCCGCTGGTACGACCGCTTGTTTACCGTCCCTAACCCGATGGATGCCGAAGAAGGCAAGACCTACCTGGATTACCTCAACCCCAATTCGCTGCAAATCCTGTCGAATTGCAAGGTGGAACCCTCCCTGGCGCAGTCGGCGCCCGGTGAATTCTTCCAGTTTGAGCGCAAAGGCTACTTTGTGACCGACCCAGATAGCACGCCGGAAAAGCCGGTGTTCAACCTGACCGTTTCCCTAAGAGATAGTTGGGCAAAACTGGCTAAGGGAAAAGAATAATCTGCTCAAAAAATACAAACCGGGTGGCGCTGCCATCTGGTTTTTTTTTATTGGCCTGCGGGGATGGTTCATTTGGTGCTCCAAATATGTGAGGGAGTGCGGCTTCTAGCCACAACCAAATGCCACTGCGAGGAGTCGAACTGAAGTCCTACCTCAGTTCGTGAAAGGGGTAGCGGCGGGCAATGCCCGCCGCTACCCCTCCAGGCCAAAGGACTTCCACGCACTGAACGGGTGGCTTCGCGACATCGTACTCATTTCTGAACCATCCCAGCCTGTGCGCCACCGTGCCAAGGCATACACGACGGTGCGCAGCCGGTGTGCAAATGATGTGTAGTCGGCTTCCAGCCGACCGACCCCAAAAGCCGACAATTTCGCGTATAATTATCCCCGAAACCGATTAACAACTACCACCCCAAAGGAAGGCTCATGCAATCTCCCAATTGGCAACATATTGCTCGCACTGTGCTCTATTCTCGTTATCTGGACGAACGCGAAGTCAATGACCTGACCCCCGCGGGGAAGATCAAGTACCAATTTTCTGCAATGGGGCATGAGCTGGCCCAGGTTTTGCTGGCCGAGGCCCTCGACCATCCGCACGATGCCGCTACGGTTTACTACCGCTCACGGCCTTTTGTACTCGCCAACGGCTTGACGTTAAGCGAAGCCCTGGCCGGTGGTTTCGCCCGCACCCACAGTCTCTGTGAGGGGCGGGAAGTGGGGGTAATGTTCAACCTGCCGCGCCGTCAACGCGCTACCATACTGCCCACATCGGGCAACGTGGGTGCGCAGTACACCCCTGCGGCCGGCTGGGCACAATCCATCATCTACCGCGCCCAAACCCTGGGCGAAAAGGAATGGCAGGGCGCGCTGGCCGTTGCGTTGGGCGGGGATGGCAGCGTGGCCGCCAATGGCTTTTGGGCAGCCCTCAACATCGTCACCACCTTACGCCTGCCCTACCTATTCTTCATCGAAGACAACCGCTTTGGTATTTCGGTACGCTCCCAGTTGCAATACCCCAACGGAGACATCACCGCCAACCTGAAATCTTACGGCAACCTGGCATGCTTTTCCGCCGACGGTACGGACCCCGCGGCGGCCTGGGAAACCATCTCGCAAGCCGTGGCGCACATTCGTAACGGTGCCGGCCCGGCGTTGGTGCGTCTCTCTGTGCCGCGTCTACTAGGGCACACCTTCATCGACACACAGGCTTACAAAACCCCCGCAGAGCGGGAAGCAGAAGCCCAGCGGGACCCCGTGCCACGGCTGCGGGATTATCTACTGCAAGCAGGCCACCTGAGCGAGGCCGAATGGCAGGCCTTGGAGGCCGAAGCCCAGGCCGCGGTGGAAGAGGCCATCCAGGAGGCCGAAGCAGCCCCGCCACCAGACCCGGACACCATCGGGCGGCACGTGTTCTTTGAGGGGCTGACACCCCTTCAGGGTGGGCTACGCCCTGAGGGAGCGCTGCCCCCTATGGGCACGTCTGAACCCCACCCCCAGGGGGCGCGCATCAACCTGATTGAAGCGGTACGCCGCACCTTGGAGGACGAGATGTCCATCAACCCGCGCATTCTGGTTTTTGGCGAGGACGTGGGGCTTAAAGGCGGCGTCCACGGGGCGACCGTCGGCATGCAAAGCCGCTTTGGCGAGGCGCGCGTCTTCGACACCTCCCTCAACGAAGACGGCATCATCGGGCGCTCAGCCGGTATGGCGATGAACGGCCTTTTGCCGGTGCCGGAAATTCAGTTCCGCAAGTACGCCGACCCGGCACACGAACAAATTTCAGATATCGGGACGCTACGCTGGCGCACGGCAGGGAAGTTTGCCGCCCCCATGGTGGTGCGCATGCCGGTGGGCTATGCCCGCAAAACCGGCGACCCGTGGCACAGCGTGAGCGGCGAAGCGGTGTACGCACACCTGCCCGGCTGGCGGATTGCTTACCCCTCCAACGCCGAAGATGCCGCCGGATTGCTTCGTACGGCCTTACGCAGTGACGATCCCACGCTGTTCTTTGAACATCGCGCCTTGCTGGATAGCCGCATCGCCCGCCGTCCCTATCCTGGAGCAGACTACTGCTTGCCTTTCGGGCAGGCCGCCCAACTGACGGAGGGCCACCGCCTGACGCTGGTCACCTGGGGAGCGATGGTCTACCCGGCGCTAGAAGCCGCCGACGCCCACCCCAATCTGGTGGAGGTGCTCGACCTGCGCACCATCATCCCCTGGGATAGTGAAGCCGTGCTCGCCAGCGTGCGCAAGACCGGGCGCTTGCTGGTCGTCCATGAAGATAGCCGCACGGTTGGTTTCGCTTCCGAAATTATCACCGTGGTCAACGAGCAGGCCTTTGAGTACCTGGACGCCCCACCGCGCCGCCTGACCGTCCCTGACCACCCCATCCCCTACAACGTAGCGGCCATGGAGGCCATCCTGCCGATGGGTGAACGCCTGGAACAAACCATTAAAGCATTGTTGGAGTATTAATGATGGGAGCGGAGGCCGTCCCCACGGCCATCGCCCCGGCTGCCGCTTTGTGTGGCACTTTGGCAGCGTGTTTGTCTGCCGTCAGTGCGAAATGGCCTGCGGCAACAATCAACGCCTCAGTTCGGCATTTCACTTTATTAGACTGGAGGGTACCTGTATGCAGTACCGTAATTTAGGACGTACCGGCCTTAAAGTCTCCCCGCTTTGCCTGGGTACCATGCAATTCGGCTGGAGTGCTGACGAAGACTTGTCTTTCCAAATTCTAGATGCCGCCTGGGAAGCAGGTATCAACTTCATTGATACTGCCGACAT
>DAOTZN010000349.1:0-2237 GCA_034434095.1 Anaerolineales bacterium
GGCCACGCCCCGTACACCCACCCCGACGAAGACCGCCCCCGCGCGGGTTTCGCCTTCCCCAACATCTACGCCAGAAAGCCCGATCAACCCGCCGGCTTCGGCCGATTCGGGTCAATGGTGGCGTTTTTTGGTGGCAGGGGCGTTGCTGGGTGGTTTGCTTTCTTTTGGATGGCGCTGGATAGCACAGAGACGCTTGTGAGGGCATCTTCCCTTATGCTGCGCTTGGGGTGGGGTTGCTCTGGCGTTCCCGGTTTGCCGACCTGGAGGTCGGCGTTCCCGGGTTGCCGATACTAAGAAACTTAGCAGAAGCTAATGTTGAGCACCTGAGAATTTGTCTTGTAGCGCAGGTCTTCCAGGCTGTGAACAGGCTGAAAGCCTATCCTACATCTTGCCCAAAAACTGCTCCGTTCCTTTCCGTTTGAGCAGCGCTATGGAGTCACTTGCAATGATGCTGCCTGGCGAGCGAGTGAGGGAACTTATTCTTTGACGAAACCTGAGTTGACGCTCACCCCAAAAGCGGGTAAAATAGCAGCGTCATAATTGAGAATGGTTCGCAATTGCAAAAACGATAAAAATGAATGTTTCTCCCGATATCACCTATCGTTTACATCAGGCCGGACTGCGGGCTACTCCGCAACGTATGGTCGTGCTTCAGGTCTTGGAGCAATCGAGCGAACACCTGGACGCCGAGGCCATCTACGAGCGGGCTCGTCAGTTGGATGACAGCATTAGCCTGGCAACGGTGTATCGCACGCTGGCAAAGTTCAAAGAGTTAGGACTGGTGCGGCAGCGCTATCTAACCAGCGACCATACTCGCGAGTATTACGAACGCGCCGGTAAAGGTGAGCATTACCATTTTCACTGTAGAAATTGTGGGAAGGTGCTGGAAATCCAAACAGAGCACATTCAGCAGGCACGCCAAGAACTCAGTGCCGAACTGGGCATTCGCTTTACCAGTGCGTGTATTTGCTTTGAAGGGTATTGCGCAGAATGTGCCGCAACCTTGCCTGGTTGATAATTTGCTGGCCGAAAAACATTGGCTAATGGTACTTCTAACTGGAGGCCGGCGTTTTTTTTGCTTAACCGCAGATTGATTTTTTTCAGATCCCAAAACATTTTGGAGGTTTCTAATTTTATGCTTGCTTCTCTGTTGTTGTCCTTGCGGGAAGGGTTGGAAGCAGCCCTGATTGTTGGCATTTTGTTTGGCGCGTTGCGCAAAATCAAGCGTTCCGACCTGGCCCCTACGGTCTGGGCGGGCGTGCTGAGCGCCGCGCTCATCAGTCTCTTGGCGGCCATCGGCCTGAACGCGGTGGGCGCTTCGTTTACCGGCGCAACCGAGCAGATTTTTGAGGGGGTAACGATGCTATTGGCCGCTGTGGTGCTGACCTGGATGATTTTTTGGATGGCGCGGCAAGCCCGTCACATGCAGCAGAAACTGGAAACAGAAGTGCGCCAGGCTACCATGCAGACAAGTCACGTGCCGTTGTTCTCCCTGGCTTTCCTGGCCGTTGTGCGCGAAGGGATTGAATTTGTGCTTTTCCTGACCGCAGCGACAATGGCCACCGACGCTCGTCAAACATTGATAGGCGCACTTTTGGGGCTGGCGTTGGCAGTGGCCTTGGGATGGGGATTGTTCAAAGCAACTATCAACTTGAATTTGCGCAAGTTCTTTCAGGTCACCAGCGCACTGCTGCTGGTTTTCGCCGCCGGCCTGGTGGCGCATGGCGTCCACGAGTTCAATGAAGTCGGCTGGATTCCGGCTATCATCGAGCACGTGTGGAATATCAATTTCATTTTGGACGAAAAATCTACGCTGGGAGAAATTTTGAAAGCACTGTTTGGCTACAATGGCAATCCCTCGTTGACCGAAGTCATCGCTTACGTAGGGTATTTTGTGGCCATTGGGCTGGGGCTGCGTAGACAAAACATTCCTGCATCCAAAGCCAAAGCCGTGCAGGTTGGATAGGCCGCCTGTTTTTGGGGAGGAAGGTCGGGCAGTTGGGGAATGTCTCTCCATCTGCTCGACCTTTTAGCGGTTGAACACGCCGTTGCAAATCGCGGGGATTACCCGCAGTAGAAGGTGTAGAGGAAGAGCAAAAAGCGCAGCCAGGCAAAACCCCTTGCAACACGGCGTGAGACGTAGTAAAATGCAGGCCGTCACATGCCCCCATAGCTCAGTGGATAGAGCGTCGGCCTCCGGAGCCGAAGACCCGCGTTCGAGTCGCGGTGGGGGTACT
>DAOTZN010000350.1:0-4461 GCA_034434095.1 Anaerolineales bacterium
GCTCAGGTTATAGCACATTTTCATGCTTGGTGGTGAACAGAGTTCATGGCGACTTCTCAAAAATAGGGGAACCGACCATAGGGCACAATAAAAAATCTCACCACAAAGGCCCAAAAGCACGAAGGAAAGGTTAAAGGCTTTGTGGTAAAAAACGCTGAGATGCCCCAGAATATTGAGATGATACAAAACCAATCCATTAAAATGCAGCCCCATTATAACAACCTTCCGCCGTTGGAAGATGAAACTTGCCTGAAAAAGGTGTGCTCCTGTGGAGAACAGGAGCACACTCAAAAACGCCAGCGTTTCGTTATAGGCCGAATTCAGAGCGAAAAACTCTCTCCGGGTTGCAGCACATGTACCTGGGAAGAAGTCTCCTCCTGCACGCGCTTTGCCCAGGCCTGCGGGTCTTGCGCAATGGGCGGCCAGGTGTTGTAATGCACCGGGATGACATGCTTGGGCTGGATGAGTTTCACTGCCCGTAAGGCGTCATCGGGGCCCATGGTGAAATTATCTCCAATCGGGAGCAGTGCCAGGTCAACGCCCTCTTCGCCAATCAAGCGCATATCACCAAACAAACCGGTATCGCAGGCAAAGTAAATTTTCTCCCCATCGTTGGTCGTCAGGAGAAAGCCGGCCGGATTGCCGCCATAAGTGCCATCGGGCAGCACCGAGCCATGCAAGGCCTGCGTCAACTTGAGGTACCCAAAGGGATGCTGAAAGCCGCCGCCAATATGCTGTGGATGCGCCTTCTCCACGCCCTGGGCGTTGAACCAGTTGACAATCTCAAAATTGGCGATCACCGTTGCGCCGGTGCGCTTGGCAATCGCTACCGCATCGCCGACGTGGTCTCCATGCCCGTGGCTAACCAGGATGAAATCGGCACCGACATCATCGGCGCTGGCAGTCACCGCCGGGTTACCGGTAAAGAAGGGGTCAATCAACAATTTGTAGCCCCCTGTTTGCGCGCCAAAAGTGGCGTGACCATACCAGGTTACTTCAAAGCCCATCGTAACACCTCCTGAACGAAAGTTGAACATGTCCTTCACCCATCCTGTAACAGGATGGGGTTTCCAACAAACAGAAACCTTTTAGACAGACCCGCGTCGCATCACAGTTCGATTGTACAACGAAAAACCCTACAATTCAACGTATCTGTGCAGGGATTTCTTGCCATTGATTCAGGGAACGCAAGGCACCGGCCTGTACGGTAAATTGCCAGGTGTAGGTCTGCCCATTTGCCGTTATCGAAACGGTATAAGTCGCGCCAGCGGTCAACGGTTGGCGAGGCAATAAAACCACCGCATCGCGCATGGCTAAAATTGCCCGGCCAAGGTCCTGGCTCGCGCTATCCGGATTGGTGTACGTGCTACTATCAATCATGCAGTGCTCCAACGTGGTATTCCCCTGTTTCAGGGAGGAAGCGGTCACATTGGGTGTCACACTCGAACCTGGGCCGAGCAACAAGTAAATGGGAGGTCCTACCGGGGTGCTGTATCCAGGGCATGAGGTCAAGGGGTCTGGCGACTCATTGAGGGTGTTAGAAGTGTACGGCAGGCGTTCGCCGTCCTGCGGCCACATCAACGGGAAGGTTACCCCCGCGGGTATGCCATCCCGGCCGCGCAACACGTCCAGGCAAGCGCCCATCTGCCAGGTACCGGTGGCCTCCCGATAACTGCCAAACCCAACGCGTTGCAAAGCGGCATCAATCATCCCTACCCCGTGGAAAGGCCCGAGCATCCATAAATCCAGCGCAGCGGTATCGATTACCCCTACACTCGAAAAAACCACCAGGTTACTGTTCCTTGCGGCGGCATCTCCCTCTGCGGTATACCACGGGCTGTTAGCGTCTTCTGCGTGGGCAATGGTATCAGTCTTGACCATGTAGAGGCTATGCAAGGTACAACCGTTGCTCCAGGTGACGTTTTCGCTCACCGCCGGCAACCCGCCAATGGCCCGCAAACCGTTGAGATAACCCAGCCAGTTATCGGCAGGCAGCGGCGTAGGGGTAGGCGTAGCTATCACCTGCTGATGCAGCACCAACGGCAGGTATGTCCAGCGGGTGGGAGCAGGTGTAGGCGTCCCAGGGGTCAACGTAGGAGTGGGAGAAAAAGTGGGGGAAGATGTGACCGTTGGAGAGGTGGTTACCCCCGGGGAGGCGCTCGGAGTAGGGGTCGGCGTTGCGACGTAAACTCCATTCCTCATGCGATTGAACATGTTGCGCGCCACCGCCCCTGGGTCGTGAATGGCTTCCCCTTGGCCAACACTGTAGGTCATCAAGGCATTGGGAGTCCCGTTGTAACTTTCTCCCAAATGCGAATAACTGGAGCCCTGTACCCACGTGGAGGGAGCATACAATTCGTAGCGTTGTCCACCATCCTTGAAAAAGACATTGCCACTGGTCAATTGTGCCGTTAATTGGGAAGAATTGTTGGGAAAAGAAAGTAACGTTGTACCGCTGCCATTTTCCGTAAAGCGGTCGTACACCATCGGATAGCCTGTTCCAAACCCCCAGCAACCTATCCCCGCCACGCCGGTGCACTCGGAGTTACCGGAGCCATCATCTACGGTCATCGAACCGGCAAAACCCAAGCCATGCCCCAATTCATGTAAGACAACGGTGACAAAGTCATATCGATTGAGAGGTGTCTGCCCATCAGTGCCAAAATACCAATTCGGAAAAGCGCTGCTAAATTGCGCCTGAATCTCCGGGCTGCCACCGTTTAAATCGCTTCCAACAATCGCATTCGCCATGGCTACCGGATACCAGGTGCCGGAAAGCGGCGCCCCGGAAAAGTTTCGGTAGACGCTGGTTGCACCGGCACTACCCAACACCCCACTGGGCAGTGCCGCCCACTCGGCGTTCACCACAATAGGCACGGAGGAAACCACACTGGCGGCCCAAATATCGGCAGCATACTGAAAAGCGGCCTGGGCTTGCGGGTCCCACGTGCCGATGAAATTCACCGTAATGACCGCTGTAGGTCGGTTGCGCCGGAATTCGGAGGGCGGGGGCACGTAACGCCGCGTTTTATTGTTGGGGTTAGCATAGGTCAGTATCACCGGGCCGGGCATACTGATGGCATCCGACGAAGGCGCGCCCTGCCCTACAATCACAGGAAGCGCTTGCCAAAGCGCGACAACTCCAATCCATAGCCACAACCATTTATTTTTCATACCTCACTCGTCCTCATCGAGCGTTGCCGCCAAGATGGGCGCGGCCAGGCCTTTCAGGATTTCGATTTCCTCGGGGCTAGTATGGACGCTTTGCAGGTAGCGCTCCAACAAATCAACTTGCGATAAGGCACTTAAATCACCCTCCGTGTGCAGGCGGACGCGCGCTTCGGTTTGCGGGCGTTTGACCAGGTGAAACTCCAGGGCCTGCTCGGCCGCCTGGCGCAACAAGTCATCGTCAATGCGATCTTCCCATTCTGCCGGATAGGTCACTCGCAGCCGCACAATGGCATCGCGGAGTTTCTCCGGCGGCTGTAACAATTCCAGCAATTGCTCGGTGACGTCTGCGCGGCTGCCGTCCAAGGTGCAAGAGAGATCCACAAAGGGTCGCGTGTCCAATTTGCGCCAATCCAGGCGGGTAGGTTTGCCAACTTCCACCTCGGCAATGACGAAATATTTGTCGTCGTTGACCTCCCCAAAATCGACGCGCTCAATGGAGCCGGGATACACCACCGGCGGCTGCCCATTGGGATTCAGGTCTTGCTTTTTGTGGATATGCCCCAGGGCTACGTACTGAAAAGCCGGGTTGCGCACCAACGAACCGGAAAGCACCAAATCGCCCCCCAAAGAAACGGTACGTTCCGCCCCATAGACAGCCCCTTGTACGGACGCGTGCGCGGTCAGAATCAAGGGCAAATCGGGGTCACGAGTTGCTATCCACTGCTCCAACAGCCCAGATAAACGATTTTCGAGTTGTTCGTTGAGTTCCGCCGGATTGCCAGGCGGTAGGTCAAGGTAGGCCACCATCCCAGAACGGCTAATCCACGGCAGGGCGATGACTTGCAAAGGCACCCCCAGGTCATCCGGGGTATAAAATTGGGGGCGACTGGCCACCACCACATGCGGCACGTCAAGCGTATCGAAGGCCTCTAATGCGTGTGCACGCCCCAATGCCGGGGAAAGGTCGTGATTGCCCACCAAAAGCAGCGTTGAGATGCCGGCTTTGGACAGGCGCATGATACGCCGTCCCCACTCGCGCTGATAGGTCGGTGCGGGGTTGCGGTCCTTATAAGCATCACCGGCAAAAAGCACCAGGTCTACCCCCTCTTCAATAGCGGTATCCACAATAGTGTCTAGCGACTTGAGGAAATCCAATACCCGCAACGGCAGTCCGCTTTCGGGGTCTCGGCGGCCATAACTGGCAATATCAATATGAGCGTCGGCAAAATGGAGAATTTTCATAGGCGTGCGTTGTCTGGAAGGCATCCATTTATGATGAACGTGAGGAGG
>DAOTZN010000351.1:0-4143 GCA_034434095.1 Anaerolineales bacterium
GTCAACCGCAACACCATCCCCGGCGATACTTCGGCTTTGAATCCCACCGGTATCCGTATGGCCTCCCCGTGGGTCACGCAACGGGGTTTCAAGGAAGCCGAGATGCAGGCACTGGCCGACATCATCGCCGACCTGTTTCAGGCTACCACGCCCTTCACCCTGCCCGGTCGTAGCCGCCCACTCTTGCGCGCCAAGGTCGATTTTCTCTTCCTGGAAGATGCCAAAATCCGTGTGCGCCAGTTGGCCGAGCAGGCCGGTATCGACTTTGTGCCTGCCCGCCACGGGGCACCGCACTTCGCCTATCTGGATGATGACACGTCTTCCGGCGAACCCTGGGATGCCCTCGACCTGAGCGGTGAGCAGGTGCGTTCCTTCCTTAATTTCGTGCTCAGTAGCGATATCGAAGCGTTGCAATCGGGCGAGAGTCAACCCACCCGTCTGAACCTGCCGCAAGGCGCGGTGGAGGGCTACATCACCTGCCTTTCAGCGACGGAGTTTCGCCTCAACCTGCCCTCCAAGGATTTGCCGTTGGCGGCTGCTTTCCTGCGGGATTTGAGCGATGGCTACATCACTTTTGATGAAGACCTTCTGCGCAAGATTCCCGGCCCGGTGGTGGTTGCTGATTCCACAGCCTTAGCGGAACCGCGGGTGACCGGTGACCCCGTAGGGGCGCGTAAACCCTGGTATATCGGCATCCCCCCTGAAGGGAGCGGCGAGCCCCTACCACCTTTTGAGTGGCAGGCCCCTCCGGAAGATGAATCCAACCTCAGGCGGACCCCGATCTACGACTTGCACAAAGCATTGGGCGCCAAGATGGTTCCCTTTGCCGGTTGGGAGATGCCGGTCTGGTATTCCTCGGTTGTCGAAGAACATCTGGCCGTGCGTCAGGCGGCCGGCTTGTTCGATGTCGCGCACATGGGCGTTTACCAGGCCGAAGGTGCGGATGCATGTGCGTTTTTGGATAGCGTATGTGCTAACCACGTGGGTAAACTGGCAGTAGGTGAATCGCTTTATACCCATCTGCTCGATCCGGATGCCAATGTGATTGACGATTTGCTGGTCTACCGTCGGGATGATGAGAAGTACCTGATGGTGGTTAATGCCTCCAACGATGATAAGGATTGGGCCTGGTTGAATGCCGTGCGCGAGGGCACAGTGTGCGTGGATAACGCCCGTCCCTGGGCGCGGGCTTATGGCTACAACCTCACCCTGCGCAATCTGCGTGACCCCAAAGAAGGTCCCGATATGCGCGTAGACATCGCCTTGCAGGGACGCCGCGCGCGCGATATCCTGCTGGCGTTGGGTTGCGACCGCGAGACCCGCAAACGCATCATGCGCCTCAAACGCACGGAATTGTGCGAGGCCGAAGTCGGCGGGTTCGATTTGGTGGTCTCCCGCACCGGTTACACCGGCGAAAGGATGGCCTTCGAGTTGTTTGTCCACCCCGATCGGGCAGCCGATTTGTTCAAGGCGCTGTTGGAAGTCGGCGAACCCTACGGGCTGAAGCCCTGTGGTCTTGGGGCGCGCGATTCCCTGCGCACCGAGGCCGGTTTGCCGCTTTACGGCCATGAGATGGGCGGCGAACTTAATTTGGGCGTAGGTGAGGCCGGTTTTGGTGCCTATGTCAAGGTGTATAAACCGTGGTTTATCGGGCGTGAGGCCTACCTGGCGCGTGAGAAAACGCGCAAAAATGTCGTCGTGCGCTTCCACTTCCCCCGCAAAGGCACCCGCATGGCCCATCTGGGCGACCCGGTGCTCGATAAGCAAGGCAAGGTGATCGGCGTTGTCACCAGTTGTGCCGTCGATATGGACGGCACGTTGACCGGTCAGGCTTACATCCCGCTTAAATATGCCCAGGAGGGTACGTTGATTTACATCTTTCAGGGCGCACCGGATAAGCCACTCAAGCCTCCGGCCGACCTTACCCCTGGAGATCGCACCGTACTCCCTACCGAAGCGGTTGTCCTACCCCGCTTCCCCAAACTGTAGATTTTGCAAGCCTCCCTGGATAGGGAGGCTTTTTTGTGGGATGTTTCTCCCCCTTTCCGTAACTGCCTGCCTGGTTTTCCAAATCATTCGCAGGTGTTGCGAAACACGAGCGCCTTTCTAGCAAACGTATTGCCAGGCTTTGCCCGGCAAGGCCGACCATACCACCGCGTATCATTCCATGGCACAGGTAGGTCGGCGGTACTTCAGTTTGCTGAAATTTGTGTTCTATGCCGGACAAGCAGGTAATTACCTCGATAATCTGAAAGGAGACCTAACGATGTGCTTTGATACTTTGTGGGATTACCGTTACGCTCAGCGCACGCAGCACATGAAAAGTTCTGCCATTCGTGAGTTGCTCAAACTGACCCAGAAACCGGATATCATCTCGTTTGCCGGCGGCCTGCCGGCTCCCGAGTTATTTCCGGTGAAAGAAGTGGAAGAAGCCGCCCGCGTGGTGCTGGAAAAGCACGGCGCACAGGCTTTGCAGTACAGCACCACCGAAGGTTTTCTCCCGCTGCGGGAGATGATTTGCCGCCACACGAAGCGTTATGGGATGTATGTCACCCCCGATAACGTGCTCATTACTTCTGGGTCGCAGCAGGCACTTGACCTGTTGGGGAAAATCCTCATCAACCCCGGCGACCGCATTTTGGTAGAAAACCCCACCTACCTGGGCGCCATCCAGGCCTGGAATGCCTACGGAGCGCAATACGTCACCGTCCCCAGCGATGAGTACGGGATGCGCACCGATGCGCTCGAGGCCGCTCTGCGCACCGGCCCTAAGTTCATTTATGTGCTGCCCAATTTCCAAAATCCAACCGGTGTCACGCTCATCAAGGAACGTCGTCAGCAGTTAATTGCCCTGGCCGACCAGTACGGTGTGCCCATCATTGAGGATGACCCTTACGGGCAGTTGCGTTACGAGGGAGCGCATATCCCCTCGGTGGTGACGTTGGATAGCGAATATCGCGGCAACAGCCATGCCACCTACTCCGGGAATGTCATCTATCTGAGCACTTTCTCGAAGACGCTGGCCCCTGGGTTGCGATTGGCATGGGTGGTAGCGCCTCCCGGCGTCATCAGCAAATTGGTGCAGGCTAAGCAAGGCGCTGACCTGCACACGCCAACCTTCAACCAGATGGTGGGCTACGAAGTCGGGAAGGGGGGCTTCATTGACCAACACGTACTCGAAATTCGCAAGGTGTATGGTCAGCGCCGCGATCTGATGCTTTCGCTGATGGAAGAACTCTTCCCCTCCGAAGTGCGTTGGACGCGCCCCCAGGGCGGGCTGTTCTTGTGGGTTACGCTGCCTGAGTACCTGGATGCCGCCGATGTGCTTGAGAAAGCGGTGGAACGCAAGGTGGCCTTTGTGCCCGGCGCGCCTTTCCACCCCTTGGGTGGGGGACACAACACCATGCGCATCAATTTCTCCAATGCCCTCCCGGAACAGATTGAGCAGGGGATGGTGCGCCTGGCTGAGACGCTCAAGGAGATGTTGAGACGCCCTGCGGGAGTCGTGCGATAGTTTATAGCACAGGGACTGGCAATCCATCTGCCAGTCCCTGTGCTATGTATTGCTGACCTGCCTATGCCACTCGTGGTATGGGTGGCTCACGAGGCGGAGCCTGTCAGGCGCCTCAACGCTGCAACACGGGCAGATACACCCGTCGCCAGACGACCGACACCTGCGCGTGTGCATTGACCTCCAGGGGAGGGCCGTCCTGGGCGGTGATTCTGGCTTGTATCCGGCCTTGCTCACCCTCCGTTGTATCCGCCGGAATGGATACCACCAGCGGGATGGTGACGCTTTCCCAGGCCCCCAGCGTGAGGGTGAAGGGCGTGCTTGTGCTCCACGTGTCGCTGATGACCACGCTCAGCGTTTGGGTGGTGTTCGCCGTGCTGGTCAGGGATAGCGTGCCGCTTAAGGTCGTGCCGGGGTAGGCGGGGGTGTCCGGGAAGTGCGCGGCGGCCAGGAAGCCGTACTGCGTCTCGGCCTGGGCGGTCAGTGTCAGGGTGAGCGGCGTGCCATGCCCTTGCAAGGTCGCGATCCACGTTTGGGAGGCCCCGGCCAGGGCACGCGTGGGCACAGTGACGGTTACGGAGAGTGCTTGCGTAGCACCAGGGGGAACTGTCAACATGGCGGGGGCGCTCAGC
>DAOTZN010000352.1:0-4971 GCA_034434095.1 Anaerolineales bacterium
TGGCATACTGGTACACATAGAAATTGGCGTACAGGTGCGTTGGGAATTGCGCCCAGGTAATGCCAACCCGCTCCCGGTCGTAGGACACCTCGTCCCCGTATCCTTCGGCAAACAAATCGGCCAACAGGTCATTCAGACTGCCCGCCGTCAGGCCCTCGCCGCGCTCGGTGCGCTCGTGGATTTCAAGTTCAAAGCGCGCCAACGTGGGCATGATGAAGAAGTAACGATGGAAATTGGACATGGCTTCTTCCAACACCGAAATTTGGAAGGCCACGTCTTGCTGGGTGCGCAACAGGTAATCGCGCACCATGGCCTGATGGAAGTTGGAGGCCACTTCGGCCACAAACAGCGAGTAACGGCTATACACCAAGGGCTGCGTGCGCCAGGTCAGATAAGAGTGCATGGAGTGACCGGTTTCGTGCGCCAACGTGCTCAACCCAAAGATGTCGTTGTTGAAACTCATCATGATGAAGGGGTAAGTATCCGGCACACCGCTGGAAAAAGCCCCGGCGCGCTTGCCCTGATTAGGGTATACGTCCACCCAGCGTTCTTCGAGCAAGCCGCGGCGCAGAATGGTCGTGTATTCCTCTCCCAGGGGTTGCAAGCCGGCAATCACCCACTCCACGGCCTGCTCATAGGGAACGTGCACCTTTTCCTTCAAAAGCGGCGCTTTGATATCCCACACCGGCAGGCGCTCCCCTGTGCCCAACACGCGTTTGCGCAATGCCCAATAACGATGCCAGAGCGGCAAACGCTTGCGGAAGGTAGTGATCAGGTTATGGAAGACTTGCGTCGGGATGGCGTTGGGGTCCAGGGAGGCTTCTAAAGAGGATTCGTACCCGCGGGCGCGCGCCAGAAACACGTCCTGCTTGACACCGGTCGCCAAGCAAGCCGCCATGCTGTTTTGCATACCCAGATAGGCATCGGCGTAGTTTTCCCAAGCCGTGCGGCGCACTTCGGCATCTGGATGTGTAATGAGCGCCCCAATGCTGCCCTGACCAATCTGGTAGAGATTGCCTTCGGCATCATGCGCCGGTGCGAAGGTCAAGTCTGCATCGGCCATTACACCGTGGATAGAAGCAGCCGAATGAAACGGGTCGCTGAGGCCACTAAGCAAGGCCTCCACTTCTGGTGAGCGCACATGTGCTTGTTGGCGCTCCAGACGGTCGAAGTAATGCGCGTAAATGGCCAGGTCAGGAGTAGACTGCATCCACTCGCGCAGGGTATCAAACCCAATCGCAATCAATGCTGGCTCAATAAACGAAGCCGCGGCATACACCCGAGCAGCCAGCGCCTGCACCTGATTACGGCGGGCAGCAGCCTCCTGATTGGTGGTATCCACGGCATAACTCATCCCAGCGTAGACAAACAGTTTCCCCAGCACACGCTGCACTGCTTCTCGGGTATGGAAACAATCCAGCAAAACTTGCGGTCCTTCACTCAAACGGCCGCGGAAAGCCTGTAAGTCGGCCATGCGCGCATTCACTTCTTCAAAGGCCAGGGCTATTTCTTCTGGGGAAGCGAAAACGCTGGGCGCGTTCCAGGTAAATTGCTCAGGGATTTCGCTACGGATTGGCAAATCGGTGGCTTGTGTCATGATTGCATCTCAATCTACACGCCGACCGCCTTTGAGGCGGTCTTGCAATTCGGCCAGGGCTTCCCATTGCCCGTTAGCGGCCAGCGCCGCCTGCTCGCTCCAGGTGGTGGGATCCCCCAAACGTAATCCGGCCTCATCTAAAATAGCCTGAATTTTCTCCGGGCCGGCGGCTGCCAATTGCGCAAACGTAGTAATACCATGTTCGTTGAGCACGGCTTCGGTTTTCGGGCCAATGCCTTCAATTTTCTTGAGGTCATCCGGCTCGGTTGACACTTCCGCCGCCGCCATACTATGCTCAGCAGGTGCTTCTTCGTGATGATGGGCTTCTCCGCTGGGGGTGTAGGGGTCTTGCGGTGTGCGACGGGTTGCCAACCACAACAATAGCCACACTACAGCGACAACGAGCAGAAAAACCAGTACCCAACCCCGACCGCTCAAAGCCATAGCCGGGGCTTGATGGAGAGAAAAATATGTTGTCATGATGGAACCTCCTGAAAAATTGTGAAAGTTTGTGAATATCCGTAGTGACGTCAATAAAAACGCAACGGGCTTCCTAAAAAAAGCGCCCCTTTTTTCAGAAGTAAAAGCGGTAACCGTTTAACCGCGTAACGTGTGTCAAGATTGGTTATACCACAAAACTGAGTAGAACGATGCGTCAATTTGCTGCCAGTAGACGGTGGACGGTGACGGGTCATGCGGTTATTACCCTGCCGACCTTGACGTGCAAACGATTATGTCTTAGGTTCCACGTGCACCGTTACCCGGTTTAAACGACTGAAGTGCACCAACAGTGCACGCTCCAGCATTTCCGCCAGGGAATGTGCTTCCTGTAAGGAAAAATCGTTAGGCAGTGCCAAGTGAATGGCGGCACTGACATGCCCCGCAATCGGACGCACGAACACTTGACGCACCTCAGCCACAGGTACTTGTGAGGCAGCAAACGCACGTACTTCGTCACTTTCGGGTGCAATCACCGGCTCAGAAACCTTCAAAACGGTATCCGGCAAGGGCTCCAGGTGCGTAACAATGCTACGAATATTGGCCCAACGCATACAAGCGCGTCGTTCAAATGCATCTGCCATCTCGTGTGCCTGCTGCAAAGAAGCATCTGGGGGTAATTCCAAATGTAACTCCACGTCATAGCCCCCCACTTCGTTTAAGTGGACGTGCAAATCGTGCATGCCTACAGAAAGTGAGTCTGCTATCTGACGCAGGTCATAGGCAATGCGCTGCCAGTCATCTGGCTGCTCCAAATCAGGCCGACCTGGTTCAACATGTACCAGTACTTCAACCACATTTTCGAAGGCCTCCTGGAGTTCTTGTTCCACTTGTGAAGCCACGGTATGGGCTTGTTGAGTGCTCATTCCAGGGTAAACCTTGACATGCAAATCGACAAATACCGCCGCGGGCGTGCCACGCGAGCGTACCCGGTGCACATACCACACCCCCGGCACCTTCATGACAATTTCTTCGATAGCCGCAGTATCTAAGATAACCGCGTCCGTCAACCAACCTGAAGCGTCTCTCAAAATTTCCCAGGCCGCGCGCAAAATCAATGCAACCACAGCCAAGGCCACCGGCACATCCAGCCAGTGCCACCCCAACCAGATCCCAAGTAACGAAACCAACACCGAGAAAGTGACGAACAGGTCGGTTTTGGTATGTTCGGCGTCAGCCAGCAAAATTTGCGAGTTCAGTTTCCGCCCCAGGCGGCTCTCCAGCACCACAACCCCCAGGTTGATCGGAAATGTCAAAGCCACCAGGCCAACGGTCAAGGGCGTCAGATGGGGTGGTGCCCCACCCTGAATGCGCTCCAGAATGGCACGGAGAATTTCCCATGCCGCAGCCAAGAGTAACCCTCCAATCGCCAGAGAGCCCAGGGTTTCATAACGGCGATAGCCATAAGGATGGCGCTCATCCGCCGGGCGAGATGCCAATTGCACAGCCGCTAACCCAATCAAATTGGAGGAAGAATCTACCAATGAATGAAAACCATCGGCAACCACCCCCAATGCGCCGGTCAACAACCCCAGGGTGATTTTCAGAATCGTGACCAGTAAATTGGCAAACAAAACGCCCAAAAGCACGCGGCGTACGCTTTTGTAGTGCTGCTTTGCGGTATGGCTTGAGGCGGAAGAAGTATTTGTATCCGTAGTAAGGTTCGTTTGCATGCCCAAATTGTACCGCAAGGAAGACCTGATTACCGACAGCAAACAGCGGTCAGCGAACAGGTATCAGCGGATGCCTGTCGCCTGTCACCTATCAGCATTCTGCATTTCATAGTTCCGTCATTTTATGGTAGCATGGGGGCATGAAACGCGTCCTTTTGCTCTCCCTCTGTCTCGCTTTGCTGCTGGGCTTTGCCGGTCTTCACGCCCACAGTAGGACGGTTCTCGCCGCCGGCAGTACCCCTACCCCGCCGACAGGCCCATCGCTGCCTCTCCCCCAACTCGACCAAAAACTGCAAGTAGCCCTAGATGCCGCCATAGCGCAGGCCGCCGATAACTCACTCGGCTACCTGGTCTATGAGGTGGGCATACATCAGGTACTGTACGACCTGCAAGACGGTTGGGCAGCGGTGCTATTGGAATGGCGCGACCCGCAGACACACCAGGTTATCCCCACCGAGCCCGGTCTGGGACTGGCCTATTTCGCCGCCGGAGAATGGCACGTCGTCCTACCCAGCGACCCGTTGTGGCCCAACCTACTGCCGCTGCTCCCCGATACCTTGCTCGACCCGCCGGCAAAGGAATTCTGGTTGCGCAGAAACGCGCCGCCCACAGCCAGCATCACCGCGCCGCTGGCGCCCTTTGGGGGCTATTTGCTGCCCTGGGAGGGACAAACCACCAACCGCCTGACGCGCAGCATTGACCACGGCGGGCAGGAATACTACGCCTTCGACTTTGCCGCCTACACGCCGGGGGATATGTTCGCCGTGTACGCCGCTAAAGGGGGAACGGTCAAGTACGTCAAATGGGACTACCCCAACGGCTACTACGACGGCAATTGCAATCACGCCAATTACATCGTACTGGAAGACACTACCACCAACCCAACCACTTACCAGTTGTACCTGCACCTGGCAGAAAATAGCATCCCGGAGGCCTTACGCACGCACGGCGTGTACGTGCAACAAGGCCAATACCTGGGGATAGCCGATGATACCGGTTGCAGCACCGGTCACCACCTGCACTTCCAGGTGCACACCACTCCAGCCTGGTGGAGCACGGCGGTGGATATCACCTTTGATGACGTGTCCATCAACGGCGGGCGGCCGCGCACGCCCTCCGAAGCGGCTCGCACCGGCCAACAAGGGCAAACCTACTACACCTCAGGCAACGTGGTACACAACCCCGATAGCACCCCACCCACCG
>DAOTZN010000353.1:0-1509 GCA_034434095.1 Anaerolineales bacterium
GGTGGTCATCGCTTGCAGTGTGGCGGAGACGATGGCGGCCACCTGTACCTGCTCTTGCGGGGTGAAGAGTGCCTGTTCGGGCGGGTTGAGGGCGTATTTGATGCGGGCGCGCAAGTTGTCCACCCGCCAGGCCAGACGGCTGTGCACCGGCGGCAGGTAATAGGTCAACACGGCCAACAACAGCACCGCCGGCAGGGCGATAGCAAGGCGTTTGAAGGAAAGGAATCTGTTCATGCGTCAAAAATCCATTACTGTGTGTATGTCCTACGTCAACAAACGCCACACAAAATCGTGCATGCGTTGCAAGGCAGCGGGCTGCAATTTGTCGGCGGTATCGGTCATGCGGTGCCATTCGGGGATGGTCGAACTGTCCGCCGGGCGAGACATCAGGCACGCACCGCGCAGCCCACGTGACCATATCACCCCGCCCTCGGTGTAAGCACCCAGGTACGCCAACGAGAAGGGACGCGCCCCGTGCGTTGCCAGCATCTTCGCCAAATCGGGGTCGATTTTGCGTGCCTGTACCACTCCTTCGGCAGAGACATAGGCAATTTCATCGCCAATGCCGCTGACTTCCAGGTCTAGGAACAGGGCATCACGCAATGACTCTCCGTAGGCATTTAGGAATGTGACCATGCCATCACAGCCGGTCTCCTCGCAGCCGGTCGCCACCAGCCATACTTCGGTATCGGGCAGCGGCTCTTGTTGCAGGCGCTCGGCCAGGCTGAGCAGCACGCCCAATGAGGAGGCGTTATCGTTGGCGCCGGGAGAATAGGGCCCCAGGTCGGCGGTCACGCCGGTAAACCAGGTTGCAAAATGCAGCACGCCCAGCACACCGCCCAACCACGAGAAAACGCTCAGGTTGGTCAACAAGTGCAAGGCGTACAACACCGGCGCAGCCAGCAGACCGTAAATTGTCAGCGGGGAAAGCAAGGTGTACAGGCGCGTCAGCGTATCATTGGCAAACCAAATTACAGCCCGATGGCTGTCCAAATGCGCGTTGATGACCACACGTCGCCGTACTTCACCGCTAGGTGCGGCCACGGCGATTACGTTGTGACTGGGGCCTTGGGGCAGTGAAGCCCGAAGTGGGAAGCGCTGGAAAGAAAACTTGCGCCACAGCATGTAAAACGCAAAGCCAAACAAAGCGCTGCGCAGCGCCCATAAAGTCCAATCCCCCAGGGCATAGGACAATAACGGCCCGGCGATGTGTCCCATCACCGCAAAGCCGAAGACCAGCGCCAGGAAGAACCAGATGGAGCGCAAGCCGATGAAGGTTTGTTGTTCCACCTCGTACCCGGCCTGCTTCAAGCGCTGGTACACGTATATGGCGGCTTGCGCTTCCAGTTGGGTGGCCGAGCCGCGTCCCGGCGTGCTTTCGGTCAGAATTCGGGCGTGTTGCAGTGCTCGCTGTCCCCAGATGGATGATTTTGTGTTCATGTTTTGCATTGATTCACCTGATGAATACGAATGGGTTATCCTCACAATTCCGTGGGCGGGTTGTAGGGG
>DAOTZN010000354.1:0-6333 GCA_034434095.1 Anaerolineales bacterium
CCCCACGGCTGAATCTCCCCTCCCCGCGGCTGAAGCCTCCCCGCCCGAACCGTCCTCTACTGCCCCATCCACCGCGCAGCCTGCCGATATCTCCATCCTGCTGAATGCCCCTCTTGATACCCCGCCACCTTTGGCGTACGGCCTCAACGGTTGGTGGAGCAACGAAGATGCCGATCTACTCAAGGCGCGCTACGCCGAACTTGCCCCCAGAGTAGTGCGATTGCCCTTGATGGCTGCCATCGTAGAACCCGTCAACGACAACGACAACCCCGCGAATGCCGACAAACGCCATTTTGGTTTCGAGCAACCCTTCAATGTCGGAAACCGTCACCTAACCTATGCCCGCTGGTTTACGGCATTGCGCGACCTGGGCGTAGACATCATGCTCTACATCCCCTACCTGCCGACGTGGATGGCAAAGCACCCCGGCCCAACACCGCTCACCGCCCCCTATCCGCCCGCCAATCTGGATGAATACGCCGAACTGGTGCGCGTCACCCTGCGCTATCTGGTGGAAGACATCGGCTACCCACCAGAACGCATCATCCTTGAACCGGTCAACGAACCGGACCTGCAATGTGGCAGCGACCCCGCCGTGGCCTGCTTCTGGCGCAACGGCGATTTCGAGAGCCTGACCGCCGTCATCCAAACAGCCCAACGGGAGGCCAAAGCCATCAGTCCGCACATCCGCATTGCCGGGTTAACCACCTGCTGCACCCACGCCATGCTCGACCGCTTCATGGAAGACCCCAACCGTGCCGATCTCCTCGACATCATCACCTATCACGATTACAGCAGCGGCTTCAGCATCGGGCGTACCCTAGACACAGGGGCCCACCTGCAAACCTACGGCAAGCCCGTCTACCTGGACGAATACGGCAGCACCACGTACTGGAGCGACGGCGTGGAAGGGGCGCTATGGCATGCGGCCGTCTTGTCGCAACTGTGGGCGCACGGCATTACCCCCATCCAGTTTTCACTTTCCGAGTGGCCCGGTATGCACGCCGGATACAACCAACTGGGCCTGATGAGCGACTGGCAGGCCGATTGGCAGGTCAAACCGGCCTATTTCGTCTACCAGCACTTCTACGCCGCCATTCCCGGCTTACAACCGGTGACGGTGCGCGCGCCTCAGGGCATCTTTTCCTGGGGTGGCGTAGACCCTTCACGTGGTCGCGTCGTATTGTGGCTGGTTAACGGCACATGGCAGGAAAATGGCGGGGAACTGACCCTGGAGATCTCCGGCTTCTCAGGGGGAAGTGCCCTCATCCAGGTTCAAGACACCCTTCAAAGCCCCGCCCAGAATCAGACGACCTTTCAGGTGGTTGCCTCTCCCGAAGGGAGTATCCGCTTCAAGGTCCATCTGCCCCCGCGCACCGCCCGAGTAGTATTCCTGACCCCAGAAAATTAATCATCCTCCCCATTTATGTCCCTGCTCACTCACCGCAATTTTGGTCTGATACGGTACAATTCAGTATGGCAGAACAGTGCTGCACTGCTGGCGCTCACACTGTGGCACGTGCCGCCTACACCCACTTTTCTGGCACGCACCGGGCTATTCTTCCTGTTCAGCAGCCTGATGACAGCCTACGGCTACCTGGTCAACGACCTGGCCGATGTAGAACTCGACCGACAGCACAACAAGCGGAATGCCTTTGCCGAGGTCTCCCGCAAGCGAGCAATTGTTATTCTAGGATTGCTCCTAGCACTGGGGGCACTCAGCGCCTGGCCTTTCCTAAACCGTTCCCTCTTCACCGGCTTGTGGCTGGTATGGCTGGCGCTGGCAACTTTCTACTCCATGCCACCGCTGCGTTTCAAGGAACACGGCTGGATTGGGCTATGCGCCACCGTCCTGGCACAACAAACCCTACCGCTCCTGTTGCTACTGGCAGCCTTCGATACGCCCTGGTCGCTCCTAGGCCTTGCCTACGGGCTCTTTGCCACCCTGCGCGGCCTATCCTCCGACTTAGGGCATCAAGTGCGCGATTACGCCAACGACGTCCACACAAAGACACGCACCTTCGCCGTAGATTTTGGCTATACGCAAAGTACCCGCCTGTACGCTGCCATTCTGGAAATAGAGCGCTTATCCATACTCGGCGTGCTACTCACGTTGCGCTATCTCCTACCCCGTTACACGCCCTTTGTGGTAGCATTAATCCTGATTGATGCATTGCTCATCGCACGCACACTGGGGCGCTCATTGAAAGCCCTGCGATCCGGCAACCTGCTGCCGGATAATGACCCTTATGACGAAACACGTCAATCACAGCGCCGTGACGCCTTGCACATCGCCCATCACACCTTCCCATCCGTCCTGTTGCCGTTGACGTTGGGACTGCTGGCTGCCTGGCAGTATCCACCGCTAATGATTTTCCCGTTGGCCCTCCTGGCTTTCTACGGCCTGGGCGCTATACTGCGTTCATCAACCTGAAATTCAACTCATGCACTGGCTCTCTTCCTCTGCTGCACTACATCAACCCCCTAAGGCCGCCACCCTGGCGCGTCTGTATCAAGCCAATTTACCTGTACCAGAGGGCTTTATCCTAACAGCCCATGAAGCCGCCTGTCTCGCCGCACCAAGTCTGGCAGAAACCGATACCAGCCATGCCCTGCGCGAGATGCTCAAGGAGGCCTACCGCACATTACAAGAGCGCACCGGCTCCCCCCTGGTAGCCGTGCGTTCAGCCGGCCCTCTGGAAGACGGCCAAGATGCCTCCTATGCCGGACAATACGAAACTTTCCTCAACATAAATGACGAAGAGGCCTTGCTTCAGGCAGTCTGTTCTTGCGCGCTTAGTGGCGAGAGCCGTCGTTTGCAGTTCTACCAGGAAGCCATGCAAACTGGGGGAACCACTTCGCCGGCTGTGATTGTGCAACAGATGATCAATGCCGAAGCCGCCGGCGTAGTGTTCACCATCCACCCCATCACAGGCGACAACCGTTTCTTGCTCGTCGAAGCCACGCCCGGTCTGGGTGATGCCCTGGCTAGCGGCCTGGAGACCCCGGCCCGCTTAACGTTTTCTCGTCAGGGAAAAGCCCACACCCTGATTGGCACCGAGCGGTTACCAAATCCCTTCCGGGTTGCCGATTTCTGGCAGCCGTTGATTACCATGGCACGCGCGGTGGAAGACACCCTGCAAGCACCGCAAGACATCGAGTGGGCCTACGCCGATGGAAAATTCTGGATTTTACAAGCACGCGCCATCACCACCCAAAAATCCCTTGAACCACCTCCTGATCTCACGCAGTGGACGCGCGCCAATGTCGGTGAGGTACTGTCCGGAGTTCCCACGCCACTCACCTGGAGCACTTTCATCCATGTGGTGCGTGAGGCGGAAGATCCACATCAATCCCCACGGCCTAGCGAAATGGCACGGCGCTTTGGCGGACGGGTCTATATGCAGCGCCAAGCACTGTGGGATAGTTACGCGCACATCTGGGGATTGAAAACTGAAGTCATCTTGGGGCGCGGCATTGGCTGCGGCACCGAAGGCTGGGAGACGTTACGTGCCGCACAAGCAACCTCTCCGCTTTCTACACGCCTCATCAAAAGTCTGTATGTGTGGCGCGAACTACTAACCAGGAAATTCGTCTACCCCAAGTTGGAGAAGGCGCTGAGCGCTCTAGGGCCACAACTGGTGTTTCTGACAGAGGAAAACCTTCGGGCTGCCAGTCTGTCAAATTTGCGCAAACACCTACGCGCCAGTTTAGTGGTTACCCGGCAAACTTTTCAGGCGCACATGCAGGCTTCCTTTTTTGCTTTTTGCAGTTATGCGGCAACCTGGCAACAACTGGCCTCTGCTCTCGGTGAACAAGACGCCGATCAATGGATGGCCACCTTCCGCATCCCCCCAAAAGACAAGGCCTTGTGGGATACACAATTGACAGCCCTTGTCAGCCGGGTATATGCCACACCCAACCTCAACCATCTGTTTCGCACCACCCACGGGGAAAAACTATACCAAGCCCTCAACAGCGAACTGGATGGGCAGTCCTTACTGAGCGAAATCCGCCAGCGTGCCCGCATAATGGGAGATCGCGCCGCTCAAGAATTTGAATTGCGTGCACCGCGCTGGTCGGAAGACCCACGTATGCTGGTCAGCGCTATTCAGGCACGTCTGCTTTCAGCCGGTCATCCTACACAACCCATCCCCAAAAACCTGCGAGACAGTCACATCTTCCAACCCAGCCGCTACATGGGATTGCTAAGGCGACCATTGTTCTCAAAGGCGCGTGATTCATTTGCAGCATACACCCGTATGCGAGAACGCACCAAAGGGTTGCTGATGGCCTGCTTTAGCGAACTGCGACGCATTGCATTGGCCATCGGACAACGCATGTACGAACGCGGCTACCTCTCTCAGGTAGATGACGTGTTTTTCCTGACCCTGGATGAAATGGATAACCTGCTGGTAGGGCAATACCCTTACGATTTACCAGAACGCCTGTCTCAACGGCGACGAGAACTGGTGTATCAAGAACGTCATGCGCCATCTGTCCCTGCCACGCATGCCCTACAGGATAGTTTATACGGCACCGCTGTTAGTAGTGGCCGAGTCACCGGCCGCGCCCGCGTGGTGCGATCGCCCAATGAGACGCTATTGAAACCCGGCGACATCTTAGTTACCGAGGCCACAGACCCCGGTTGGCTGCCGGCGTTCATCACCGCAGGGGGCATCGTGACCGAAATCGGCGGTCTGCTTTCGCACACGGCCACCTTGGCACGCGAATTGGGGAAACCGGCCGTCTTTGCCGTGCCCGGTGCCACGCAACGTATTCGCGATGGGCAAAAAATCATGCTGGATGGCTGGGAGGGCACCGTTACCCTGTTGGATGAACCTACGGAATGAACCCGACTTTGGCAACGCGCTTACAAGAGAGCATCAAGGAGACCTGGCAAACGCATGGTTTCTTCCCCTGTTATGCTGCCGTTTTACCTGCCGGAGACGCGGATTTTCGCTGGCGCGACCTGTGGCGCTTCAGCATAAGCCGTAGCGACCCTGTCTTGCGTCTGGCGACGCTGCTCCTATGGCCGGGGCGCCTGCTTCAGGGGTTCCAGAACACCCCAAAAGGGGGATTGTCTCAGTGCGTTCCCCTCCACAGCCGCACCATCCTACGCTTTCACACTTTTTTCACAGATTTTTATTTTTACATCACAATCCGAAAAATCCTGCACACCAACTTGCCGAATGCACAACGTAAATTTTGGGAACAAATCTGCCTGAATTTGGTCGAAACAGCCCTTCACAATCCAGAATACCGCACCCTGAGCGGGCAAAACTTCACGGTGTATTCCTTTTTCCCTCGCGAAGAACTGCACAAGAGTGCCAATGCTAACGCCCGCCGCTTTTTGCGCTGGAGCGGCCTGGAAAACATTGACCCCGATGCAGACGACACCTTTGTCCTGCTAGAAATGCTCGCCGATTTTCTCGCCTGGTTGCAAAGCGGCGGATTGCCGTGGCTAGAACCCCGTCGCCGGATGCGTTTGCACAGTGACATCGAGCGCATCCTAAATTTGCCCTACTGGCAAGTCGCCCGCGCTTACCAGATTCAACCCGCTCAAAAGCCGGTCAACTACACGGATGTTCAACCGGTTGGTGGGGTGAGCACCTGGTTTAGTCTCCAGGCAAACGACGCCCCCGACCTGGTGGTAAACGTCAACGTGTTGCGCGCTCTACTCATAAATCGTGCTCGTTGGGGCACACTAGAAATCCCCGAGGCCCTGAAAACCACACATGGAATTCTAGATTTTCTGGCGGCCAATGTCACCAGCGGGTTGTTTCGTCAGCCGCGCGGGTACAGTTTTTATCTACCAGAGTTCTTTGTCGCCATGTTCGGCCGGTTGTGGCAGGTATGGCAGACCCTTTCCCCGCAAGAGCAGGCTATCTGCGACCCACGCGACCAGATGCCGCTCATCCGCTCTCTGGTACTGGATTACCTTGCGAACGAACTGCACCCACAGCGCAATCTAAACCCATTGGATGCTGCCTTGGCCCTGGCTACCAGCCATTCCCTGGGAGCACACCAACCAACCTGGATTTCAGGCTGGTTGCACATTTTGGAAAAAGCCGTCTCCCCCCAAGGGCTACCTTATCCGGCCTATGAAGTCTTCAAGGGGAAAATTCCCACCCGAATGGTCTATGGTTCACCTGCTATGACGTCCGCCTTTGTGTTGGCAGCCTTGATAGAAATCGACTACAACCGCAGTGAGCACCTGACAAAAGTGACGGGGGAAAATTAAAATTTTCAAAATACAATACGAGTGCTGTTCGGCCTTTTTTACCGTCGCGCTGCTGGCGCTGTTCAAGCAAAAAGAAACGGAGCAGTTTT
>DAOTZN010000355.1:0-3983 GCA_034434095.1 Anaerolineales bacterium
GCCCGTTACCGTACGGCCGACCAATTGGGACGCATCCTGCAAAATCTGGACTACGCACCCCCAGAACCGGAACCGTACCCCGCAGAAATACCACAAGCAAACGACCTCGCGGGAGTTCCCGTTGCCCAAGAAATCACCCCCGACCCCCTGTCGGTAGACTGGCCCACCACCCTGCTGGCATTGCTTGCCCTCGTGGCCATCGGCGGGCTCATCCCCTTCTGGATGTGGGTGTACTTTCAATTCAACAAATAACCTATGCCCAAATACCTGCTTGCTCCCTCCATCCTGTCCGCCGACTTCAGCCGCCTGGGCGAAGAAATGCGCACCGCCGAAGCCGCGGGCGCCGATTGGTTCCACGTTGATGTCATGGACGGTCACTTCGTCCCCAACATCTCTATGGGCCCGGTGGTGGTACGCGCCTGCCGCAAAATAACCAAACGCCCACTGGACGTCCACCTGATGATTAGCGACCCCGACCGCTACCTGGAAGATTTCGCCCATGCAGGCGCTGACCTGCTCACCGTGCACGTGGAAACCTGCCCCCACCTGTACCGCACCATCCAGCGCATCCATGAGTTAGGCTGCCAGGCCGGTGTAGCGCTCAACCCCGGCACACCGGCAAGCACCCTGAGCGAAATCCTCGATTTACTCGACCTGGTACTCGTGATGAGCGTTAACCCCGGGTTTTCGGGGCAAGCCTTCATCCCCTCCGTGCTGCAAAAAATCGGCCAGGTACGTCAAATGGCCGCCGGGCGCCCCTTGCACGTTGAAGTGGACGGTGGCATCAACGTCGAGACATTGCCGCAAGCCCGCGCGGCCGGCGCGAACGTCTTCGTGGCCGCCAGCGCCATCTTCGGACACCCCCAGGGCGTAGCCGCAGGCGTCAAAACGCTGAAGGCACAAATCTGAACCTTGGGATGGTTCAGAAACTTGCTTTTGGTTGCTCGTTAGGATGCATATGAGCGCGGAAAACGGTACAATCCGCCAGTCTTTGGTGTTGCTGCGAGCGAAGCGCCCGTCCCGAGCAAAGCGTAGGGGAAGCAGTCTCCCCCTGATAGGCAAGGGGACTGCTTCGTCGCCGCAAAGCGGCTCCTCGCAGCGACATTTGGTTGTGGCTGGAATCTGCGCATGGAAGGAGGGGCGGTACGTTGCAAACGTCCTACACCCAATTGGGACAGGCTGAAAGCCTGTCCTACATGCAAAGTGTCCATATATTTGGAGCGCCAAATGAACCATCCCTGAACCTTTACAAATTTTTCTCTACGTCTCGGCCTAAGCGAGAGAGGGGTAGCGCAGGGCAATGCTACCCACGGCCCCAAATCGCCGTTAAAAACAAAAAGCCACGGCAAGCCGTGACTTTTTGAAACAAGGCGGAGATCCGCCTCAGGCCGTCTTCGCCAGGGTACGAATGCATTGTGCGCACAACACCTTGCGAACCTTCTGCCCGTTTTCATAAACAGTAACTTTCTGTAAATTCGGGCGAAACTCGCGGCGAGTGGCTTTTTTCGACCACGGGCGATTGCGACCAAACTCTGTGTGTTTACCACAATGTTCGCACTTCGCCATCGTTAACAACCTTTCACTAAAAAATTATATCTTACTGTGCTAATAGCCGAAACATCATACCACATACAGCCTATAAATTCAAGAAAAACAAAGGCTTTTCCAGGTTTTCTACCCGCCTCCCGGCCTACCATCTTATTACGAGGAATCTATGAGCACCGGTGAAACCACCCCGATTGGCAGCATTCACATTTCCCCCAAGGCCATTGCCACTATCGCCTGGCAGGCGGCCTTGCAATCCTATGGCATCGTAGGGCTCGCACCCCGCAACCTGGCCGATGATATTGCCGGCCGCATTGTCAAGGACCCCTTACAAGGCATAGAAGTATCCTACGATGACAATCAAATCACCATCGACCTATACGTCATCGTTGAATATGGCACGCGCATCAAATCGGTAGCGCACAGCGTGGCAAACACCGTACGCTACCAGGTAGAGAAAGCCATCGGCCTGCCGGTTCAGGCCATCAACGTGCATGTGCAAGGGCTGCGCGTCAGCGAAGAAGATTGACCCGCCCCCAATCCAAATCTCAAAAACTATTTACAGGAGTCACTACTGGATGAGTGTAGCAACAGATTCCCCCACCGCACCTCTGAATGAACTTATTATCGACGGGCGCATGTTCAAGCGCTTAATCGAAGCCGGCCTGACCTGGCTGCGCACCAACCAACACATCGTCAATGCCCTGAACGTGTTTCCCGTCCCGGATGGCGATACCGGCACCAACATGCTGCTGACCATGCAATCGGCCTATAGCGAAATAGAGAACTTGCCGGAACACCATGTCGGCGAACTGGCACGTGCAATGGCACAAGGCGCGCTGATGGGGGCACGCGGCAACTCCGGTGTTATCCTCTCGCAAATCTGGCGCGGCGTAGCACGCACTCTGGAGAAGCACGAAAAAATGGATGGCCCGCTCTTCGTTCAGGCCCTGGCCGAAGCCCGCGATACGGCCTACAAGGGCGTGGTGCGCCCCGTGGAAGGCACCATCCTGACCGTTAGCAAGGACGCAGCCCACGCCGGCGAAGAAGTCTTACAAGAGACCCAAAACCTGCGCAGCATCTTAGAACGCGTAGTACAGGCCGCCGATGAATCCGTCCAGCGCACCCCAGAACTCCTGCCCGTACTTGCCGAGGCCGGCGTTGTGGATTCAGGCGGTAAAGGGCTCTTCTTCATCCTGGAAGGCATGTGGCGCTACATCAACCGCCAGCCGCTCGACCAGCCGCTGGCACACGTCCAGCCGTTGGCTGCTCTGCAAGCCGACCACGCCATGGAAAGCGTGGAACCGGGGCAAGATTACGAAGTAGTCGTCGATTTTCAACCCCAAGGCACCCTGGATTTGCAGGCCTTTCACGCCCGCCTGGAAGAGATGGGCACCTCGATTCAAATCGGTGAGGGCGATGGCATGTACCGCATGCACATCCACGTCCCAACCGAAAAGCGCTACGAACCCATCGATTACATCATGTCCCTGGGCACCGTCACCAAGGTGGCCATCGAAAACCTGGTGGCGCAGATGAAAGAAATTGAAAGCCAACGCAGCCCCAAACTACAACTGGCGGTTGTTGAGCCCGGGCAAACCGCCGTGGTCGCGGTCTCTCCAGGGCCGGGGCTGGCCCGCGTCTTTGCCAGTTTGGGGGCTGCCGCCATTATCGAGGGCGGGCAGACGATGAACCCCAGCACCAAAGACATCCTGGACGCTATCGAAAACCTGCCCACCGATAAAGTGGTCATCCTGCCAAACAACAAAAACATCATCCTGGCCGCCAATTCCGCCGCCGAGTTAACCGTCAAAGATGTGGTCGTCGTCCCCACGCGCACCATCCCCCAGGGGCTGGCCGCTATGCTGTGCCTTGAACCCGATAGCGACCTGGAAGACATTTGCAAGTGCATGGAAGAATCCATGCAAGAAGTGCAAACCGGTGAAATCACCACCGCCACCCGCAGCGTTGAAATCGACGGGGTGCAGGTGCAGGAGGGACAAATCATTGCACTGCACAATGGCAAACTGGTTGTCGCCAGCAACGACTTGCTGGACGCCTGTCTGCAACTTCTGGAACGGGCAGAGGCCCAAGAGTACGAACTCATCACCCTGTTCTACGGCGCCGATATTGCCCGCAGCACCGTCAACCAAATTACCGATGCCATCCGCGCTGCCTATCCAGAACAAACCATCGAAGTCCAAGAAGGCGGACAACCACACTACCATTTCATCATCTCGGTAGAATAGGGCTCACGACAAATGTCCATTGCCATTGTCACCGACAGCACCGCCGATATTCCCCCCGACCTGGCCGCCACCTGGGACATCCACATTGTGCCCACCGTGCTGGTCATCCACGGGCAAGAATATCTGGATGAAGAAAACATCGCTCGGCAGGAATACTACACCCACCTGCCGAACATCATCCCCCCGCCC
>DAOTZN010000356.1:0-2669 GCA_034434095.1 Anaerolineales bacterium
GTTCTACAGAGTGACCTGACCCCCGGTCAATGGCAGGCTACACCCTCCAAATTGGCCGCCGGGCAGCCCTACCCGGTCAATGTGGCGCGCATCACCGAAGAAGCCTGGGTGCGCAACCAACGCCTGGTGCGGGTGGAAGTAGCGCCCTTCCAGGTGCAGAATGGCCGCCTGACCTGGTACCCCCAGGTGCAAATCCGCCTGCACTTTGGCGCGGGTGCGACATCCCCCTCGGGGCAGGTCACCCCATCCATGCAGGAGAACCCCCTGGAGGCCGCCCTATCCACAACGGTAGAAAATTATGAGCAGGGGAAAGCCTGGCGGGGTCAGGCACCACCTATCGTTTCCCGTCCCGTCACCTTGAGCGGCACCACCTATCGCATCGCCATCAACCAGGACGGTCTGTACCGTCTGACGTATACCGATCTGCAAAGCGCCGGTATGCCGGTGGGTAGCGTTGATCCGGCCAATTTCCGTCTGAGCAATCAGGGGCGCGACGTGGCGTATGCTTTCGAAGGCGATAGCGATGCCATGTTTGAACCTGGGGAAGCCATCCTATTCTACGGCGAAAAATTCCGCGGCGACTACCTGGCCGGGTTGCACACCAGCGATATGGCCAACTGGTTGACGCTGTGTCCGGCTTGCAGCCTGAAAGGTGTCTTCGAGAAATACACCGACGAGAACGTGTACTTTCTGAGCACCGACGGTGGCGGAACGCGCATGGCTACGCTGGACGGCACGCCTCACGATACTGCCGTCGTGCCGGCGTGGTATCCGGCCAGCGCACACGTCGAGGAAAACCACCAATGGTACTCGCACCACTTTAGCAGCGAGGATACCTGGTTCTGGGAGCGCAAACGCCTGGCCTACAGCACGCAGACGCTCTCCTTCCCCATCACGCTGACCAACGTGATGATTAGCAGCACATTCTCCAGCACGCTGCAAGCCAACGCGGTAGCGCGCACCGAGGGCACCTCGCACCACACCACCTTCAACCTGAACGGGCATACGGTGGACGATGCCACCTGGTACGGCAAGACCGGCTACACTTTTTCCAAAAACATTCCTACCGCCTGGCTTCAGGAGGGCAGCAACACACTTGATTTCGTGATTGACGCCAGCAGCATTGTGGAAGATATGTACTTCAACTGGTTCGAGGTCACTTATCCACGCGCATTTGTGGCCCAGGATAACGCCCTGAATTTTGCCTACCCCTACGGCGGACGCTGGCAGTTTCAGGTGCGCGGCCTGACCGAGAATAGTGCCTACGTTTTGGATATCAGTAACCCGCTGGCCCCCAAGTACATCCAAAACCCCAGGGTGACGGCCGCCAACGGCGGTTTTTTGGCCGAATTTGAGGCGAATGCCTCCTCCCAGGGGCACTTCGTGCTGACGACGAATAGCGCCATCCAGACCCCGCTGGTGACCCGCTACGACCCTGCCAGTTTGACGCCACCCTCCGGCGGTGCGGATTACGTCTTCATTACACACCACTCGCTGCTCACCAACACCCAACAACTGGCTGCTTACCGTCAGAGCCAGGGGCTTTCTACCTGGGTCGTTGATGTAGATGAGGTATACAATCAGTACGGTTATGGCATTTACCACCCGGTGGCCATTCGCGACTACCTGGCCGATGCACTGGCCACCTGGAGCACGCCGCCGACTTACGTCTTACTGGTTGGCGAGGGAAATTTCAATTTCAAGAATTACGATAGTGCTTACGGCACCGAACCCATCCTGATGCCCCCCAACCTGGCCTTTGTGGACCCCTGGCAAGGCGAAGTGGATGCCACCAACCTGCTGGCTGCCGTAGCCGGAAACGACATCCTGCCGGATGTGGCCATCGGGCGGCTGCTGGTTTCCACTCCCGCGGAATTCGATAACGTTTTCCAGAAAATCTTGGATTACGAAAGCGCGCCGCCGCAATCCTGGCAAAATGTGCTCACTTTTGTGGCCGATAACATCCCGGATGCGGCCGGTGACTTTGAGGCGCTGAGCGAAAGCGTCATTAACGGGCATGTCCCCACCGACAAGACCATCCGGCGCATTTACCAAACGGATTTTTGTGGTGCCCCAACCAACCCGCCCACGCCTTGCCCGGCCGTCAACCATGCCATCACCACCACACTCAACACCACCGGCACGCTCTTCCTGAATTACATCGGGCACGCCAGTTTGAACCGCTGGGCGCATGAGCAAATCTTCGTTAACGCCGACATCGCCGACCTGACCAACCGGCAACAATTGCCGGTGGTGCTCTCGTTAACCTGTCTGGATGGCTTCTGGCTGTTCCCCAACACGTATCAATCCAGTTTGCAGGAAGACATGTTGCGCGCAGCCAATGGCGGCTCGGTAGCGGCTTTCTCTCCCACCGGTCTGGGCGTCGCCACCGGCCACGATTATCTCAACCGCGGCTTCTACGATGCCGTCTTTCAGGATTATGCCACCATGGGACCGGCCAGTATCGCCGCCAAACTCAACCTGTTCGCGACGGGGTCCAGTTACGACCTGATTGAGACCTTTACCGTGTTTGGTGATCCGGCGCTGCATTTCCCGCTGGCCATCACCCTGGAAGATGGGGATGCCCTGAGCGGCGCGCCCGGCGATGACCTGAACTACCACTTGCGGGTACGCAACACCACCGCCCAGACACAAACGCTCACCCTGGC
>DAOTZN010000357.1:0-7987 GCA_034434095.1 Anaerolineales bacterium
CTTCGGTATATGCCATCACGTTGGGATGCGAAACGTCAATCACGTGCAACAACAAATCGGCATCGGCAATCTCTTCCAGCGTAGCCTGGAAGGCCGCCACCAAACTGGTAGGCAATTTCTGAATAAAACCAACCGTATCGGTGCACAAAGCCCAGTGACCACCGGGCAATTCTACGCGACGGGTGGTCGGGTCGAGCGTGGCGAATAACTGGTCGGCTACGTACACATCTGCATTCGCAAGGAGGTTGAGCAAGGTAGATTTACCGGCGTTTGTGTAACCCACCAGCGCGACAACGGGCAAGCGCGCCTTTTGACGTTTGCTGCGGTAACGTTGCCGGTGACTGCGCACTTTTTCCAAATCCGCGCGCAAACGTTCAATGCGGCGACGAATAGAGCGGCGGTCTACCTCGAGTTGGGTTTCGCCCGGGCCGCGCAAGCCAACCCCGCCGACGCTGCCGGCGCGTCCGCCGCCCCCACCGGCTTGACGTGCCAGGTGTGTCCAGGCACGTGTCAAGCGCGGCAGACGATACTCGTACTGTGCCAGTTCAACTTGCAAGGCACCTTCGCGCGTGTGGGCATGCAAGGCGAAGATATCCAGGATGAGCGCCGTACGGTCAATCACGCGCATGGTATTTCCAAAAATACGTTCCAATTCACGTTGATGACGCGGGGAAAGTTCATCATCGAAAATAATGATATCGGCCTGAGTTTCTTCGGCCAACATCTGAAGTTCTTCCACCTTACCGGAGCCGATGAAAGTCTTTGGGTTAGGGGCTTTCAGGCGTTGCGTCATTTGACCAACCACATCCAGGCCGGCGGTTTCTGCCAGCATAGATAATTCGGCCAGTGAATCTTCCAAAGGAAGCAGACTCTTTTCAGAAAGGAATTCTACGCCCACCAGAAAGGCGCGCTCTCGGGCACGAGCAGTGGGTATGGGAGTACGGTTATCCGACATTTTCAGAATTTTCTCCATCCCGGGGGAACAAGCGGGCTGTATCGCGTTTAGGGGGTTCGTCGCGTAGCGGTAACAAAATATGGAAAGTTGAGCCAGGACACTTTTCATCATCATGCCCTTCGGATTCTACCCACACGGTACCGCCATGCGCCTCGATGATTCCTTTGACAATAGGCAACCCCAGACCAGGGCCTCCCCCCTTGAACTTCGTCTTGCCCGACGAATGGTGGCGTAACACATCGCCCAGTCGTCCAAATTTCTCAAAAATCGCTTCCTGGTCGGCCGGGTCAATACCAATGCCGGTATCCGTGACGGTAATTTCAATAAAACCCGGTAATAAGCGCCCCCCCACGGTAATACTGCCACCATCGGGCGTAAATTTGATTGCATTGTTAATCACATATAAAAAGGCCTGGTACAACCGCTCCGGGTCCCCATAGGTCATGCAATGCAACGTCAGGCGATCACCAATTTTGAAACGCAGACGGCGTTCTTGAGCAGCCGGTTCTATCTCACGCTGCAAGATGCTAAAAATTTGATCAACCCAAATGATCTGGAAAGAAAGTTGTAACAAATCATTGTCAATCAACGAAACATCTACCATATCATCAATAATTCCCTGCAAACGATGTGCACCATTGAAAATACCATCCAGTAATTGCATAATTTGTGGATTACGCGCACTCTCAGGGAGCATGTCACGCAACATAGCGGAATAGCCATCAATCAACGTCAAGGGGGTTTTTAGTTCGTGTGCGGCCACAGAAATGAAGCGCGACTTACTCTCATCCAGGTGCTCCAGTTGACGACGCACCAGTTCGGCCTGCTCACTTAGCGCTTGCATATGGCGCTCCATTTCCTGCCGCTGCACATACACGGCCACACCTGTGTGCAGCGGTACTATATGCTCGTACAACAATACAGTATCCACCGCTGCCAACAGTTCACGCCCTAGTTCATACAGCAGATCAAACAATTGCGTGATAATGTCCTCCACCTGCGCTTCGCGATCCATGATGTCACTCTGCGGCAGAGAAAGCACCCAGTCATTGGAAAATTTCTTAAGATTTTCCGCATCACCACTGGTGACCGCACTCACCAGCGCATCAAAAAAGCGCTCCAATTCTCGCGCAAAGCGTTCTTGAACGGCGGGCACATGCGCCAGGCGTTGTACAGAGCGGCGCAGCCAAATAGGCCGAATCAACTGCAATAATTCCAAAATGCGCATTAGTTCTCCTAGGGCAGGGAAAGCAGCCAGTGCCACAACGTATCCCCCACAATTTGCAGGCTGTGAGCCGAAACCTTGTCCACTGTATCCGCCGTTGTATGCCAATACGGGTAATCGAAATCAATCAAATCCACCGCCGGAATGCCCAACTGGAGAAACGGGGTGTGATCATCTAACATGCTGTATTTTGGCTGGGGAACAAAGGCGTGGGCATATCCTAATTTATCGGCAGTCTGCCAAATTTGACGCGTGAGTGTTGGGTTGGAATTGCGTTCCATGTAAATATTTAGGTCGGCATCACCAATCATATCCACAATCACCACGGCATCCGGTACAGCCGGCAATGTCTGGGCAAATGCGCGCGAACCCAAAATCCAATCCCAGCCCGGCAAATCGCCGTTATCTTCTCCATCGAAGAACACCAACCATATCTGGCCGGGGAAATCGGGCGGCAGAGTACGCGCCAATTCCAGCAACACCGCCACGCCTGAGGCGCCATCATTTGCGCCAGGCACCGGCTGATCACTTCCTCCGGCAGTACGGTCGGCCAACATCCGGCTATCGTAATGTGCACCCAAAATAATCCAGGGGCGACCGCTACCGCGCCGTCCGGTCAGGTTATACAAATCGTGCCCCATCATCTGGGTAGGGATACTTTCGGCCTGCCACCCGGCCTGCTCAAGTATCTCCAAAATCCAGGTCTGGACTTGGGTGTGCGCCGTACTTCCAGGGGTACGCGCCCCCAAAGAAACCTGGTAACGCACATCCTGATAAGCACGTTCGCCATCAAAAGCCTGGGGGGCAGATACATTTTGTCCAAAAAGTGCTGCACCAGCCAGCGCCAACAGGATTCCAACAAAGAAAAACGACAGCCGAAGAGCCTTCACATTCATTCACTCACCGTCAAAGATTCTCTTTCTAGCCAGGTAGTGAGCACCTGTTGAGCACGTGCTGCATAGATCTCGGCGCGAGCACGTTTTCCTCTATGCCCTTTCTTCGGAGTCTTCTCCAAAGGCGGCAAAATACCAAAATTAGCCTTCATGGGCTGGAAATCCTGCGGAGCAGCGTGGGTGATGTAATGACACAGGGCACCCAGCATGGTCTCCGGCGGGAGCGTCAACGGCGTTTGACCGTGCAGCAAACGTGCCGCATTCCAACCTGCCAGCAGACCGGTAGCGATGTTCCCGGCGTACCCCTCCACACCGGTGATTTGCCCGGCAAAAAACAGGTCGTCTCGATTATAGAATTGCAACGTGGGACGCAGCAATTGGGGAGAGAAGATGAAGGTGTTGCGGTGCATCTGTCCATAGCGGGCGAATTCGGCATGCGTCAGACCGGGAATCATGCGGAAAACGCGCCGCTGCTCCGGGAATTTCAAGTTGGTCTGGAAACCCACCAGGTTGTACAGTGTTCCGGCCAGGTTATCCTGACGCAATTGAACCACCGCATAGGGCCGCTGGCCGGTACGCGGGTCTCGCAAGCCAACAGGACGCATAGGGCCAAAGGCCAGGGCGTTTTTGTCACGCCGTGCTAACACTTCAATCGGCAGGCAGCCCTCAAAAAATCGGTGTTTACCAGCACGCACGCCTTCTTCTAATGGACGCTCAAAATCCTTCAGTTCAATACGCTCAGCGTTGACAAGCGCATCCACAAAGGCCTCGTATTCCTCCTGGTTTAGCGGACAATTGATGTAATCGCCCTCCGCCTGTTCGCCACGTCCATAACGGGAGGCCCGAAAAGCGACTTCGAAATCTATGGAATCCAGCGTCACCACCGGGGAAATAGCATCATAAAAATACAGGTGCTCTTGCCCCGTCAAAGCCATCAGCGATTGTGACAGCGCATCCGAAGTCAAAGGGCCGGAGGCTACAACCGTAGGGGCATCTGGCACGGTACGCACTTCCTCGCGGATAATTTCAATGTTGGGATGTGCAGCCAGTGCTTGGGTTACACAACGAGAGAATCCCTGGCGATCAACGGCCAGTGCACCGCCAGCCGGCACAGCGTTTTCATCTGCGCAGCGCAACAAGAGCGACCCCAAACGACGTAACTCGTCTTTCAACAAACCGGGGGCGCGGTCGGACAAATTGGAACCCAGCGAATTAGAACATACCAATTCGGCCAGGTCGCCACCGGTATGAGCGCCGGTGGGCACTTGGGGGCGCATTTCGTACAAGCGCACGTGCACACCTCGCTCAGCCGCCTGCCAGGCTGCTTCTGTACCCGCCAGTCCGCCACCGATAACCATCAGGGAAGGGATAGATAAATCGTGCATGGATAGATGTAGTACCTCCGCTGCAATTGTACCAATAGCCGCGGGGAAAATCCATGTCAACCACAGTGCAGAAAAAGGAATGCAGAACTAAATTACATTTGGCACAAATCTTGCAACCAAACAAAGAAGCGTCTATACTACCACACCGTAACGCGGAATTCATTCCACATCTTCACGGTCGGCATAGTTTTCCCAAAGCAATACTATAAGGAACGCCATGTATCAGATTCAATCCCAATCCCTACACACCGTCCTCGCGACCGCACACATCGCACAAACCATGAGTTTGCTATCACTCAATGTAGATGAGTTGGGAGAAAAAATCAACACGCTGCTGGCCGAAAACCCGGTCATCGAGTTGAACGAACCCACGCGCTGCCCACAATGCGGGCGTCCGCTACGCAACACGAGGTTGTGCCCGGTATGCAGTCAACCACAAAACGGGAATGAACCCATCGTATTCCTTTCGCCACGCTGGGAGGTTGCTGAATTTGAAAACCGGGGAGGACAGTTCACAACTGACGAGGAAATTACTTTCGAAGAATACCTGCCACAAACGCGTGACCTGCCCACTTACATCCTGAGACAACTGGCGCCCAGCCTCACCCCGGAAGAGCGTCCACTCGCTGCGTACATCTTGAACAGTTTGGACGAAGATGGACTGCTAGACGCTTCGCCCCTGGACATCGCCCGCTACCACCATGTGCCACTCAGCCGTGTGGAATCCTTGCTGCATCGCATCCAGCGCTGTGACCCGGTAGGAACGGCAGCCCCAGACCCGCGTCAGGCGCTGCTCATCCAATTGGAAGTGCTGGCCGAAAGCCGCCCCGTGCCACCGCTGGCACATCGAGCCATCAGCGAGCACCTCGAACACCTGGCGCGTCACCAAATGCACCAACTGGCTACTAAACTTGGCACCAGCGAGGAAGAAGCCCACGCCATCCTCGACTTCATCCGACACAACCTCAACCCCTATCCGGCACGCGCTACCTGGGGAGACTGGCACAACGGTGTGGCCGAATCTCCCCCCACATACCGTCGCCCAGATGCCATCATCCAACTGCACAATCCTCGCGACCCCGAAAGTCCGTTAGTTGTTGAGATTCTTTCCCCTCTGCGCGGACAATTAAGCATTAATGCCCGCTTTCGTCAGGCCCTCAACGATTTAGAACCGGAGCAACGCGCCCGTTGGACGGAAAGCCTGGAGCAGGCACGCCTATTCATCAAATGCTTGGGGCAGCGCAACCAGGCCATCGCTCAAATGTTGCGCTACCTGACGCGCGAACAGCGTGCGTTCATCTTACATGGGGATGCACATCTCATCCCCATGACGCGTGTCCAGGTCAGTGTCGCGCTGGGAGTACACGAATCAACAATCTCTCGCGCGGTAGCCGGAAAAACGGTACAATTGCCCAACAAGCGCATCATTCCCCTGGAGCGCTTTTTTGACAGCAGTTTACCGGTTCGCACTGTGCTGCGCCAAATTATCGAGCAGGAAACGAAACCCATGAGTGATTCGCAACTCGCGAAACACCTGGAAAGCCTGGGATACCACGTCGCCCGCCGCACGGTAGCCAAATACCGTCAAATGGAGGGCATCCTGCCGGCCCACCTGCGCCAGGCCTCATTTTCCAACGCATGAGCACCACACGAGATCTCCTCAACCGCCTACAAATGTCCAGCCTGAGCCTTCCATTGGTTCAGGATTTAATCGCCTTATTGCCTGATGCCGTCCTTCTCATACACCTTGAAGATGATCGCATTCTGGCCGCTAATGATGCCGCCATCACGCTGACAGCCTATACCCATCAACAACTTCAGCGCATACGGCTTTCCCACCTTCTGCCCGATTACGACAGGAAAAAATTTCCGGCTCCGGGCCAGTTTTTATTACACGCAGCCAATGGACGGCAACGTCTGACACAGGTTTACTTCCATCCCCTTGGGAAAAATACTCCTTGGGGTGTAATCATCCTGCGCAAGGTCATCACCCAATCCTACACTACTCCCCTCCCGCTTGCTCAATGGACATCTGTTTTCCTGCAAGCAATAGAACAAATCGCCCAACTGACCTCTTCAGGTTTCAATAAAGATCTTTGGCCTGCGATTTTACGCGCTATCCAGCCCCTGACCAATACGCGTCTGCTTGCCTTGTACCACGCTGCGCCAGATGTCCCCTCCTGGCAGTGCACGGCTCACCTGCCGGAGGGTGAAGACTTTCTGCCTGCAACCATACCGGCCCACATGCTCATGCCGGTCATCACAATTTGGCAACGCGGAGAGATGCCACAATCCCCACTACAAAGCCTGGCAGCAACGAAAAATTACCGCTATCTGGCCACCGCCCCTATCCTAAAAGACGCTCACGCTATCGGCTATCTGGTTGTTGGCGACCCAGAACGTCGCCCGCCCACACATCTGACGCCCACCTTACAAGCCATCACCACGATTCTATACACGATTTCTCACCGTCTCACCCTGCAGAGCAACTTGAGCGCCCAGGTTGAGGCCTTAAGTGCAGAAAATACTCGCCACCAAAGCGCCCTCGAACATCTTCCCATCGGCCTGATTTACCTATCCCCTCAACGGGATATCGAATACATGAACCCGGCCGCCGAAACCATGCTCGGCTACGCCTTGCAAGAAGCCCACCATCGTCCCGTGGCGGACATTCTGATTGGCCCCGAAAACCTCAACCTGATGCTTGAGCGCGCCAGCCAGCATGAACATATTTCCGGTCTAGGAAATACCACCGAGTTATATCATCGCAGTGGGCGTTCCTTTGCCGCACGAATCCGAATTGCGCCCTTGCCGGGAACGCCAGCCCCTTTGCTTATCACCCTGGAAGACATCAGCGAGCGGCGAGAGTTTGAAATCCGCAATCAGCAATTGGAACAGCGCGCTATGTTGGGGGAAGTCACCGCCATCTTCGCCCATGAGGTCCGCAACCCCATCAACAACATTAGCATGGGGTTGCAACTTCTGGCCGCCAATCTGCCCGCCGACAGCCCAAACCAGGAACACATCACCCGCATGTTGGCAGACTGCAACCGGCTCACCATGTTGATGCAATCCGTCCTGCACTACTCCCACGCCGACATCCCCCTGAAAGAAGTTCTCCATTTGGATCAATTCCTGCAACAACTCCTTGACCGTTGGCAGCCACGTTGCACTCACCAACAAGTCAAAATTTATACGAATTTTGCCCCGAATTTGCCGCCTATTTTAGGACATCCTGCCTCTCTGGAGCGCGTATTCAACAACCTGTTCAGCAACGCGCTGCGCGCCATGCCCGATGGCGGTCAACTAAGCATCAGACTTGTACCAGGCCAAGGCCACAAAGATGCCAACCTGATACACCTTTCCGTAGCCGACACCGGCATAGGCATTCCAGAGGAACTTCAGGGACGTATTTTCACACCCTTCTTTACAACAGACCATAAGGGCGGCACCGGCCTGGGGTTATCCATTGTCCAAAGAATTGTCACCGCCCACCGGGGGAATATCCAGGTACAATCCTACCCCGGAG
>DAOTZN010000358.1:0-15298 GCA_034434095.1 Anaerolineales bacterium
TCGTGAAACGGTTGGAGCACCTTGGTTTTCAGGTTTCACTCCAACAAATGCCAGCCCCTCTCGCTGCCTAGTTTATTTTCAGAGCAGATACGGTGATTACCCATATCTTTGTACAAAGGGCTCTTTGGAATTTCTCGTGATGCGCCCCAGTATCTGGCGGTGCGCCGTAGGGCGGAATTAATTCCGCCCTACACCTGGCGGTCTTTCACGGTAATTCCCATTGACCCCGACTTTTTTTTCCAATCTCCGTCATCTGCGACATCTGTGGATGAATTTCCAAAGCCAAGTAGAGAGTTACCAAAAATCCACCGTTGACAAAACGCACCAAAGGGGGCATCATTTAGCCTGACATGAACGAACACTTTGTGCGTATCGAAAACCTGACGAAAACCTATCTGGAGGGGGAAAAACGCCGCGTGGTGTTGCAGGCCGCTCAGGCCGGGTTTGCCGGTGGGAAAACCACCGCAATTTTGGGTAAGAGCGGCAGCGGCAAAAGTACCCTGCTCAACCTGATTAGTGGCATAGACCGGCCGGATGACGGGCGCGTGTGGGTCAATGGACAGAACCTGACCGCCATGGATGAGCGCCAGCGCACGCTCTTTCGGCGCCGAAACATCGGCTTTGTGTTCCAATTTTTCAATCTCATTTCCACTCTGACCGTTGGTGAGAACGTCACCCTGCCGTTAGAGTTGAACGGTCTTTCCAGGGCGCAGGCTCGTCCCCGTGCGTTGGCGCTGCTGGCCGAAGTCGGGTTGGATGATCGCTGGGATACCTTCCCGGATAAACTCTCCGGTGGCGAGCAGCAACGTGTGGCCTTGGCCCGGGCCTTAGTGCACGATCCGCTGCTCATTTTGGCCGATGAACCTACCGGCAATTTAGATGAAGACAGTGGGGCGCAGGTACTTTCTTTGTTGTTGCGTCTGACGCACCAGCAAAACCGCACCTTGCTATTGGTTACACACAGTTTGGACGTTGCTGCCCGTGCCGACCACGTGCTGCGCTTGACGCACGGTCAGTTGCAGGTAGAACCTTCATTTTCGAGAGGAGAAGAATGATGCCCCTTACCACCACTCAAGTTGATACCCACGACAAAAAGCAGGTGCGGCGTCTTGTAGATTTTCACTATCGCCTGTATGCCGAACAGCCCAACTGGGTGCCTCCCTTTCGCACCGACATTGCCTTGATGCTCAACAAGCAGAAACACCCTTTTTACGAGCATTCGGATGCCGATTTCTTTTTGGCAGAGCGGGATGGACAGGTGGTTGGACGTATCGCGGCCCTGGAAAACCGCCACTTCAACGAATATCACGGTACGCATCAGGCTTCTTTCTACCTTTTTGATTGTATCGAAGACCTGGAAGTGGCCGCGGCCCTGTTTGAACGCGTCTTTGAGTGGGCGCGTCAACGCGGGTTGGATGCGGTCGTTGGCCCAAAGGGGTTTGGCCCCCTGGATGGCTACGGCATTTTGATAGAAGGCTACCAGCACCGCCAGATGATGAACATGATGAACTACAACTTTCCCTACTACCGGCATTTGGTGGAATCCCTGGGCTTTGAGAAGGAAGTAGATTTTGTCTCCTGCTATCTGAGTGCCGATAAATTTTCCCTTGACTCGCGCATTTACCGCATTGCAGAACGCGCCCGCAAACGCAGCAACCTGGAGGTGGTGACCTTTGAAAACAAGCGGCAGTTGCGTGCCTGGGCCGACCGCATCGGTCGCACTTACAACCAATCCTTTGTCAATAACTGGGAATACGTGCCGCTAACGGCGCGCGAAATCAAATTTGTGCTCGATAACATCTTGTTGGTAGCCGATCCGCGCCTCATCAAGGTGATTGCCCACCAAAACGAGGCGGTCGGCTTTTTGTTTGGCTTCCCGGATGTTTCTCCGGCCATGCAGCGGGCTAATGGGCACCTGTACCCCTGGCATATTGCCGATTTGCTGCTTACCTTGAAACGTACGGATTGGATTGCGCTCAATGGTGCCGGTATCTTGCCGGAATACCACGGCCGGGGCGGCAATGCTCTGCTCTATACCGAGATGGAGAAAACCATCAAGTCGAAAGACTTCCACTTCCGGCACGCCGACCTGACGCAAGTGGCCGAAAGCGCGGTGCAAATGCGCCATGACCTGAAAAACGTGGGTGGTGAGGAGTACAAAAACCACCGCGTTTACCGCAAGGTACTGGATTGATGCTCTTGTTGCGTGCCTTTCTGCGACATCCCTGGCAAGTGGGTTTGATGGTGCTGGGCATCGCCCTGGGGGTGGCGGTGATGGTCGGCATTGACATTGCCAATGCCAGCGCAAGCCGCGCTTTTGATTTAAGTACCGATGCGGTCGTCGGGAAAGCCACGCATCAAATCATCGGCAGCGGCCCCGAGGGGGTCCCCGAAGACCTGTACGTGCGCTTGCGCACCGAGGCGCGTTGGCGCGAGCGGGTCGCCATGGCGCCCGTGCTCAGCCTGCCGTTAACCAGCCCAGAACTGGGGGCGGGTTCCTTCACCTTGCTGGGGCTAGATCCGCTGGCCGAAGCGCCATTCCGTGCTTACTTTGGGGGCGAGCAACCTTCATTAGAGATACTTTCCACGCTGTTGACCACCCCCGGTGCGGTGCTGCTCTCGGAAGATGTGGCCGCCCAGGCTGGGCTTTCTCCCTGCACACCTACGGCTATCTCTGAGACCTGCCGTTTACACCTGCTGATTGCGGGCCGCGAATATCCGGTGTTTCTGGCCGGGCTACTGCGCCCACAAGATGCTTTTAGCCGCCGGGCGCTGGATACGCTCTTGATTGCCGATGTCGGCGTGGTGCAGGCGTTGAGCGGTCAGCCTGGCCGCCTGTCGCGCATTGACCTGATTTTGTCAGATGAAACCATCGTGCAGGACTTGCAGGCCGCGTTACCTTCAGGCGTGCGGCTGGTGTCGGTGGTGGCGCGCGGCGATTCGATTGCTCAGATGACAAAGGCCTTTCGCATCAACCTGACGGCGCTTAGCCTGCTGGCGTTAGTGGTAGGCATTTTTCTGATTTACAACACCATGACGTTCTCGGTAGTGCAGCGCCGTCCTTTTTTTGGCATTCTGCGTTGTTTGGGCATGACCCGTTGGCAGGTTTTCCGCATGGTGCTTTGGGAAGCCGCCTTGTTTGGCACCATCGGCAGTTTGCTGGGGGTGCTGTTAGGGGTGTTGTTGGGGCAAGGCGCGGTACGCATGGTGACGCGTACCATCAACGATTTGTTCTTTGTACTAGATGTGCGCGGTGTGCAGGTGTCGCTGCTCAGCCTGCTCAAGGGTGGGGTGAGCGGTTTGCTGGCGGCCTTGTTGGCAGCCGCCCCGCCGGCCTGGGAAGCCGCCTCTGTGCCGCCGCGCGCCGCGCTCTTGCGTACCGGTTTAGAAGAGCGGGCGCAACTGGCTGTCCACCTGGCGGCTTCGGGAGGTGCCTTGCTGGCGTTGGCCGGGGCGTTGGTGCTACGCTTTGGTAGCCCCGACCTGCTGACAGCCTTTGCCGGTACGTTCATGCTGATTATTGGCCTGGCAATGCTCACACCGTTGGCGACCCGCAAGGGAATGCAATGGCTGCATCGTCCGCTGGGTTGGCTAGGCGGCTTGCGAGCGCAGATGGCCGCCCGTAGCGTGGTGCGCGAGCAGAGTCGGACCGCAGTTGCCCTGGCCGCACTGACCATTGCAGTCGCAGTTACCATTGGTGTACAGGTGATGATTTCCAGTTTCCGCACCACCGTGGCGCTCTGGTTGGAGCAGACCCTACAGGGTGACGTGTACATTTCGGAAGCCGGTTTTTCTGCCGGTCAAGCGGATATGCCCTTGCCCGAGGCCGTTTTATCTTCGCTTGAGGGTTTGCCGGGGGTGGATGACCGCGCTTTGTTGCGCACCGTTAGCCTGGAGAGTGAGCGAGGCGTAGTGGAGGTTGCCGCGGTGAGCGACTACAGTCGCACGAGCCCCCAAATTTTCCTTGCGGCTGAGGGGACGCCGGCGGACCTTTGGGTGCGGATGCAAGCGGGCGCGGTGACCCTTTCTGAGCCGCTGGCAAACCGTTGGGGAATCGCCCACCCTGGGGGGCGCGTGCGCCTGTTGACCCCTGGGGGCTGGCGCGACTTTCCGGTGGTTGCTATTTTCTCAGATTATTCCTCCGCCCAAGGGTCCCTGCGGATGAGTCTAGACGTCTATCGTGCCTTGTGGGAGGATACGGCTGTGACGGGGGTAGCGCTATATCTGCCCCCTGAGGCGGATGTGACGCAAGTTGTCCGGCAGGTGCGCACCCGTCTGGCGGCCTTCCCTACCGTGGAAGTGCGCTCTAGTGTGGCTTTGCGAGAAAGTGCCTTGCAAGTTTTTGACCGCACGTTTGAAATTACGCAGTCCATACAGTTGCTCACCACTTTGGTGGCCTTTATTGGCGTACTGAGCGCCTTATTAGCGGTAGAATTGGATAAACAACGCGAAATCGGTATTTTGCGTGCCCTGGGGATGACCGCTGCCCAGATGCGCGGCATGGTGTTTTGGGAGACGGGTTTAATGGGTGCCATGGCCGGCTTGCTGGCACAGCCGATTGGCTTCGCGTTGGCCTGGATTTTGATTTTTATTATCAATCGGCGTTCGTTTGGTTGGACGCTGCAACTTTATGTCACTCCCCAGCCCTTTGTGCAGGCCATGTTGGTGGCGCTGCTGGCAGCGCTGCTGGCAGGAGTATACCCTGCTTTTCGTTTGGGACGCATGGTACCTGCCGAAGTGCTACGTTCAGAATAGGTTTTACATAAGGAGAAATCAGGTGTTTACAGAGAAAAAAATTGCATTTATCGGCCCAGGTGTGATGGCAGAAGCCATGCTCAAGGGCTTGCTTTCCCAAGGCGTGACGCAGGCAGAAAATATATTGGTGGCTGGCCCGCGGCGGGCGCGGCTGGAGGCCTTGCAGGGACGTTATCAGGTGGCCGGCTATACGGATAATGTTGTGGCTGCACGCCAGGCCGATGTTGTGGTGCTTGCCATCAAACCCCAGCGCCTGGATGGAGTGCTGGCAGAGTTGAAAGGCGTGTTGCGCCCTTCGGCGTTAGTGCTTTCGATTGTAGCCGGGGCACGGATTGAGAAGATCGCTGCCAGTTTAGAGCACAAGGTAGTGGTGCGTGCCATGCCGAATACGCCTGCCCAGATTGGGGAAGGTATCACGGTTTGGACAGATTCTTCCGGCGTAAGCGAAGCCCAGCGCGAGATGGCTGCCAGGATTTTGGGCGCTCTTGGCGAAGAGATTTACATGGAGGACGAAGACTACCTCGATATGGCAACTGCGCTTTCAGGCACCGGGCCGGCTTATGTTTTTCTGTTTATGGAAGCGATGATTGATGCCGGGGTACATCTGGGTTTCCCGCGGCGGGTAGCCGAAAAGTTGGTCGCCCATACGGTGCGCGGCTCGGTAGATTATTATCTGCAGCATATGGATAACGGTAGCAGCCTGCATCTGGCGCATTTACGCAATCAGGTGACTTCCCCGGGCGGTACTTCTGCGGCGGCATTGTACTACCTGGAAAAAGCCGGTTTCCGCACCGCGATTTCACGCGCCATCTGGGCGGCCTATGAGCGTTCGTGCGAATTAGGTCAAGGGCGCAAAACGCAAGATCCAGAAAGCCCCACTCGATAGACGGCGGGCTCCTATCCGGCTTGTGAATAACTGGACAATTAAGCCTGTTTCAGGTATCATTTGCTTGCTTTGTTAACCTATGCCGTAAAGATGATAGCATGTATTCCAAATCTGTTGAAGACCTTTATGGAAGGGCATGACATTTTTGGCAGTGAGGCGCCCCTTTGGGCGCTTGCGCGCGTATTATGTGTGTAAGAGTTATTCATATTGGACGATTTCGAGCAAGCGCATGGCTTGTTCTATCGGTTAGGTGTTCCCGTTGTGGTTACCCTGACCGCCTGAGGCAGCATAGTTCGAACCCTTTATCAGAGGCAATAAAATCCTAAATGTGGAGGAAAAATGTCTGATTTCATTCAACAAATTACTACCGATTTGCAAAAACAAATCGAAGCCTTCCGGCCGGAAACCAGGGTGCGAGATATCGGCACGGTGGTTGAAGCCGGTGACGGTATCGCCCGAGCGCGAGGTATGGCGGATGTACGCTCTCAGGAATTGGTGGAGTTTGCCAATGGCGTACAGGGTATTGCATTCAACCTGGAAGCCGATAGTGTCGGGATCATCGTGTTGGGTGATTATTCTGAGATCAAGGAAGGCATGCAAGTCCATGCTACAGGACGCATTGCCTCTGTACCGGTTGGTGATGGCCTGATTGGGCGTGTGGTCAATGCCTTGGGTCAACCCATTGACGGCAAAGGCCCCATCCAGTTTGAGCACTATCGTCCTATTGAGCGCATTGCCCCAGGTGTGGTTGCCCGCCAGGACGTAGACACCCCGGTTCAGACCGGTATCAAGGCTATTGATGCCATGATTCCGATTGGGCGCGGGCAGCGTGAGTTGATTATTGGCGACCGTCAGACGGGGAAGACAGCTCTGGCGATTGACACCATCATCAACCAGAAGGGCAAAGATTTGTTGTGCATTTACGTTGCCATCGGCCAAAAGAAGGCCTCGGTTGCTCGCACGGTGGCCACGTTGGAAAAGTACGGTGCGATGGATTACACCACGGTGGTGGTTGCTTCGGCAGATGAATCGGCCGCTCTGCAGTACATCGCCCCTTACGCCGGCTGTGCCATCGGCGAAGAATTCATGGAGACCGGCCGCGATGCCCTAGTGGTATACGACGACCTCTCCAAGCACGCCTGGGCTTACCGTCAGGTTTCCTTGTTGCTGCGCCGTCCGCCGGGACGTGAAGCCTATCCTGGTGACCTGTTCTACTTGCACTCCCGTTTGCTGGAGCGTGCCGCTCGCCTGGCAAATCGATATGTAATCGTGCCCGCAGATTACGAGGCGGCCCTGGCAAACGCTGAAGATGGTGTCGATGGGAAGGTTTATGATGGCCCGCTTTCCCGCCACGATGCCGAAAAAGCGCATCAGGCCATGGACAACCCTGAAGGATACAAAATTCTTAAAGTGCGCGGCTCCGGCGGTTCGTTGACGGCCTTGCCGATCATCGAAACGCTGTTGGGTGACGTATCCGCTTACGTGCCGACCAACGTGATTTCTATTACCGATGGTCAGATTTACCTGGAAACGAACTTATTCTATGCCGGTATTCGCCCGGCGATCAACGCCGGTTTGTCGGTCTCCCGCGTGGGTGGTGATGCTCAGACCAAAGCCATGAAGCAGGTCGCCGGTCGGTTGCGCCTGGATATGGCTGCTTTCCGAGAATTAGCTGCTTTTGCCCAATTTGGTTCCGACCTGGACAAGGCGACCCAGGCTCAGTTGAATCGTGGCTTGCGCCTGCGTGAAATCCTGAAACAGCCGCAATATGCCCCCGTTCCTCTGGAAGATCAGGTGATTGTGATTTTTGCGGCCACAAACGGTTTTGCCGATGATGTGCCGGTGGAGCGCATTTCTGAGTGGGAAGCCGCCTTGCGGCGTTTTATGAGCACCGCTCACCCTGAAATCGGAAAGGAAATTCTAGCCGCGAAACGTCTTGCGGAGGATTTGCAAGAAAACATCCGCCAGGCACTGACCGAGTTCAGCGCTAGTTGGCAGTAATTCATATATTAGGATAGGCGAGAGACATGCCCAACGTAAGAGAAGTTAAACTTCGCATTCGCAGTGTGAAGAATATCTCCCAGGTAACGCGTGCTTTGCAAGCCGTCAGCGCCAGCAAAGTGCGCAAAGCCCAGCAGGCGGTATTGCGCACGCGTGCCTATTCCACCAAGGCCTGGCAGGTATTACAACACATTGCGTTGCAACCTGGACGTGCTAGTCTGCATCCCCTATTGGCAGAACGCCCGACCATCCGAAACACGATGGTAATTATGATTAGCGGCGACCGCGGCCTGGCAGGTGCATATAACACCAACATCATGCGCTTTACACACCAGACCTTTGCGGATTACCCTCATCCGATTCAGTATGTAGCGGTTGGCCGCAAGGGACGCGATTTGTTGATACGGCAGGGCAAAAATGTAGTGGCTGAATTCAGCAACTTGCCGGCTGCGCCGACCTTTGGCGACGTTTCGGCTGTCGGGCGATTGGCTGTGGATGCGTTCTTAAATGAAGAAGTTGATGAGGTCTACCTGGTATATACGGACTTTGTCAATCTGCTCCGCCAGGTACCAACCAAAAAACGCCTGCTACCCCTGGGTGTTGAGGACGCAGAGCGCGTTCAAGACTTTAGTAATGGCTCTAAATTGGCGGCCGCGTATGTTTACGAGCCGGGTGAAACAGAAATTCTGGACGAAATTGTGCCTCGTTTTACCGCTTTGCAGGTATACCATGCTGTTTTGGAATCCCTGGCAAGTGAACATGCTGCCCGTATGGTTGCCATGAGAAACGCAACCGAAAATGCTACCGAACTGGTAGGCGTATTGCAATTGGAATACAACAAAGTACGACAACAAACAATTACGAACGAAATGCTTGATATTGCTGGCGGTGCGGAAGCGCTGGCGCAGGCAGAGAAAAACGGAGGCAATAATGGCTAATGCAAGTGGCAAAGTGGTGCAAATTTTGGGTGGTGTGGTAGATGTCGCCTTTCCGGCGGGTGAACTGCCCGAAATTTATGAAGCGCTTGAAATTCAAGTTGAAGGCGAAGAACTCCCTTTGATTTTGGAAGTTGAGAAGCACTTGGGGAACGATGTCGTGCGTTGCGTGGCGATGGGTGCAACCGATGGTTTGCAACGCGGCGTAGCAGCGCGCCGTACCGGTGCACCGATTACCGTCCCCGTGGGGGATGCCTCCTTGGGGCGCATCTTCAACGTACTCGGCCGCCCGGTGGACGAGGGAGGTCCAGTACCGACCGACGTGAGATATCCTATCCACCGCCAGGCTCCACCCTTTAGTGAACAATCTACCGGCGTGGAAGTCTTCCAGACCGGCGTTAAGGTCATCGACCTGATTGCACCCTTCACGAAAGGCGGCAAGACAGGCATCTTTGGTGGGGCTGGTGTAGGCAAGACCGTTATCATCATGGAACTCATCCGCTCGGTGGCTACGGAGTACAAAGGGAATTCCGTGTTTGCCGGTGTGGGTGAGCGCACCCGTGAAGGCACACAGTTGTATCGTGAAATGCTCGAATCGGGGGTTATGAAGGATACCGTGATGGTCTACGGGCAGATGAATGAGCCCCCTGGGACGCGTTTGCGCGTTGCCTTATCGGCGCTGGCAATGGCCGAATACTTCCGTGACCATGGCCGGGATGTGTTGTTGTTTATTGATAACATCTTCCGCTTTAGTTTGGCCGGTGCCGAAGTTTCTGCTTTGTTGGGACGTATGCCCTCCGCCGTAGGTTATCAGCCCACCCTGGCAACCGAAATGGGTGAATTGCAGGAGCGCATTACGACCACCCGTAGCGGTTCGATTACCTCCATGCAGGCCGTGTACGTGCCAGCAGACGATTACTCCGATCCGGCGCCTGTGGCTACTTTTACTCACCTGGACGCAACCATCGCATTGGAACGCTCCATTGCAGAGAAAGGTATCTACCCGGCCGTAGATCCCCTGGCATCTACTTCGCGTATTCTCGACGCTAGCATTGTGGGCGAGGAACACTACCGCACCGCGCGTGAGGTCCAGCAGGTATTGCAGCACTATAAAGATCTGCAGGACATCATCGCCATTTTGGGTATTGATGAATTGAGCGAAGACGATAAAGTCATCGTAGCGCGTGCTCGTAAGATTGAACGTTTCTTCTCGCAGCCCTTCTTTGTGGCCGAGCAGTTCACCGGTATTCCAGGACGCTTTGTCCCCCTCAAGGAAACGGTGCGTGGCTTCCGCGAGATTTTGGATGGCAAGCATGACGATTTGCCAGAACAGGCCTTCATGATGGTAGGTACCATTGATGAAGCCGTTGAAAAGGCCAAACGTCTGGCGCAAGTTGGATAATCATCGAAAGGACACGGCATGACCATTCGTGTAGAAATCGTCTCTCAAGACCGTACAGTGTATGAGGGAGATGCCGATATCGTGGTGGTGCCGGGTGTTGACGGCGAGATGGGCATTTTGCCGAATCACTCGCCGCTCATTTCCACACTAAAATATGGCATCTTGAAGGTGCGCCGCGGCAAGGAAGAGCAATTTTTTACCATTGCCGGCGGTGTTGTGGAAGTGCAGCCGGACATCATTACCGTGCTGGCAGATGCGGCCGAAAATGTGGCCGAAATTGACATTGCCCGCGCAGAAGCCGCTCGTAAGCGTGCGGAAGAATTCATCAAGAAGGGGCCGCCCCCGGATACCGACGCTTACTTGCGTATGGAAGCGGCATTGCGCCGTTCCAACCTGCGGTTGGATGCGGTGCGGCGCTATAGACGTGCGACGCATCACGCGCCTCAAGACGAACAATAGGGTGATAAGGACGCCTGAATATGGCATTATTCTCGCGGGATTTGGGCATTGACCTGGGAACGCAATTCACGCGCATTGCCTTTGGTGAATCGGTTTTGACCGAAGAGCCTACGGTGGTCGCAATTGCCGTTAATGAAGCCAAGGCCGTTGAAATTGGTCAACCAGCCGCGGACATGGAAGGGCGTGTTCCCGATACCATTGAGGTGGTGCGCCCTCTCCAAAATGGCGTGATTGCCGATTATGAAATCGCGGTCATCTTGCTGGAAGCCTTGATGCGGAATGTGCGCAGTGGTTTTGTCCTGGGTGGTCCCACGGTAGCGATTTCCATCCCGGAAGGCATTACCAGCGTTGAGCGCCGCGCGGTCCACGAAGCAGTGATGGAAGCCGGTGCTCGGGAAGCCATCCTCATCCCGCAACCATTGGCTGCTGCCCTGGGGAGCGACTTGCCGATTGGTACCCCGGTGGGAAGCATGTTGCTTTCGCTGGGGGCGGGTACTACCCAGGTGGCTGTGTTGGCTATGTATGGCATTGTGACCTCCGAAACCTTACGCGAGGGCGGAGCCACGTTGGATGATGCGATTATCTCCTATGCCCGCCGTAAGTATGGCGTAATCATTGGCCCACGCGTGGCTGAAGAAATCAAAATCAAAATTGGGGCGGCTATTCCCCAAGAACAAAGTGATAGCATTGACATCCAAGGACAAGACCAGGTCTCCGGTCTACCGCGGGCGATTAGCCTGACTACGGATGAAGTTGTTGAGGCACTGGAAGAGCCCCTTAAACACATTACGGAGACCGCTCGCCGGGTGCTTGAAAAAACGCCCCCCGAACTGGTTTCGGATATCATTGACCATGGCTTAGCGTTGTGTGGTGGTGGTGCATTGTTGCGCGGCATTGACAAATTGCTTACCCGCGAATTAGGCATTCCCGCTTATTTGGTTGAGCAGCCGCGTTACACCACGGTTTTAGGCGCCGCGCGAGCGCTGACCCCCAGTGTGCGCGCCGCTATTGGACGTAACCTGCCCTCTGCCTGATAATCTCTCGTAGTAGATTTTAAAATCAAACTCCCCCGTGTCTGCGGGGGAGTGTTTTGTTGTAGGGGGGATCTGCTCCCAAAGGTGGGAGAGACTTTGGGAGCGCAGCGCCCGGCACCCCCTCAAAAATCCGGCTTGCCTGTGAGGGGGAGAAGACTCTCCGGTTGGAATCGTTAATCTTTTGGTGGTTCTAAATAGTAAGTCATGTGTTGTAAATGAATGGCGGGGTCAATATATTGCACGTGAACATGGGGAGGTACACTAATGTGAATTGGCGCATAGTTTAAGATAGCCTTTACCCCGGCTTTGACCAATCGGTCGGTGATTTCTTGGGCGGTTTGTATGGGTACCGCCAGCATGGCAATTTGGATGCCTGCCTCCTTGAGTGCTGTTTCCATCTCATCTATGCTTTGGATGGTGAGACCGCTGATGCGGTGCCCGATTTTTGAAGGGTCGTTATCGAAGAGCAGGCGAACCTGAAAGCCGCGATGGGCAAATCCCTGGTAGCGTGCTAACGCACTGCCAATATCTCCAGCGCCCACAACGGCTATATCCCAGGTGCGATTGACTTTTAGGATTTTTCTGAGTTGTTTTCGCAAAAAGGCAATATCATAACCGGTACCTTGTTTGCCAAACTCCCCAAACATAGAAAGGTCTTTACGGATTTGTGCTGCCGAAATCCCCAGGTAATCGCCTAAGTCTTTCGATGAGATAACCATTTTGCCTTGAGATTCTAAGTAGGTCAGTGTGCGCAAGTAATGGGGCAGCCGACCAACGATAATGTCGGGAATATTTTTAGGGGGCATGGATGTTCCTCGTTTTCATTTGGCCGGAGAGGACGTTTAGTAGCCGTGGATTATGCTGATTATATGTAAAATTTACCACAAACAGGCGCATTATGCAACGAACAATTGTGGAAGGGTGGCGGTAGGAGTTGGCGTGACCAGACCTTAGGCGCCTGTGCCCAGTTCTGAATATCACTGATGGCAATTTTGCCCAACTACACAAAAGGGTTCGTCCATACATAACTTCTCGTAATCCGCTTCCCCAAAACAAAAATTCCCTCGTTTTCAGAGGGAACTTCTGCTTTAGACTGTTCGCTGCTACGGACCAAAGGTCACATCCACCGGCATGCCGGGTTTGAGGCGGGCGTCGGGGTTATCCAGGCTGAGTTTGACGGCGTATACCGTGGTGACGCGCTCTTCCTTGGTTTGCACGTTGCGCGGCGTGTATTCGGCCTTGTCGGCGATGTGGGTCACTGTGGCACCGAAGGTCTCGTCCGGGAAGGAATCCACCGTCAGCGTGGCGCTTTGCCCCAGGGTGATTTCGCCGTAGCGGTTTTCGGGGATGTACACCGTCACGCTCAGGGCATCCAGGTGCGCCAGCGTCAGGAGCGTCGCGCCGGGTTGCGCCAGTTCTCCGGCCTTGACGCCTACGGTCAGCACCACGGCGTCTATCGGCGCGTGGATGGTCAGGCGGTCAACCTGCACCTGTAGGGCTGCACGCGTCGCCTCGGCCTGCGCCAGCGCTTTTTCCGCCTGGGTGATGGCGCTCTCTGCCCCTTTGACCCCTAATGCGGCCTGTTGCACGTTGACCTCGGCCAGTTTGACCTGCGCCTGCGCCTGTGCCACAGCCGCTTGGGCGGCGCGCACTTGGGGGGATAGTAAACCGGTTTGCAAGGCGTCGATACGTTGCTGGGCTAGCAAGACCCGCTCCTGGGCTGTGGTCAGGCGGGCGCGTGCTTCCAGTAAATCGGTGCGGTCCTTTTGCGTGAGTACCTGCTGGTAGTTGTTTCGTGCAGCCTCCAGTTCGGATTTGGCGGCATCGTACAGGTTTTGGATGGTGTTGCTCAGGTCTTGCTTGCCGTTGTTGGCGTTGATCTCGCGCTGGTAGAGCGCATCGGCTACATCGAAAGCCGCTTGCGCCTTGTTGAGTCGCTCCTCGGCATCCTTCACATCCTGCGCGCCGACGGAATCCAGCACGCTTTGATAGTTGTCCTGCTCGGCCTGCAAAGCGTCCTGGGCGGCTTGTAATTCAACCTGGGCGGCCTGCAGCCGTTCGTCTTTGGTGAAGTACCAGGTGGGCAGGGTGGCGTTACTGTCCGGTGCGGTAGCCCACAAATCGGCGCGTTCCAGCAATTCGGCCTCGTGCGCGGTTTGGAGCGTTAGCGTGAGTTGTGCCTGGGCGGCTTCCAGCCCGGCTTGCGCCGCTTCCAGACTGGCCTGGGCGGCTTCCTGGTTGCTCTGCGCCAAGTCGCGGTTGACCCTGGCAGCCTCCAGCGCGGCGTTAGCCGCCTCTACCGCGGCCTGTGCCTGCTGGTATTGCGCCATCAGCAGGTCGTTTTCCAGACGCACCAGCGGTTGCCCGGCCTGCACGGCTTCGCCCTCCTGCACCAGAATTTCGGCGATGCTGCCGTCCACCTGCGGGGCGAGATTGACCTCCTGGGCTTCGATGATGCCGGAAGCCTGTAACTCACCGGTATTCGTGGTGGCACAGCCGGCGAGCAACATGCTGATACTGATGAGCGTTACGAGAAAGAATTTTTTCATGGATTCCTCCGTGAATATTTGTTAGACCTTCATTGCAGAGATGAAGACATCTTCCAGGGATGGTTCGATGGTGGTGATTTCTCCGGGGTTGATACCGGCTTTTTTTAATTCCTTGCGGATCGCAGCCTGGACTTTGGGCGGGTCGTTGGCAATGACGTGGACCAGCGCCCCGTAGAGTTCGACTTCTTCCACCGCCAAGCGGGATGCTGCTTGCGCGGCGCGCAGCACTTTGACGGCCTGCGCGGCGTCAGATGGGGCGATTTCCAGCACTTGACCGCGCATGACATTGCCTTTGATGGCTTCCGGCGTGCCGTAGGCGATAATCTCACCGCGCTGGATGAAGGCCAGCCGGTGGCAGTGCTCGGCCTCGTCCATGTAGTGCGTGGTGACGAAGACGGTGACGCCTTCCGCCACCAGTTGGTACAGTAAATCCCAAAAGGCGCGCCGCGAGACGGGGTCCACCCCGGCGGTGGGTTCGTCCAGAAAGAGCACTTCCGGGCGGTGCAGGATGGCGGCGCTCAGCGCCAGCCGCTGCCGCCAGCCGCCGGACAAGTCTTTGGTCTTGGTCTCCTCGCGCCCCACTAAATCGGCCATTTCCAGGGCCTCGGCGATGCGTGCGCGCAGTTGGCTATTGCTCAGCCCGTAGGATTTGCCGTAAAACTCCAGGTTCTGGCGCACGGTCAGGTCGTTGTACAAACTGAAGCGCTGCGACATGTAGCCGGCGCGTGGCCGCAATTCGGCGGCGCGTTTATCCACGGGGATGCCGAGCACTTCCACGTGGCCCTCGCTGGGTTTCAGCAGCCCCAGCACCATGCGGATGGTGGTGGTCTTGCCGGCGCCGTTGGGGCCCAGAAAGCCGAAGATTTCGCCGCGGCGTACCTCAAAGTTGATGCCGTTCACGGCGGTAAAATCCCCGAAGCGTTTGGTCAGGTTTTGGACGACAATAGCAGATTCGGTCATAGGCTTGCTCCGTATGTGTTTACCACGAAGACACAAAGTCACGAAGGTTTTATTTTTATTCTCTTTCTCTTGGTGTCTTCGTGCCTTAGTGGTGGATAGAAACCACGAAGACACAAAGTCACGAAGGTTTTATTTTTATTCTCTTTCTCTTGGTGTCTTCGTGCCTTAGTGGCGGATAGAAACCACGAAGTCACGAAGTCACGAAGGCTTTTATTTCTTTTCTTTCAATCCTTGGTGTCTTCGTGCCTTAGTGGTGGATAGAAACCACGAAGTCACGAAGGCTTTTTTTCTTTTCTTTCTCTTGGTGTCTTCGTGCC
>DAOTZN010000359.1:0-10058 GCA_034434095.1 Anaerolineales bacterium
AGTTGGTCCTCACCCCAGGGGAAAACCTGCCCCCCGTCCCCGCCGACCCCGGGCGTCTGGAACAAATCCTCAACAACCTGCTCACGAACGCCCTGCGGCATACCCCTCAGGGTGGGCAGGTGCACATCAGCGCACAACAAAGCGGGCCTCATATGGTCATCTGTGTACAGGATAGCGGCCCAGGCATTCCCCCCGAAGACCTGCCTCACATCTTCGAGCGTTTCTATCGCGCCGACAAATCACGCGCCCGCGCCGAAGGTGGCACCGGCCTGGGGCTGACCATTGCCCGTCAACTGGCACGCGCCCACGGCGGCGATCTGCGCGCCGAAAATGCGTCTGAAGGCGGCGCCATTTTCACGCTTAGCCTGCCGATCCATCCGCAGATTTGAAAAAATAACCTATGGCTCACAAAACCAACGTCATCCGCCTACTCGAACAGCACAAAATCCCCTACACCGCTTATGAACTGCCGCCTGAAAAATTGGGAGCGCAAGAAACCGCCCACCTGCTGGGTGTACCACCCGAAATCGTCTTCAAAACCATCGTGGTCGTCCGCCCCAAAGGCGGCAAGCCCATCCTAGCCATCGTCCCTGGCGATAGAGAAGTGAATCTCAAAGCAGTCGCCAAAGCCGTAGGCGAGAAAAAAGTGCACCTGCCCACCCAAGACGAAGCCGAACACCTGACCGGTCTACAAGCCGGTGGCATCTCCCCGCTGGCGCTGCTCCAGCGCGGCTTCCAAATGCTGCTGGACGAAAGCGCCACCCGCCACGAGAGCATCCACATCTCCGGTGGACAGCGCGGCCTGAACATCCGTCTGCCGGTCAAGGCCTTGTTGCACCTGACGGGTGCGCGCCTGGCCCCCATCGCCACCTCGCCCGACATCGCCACACCATCTGAAAGGTAGGTGCACCCAGGCCTGCTCGCCGGCAAAGCCAGATGGGCACACGGATATTTCGCGGGCACGGCAATAAAAATCTGTGTTCAATTTATTTGCAAAAATCGGCACAATGTGCTACACTATGCGCCGCTGTGTTTATAACATAGGCTTTCCGCTCCCAGTAGCCACGCGCGCTGCTGGAGGGCAATCCCATGGAAAGGAGGTAAAATCTTATGCGCGCATACGAGTTAGTCTTCATCGCTCATCCTGACTTGGAAGAGACCGCGTTCAACGAACTGGTCACCAAAATCCAGGGTTGGGTCACTGAGGCTGGCGGTAGCATTTCCAAAGTGGATGTTTGGGGAAAACGCAAACTGGCCTACCCAATTCGCAAGCAACGTGAAGGGCAATACGCACTCATCGAAATGCAAATGTCACCTGCGTTCTGCAAAGAACTAGAGCATAACTTGCGTTTCACCGAACCAGTGATGCGTTATTTGCTCACCACCAAGAACTGATTTTGAGGCCAATCATGTCTCGTAGTTTAAACAAAGTTTTGCTTATCGGTCGGCTGGGGCGGGATCCAGAAATGCGTTACACCCCTTCCGGCCGTCCGGTAACAACCTTTAGCCTGGCAACCAGCCGAACATGGCATAGCAACGGCGAACGACACAACGAAACCGAATGGTTTAACATTGTTGCCTGGGGCCAGTTAGCGGAAATTTGCAAGCAATATCTACACAAAGGCCAACAGGTATACATCGAAGGCCGACTGCAAACCCGCACCTGGGAAAACGCTGAAGGCAAAAAAAACACTTCCGTCGAGGTGGTTGCCAACGAAATGATCATGTTAGGCGACTCTTCATCTTCCAAAGAACCCGAAGACATCAATCCATCTTCGGAGGAGGATGAGTTTCCGTTCTAACTGACTGGAATCTGGCAAGGTGGATAACCCGAATTTTTGGTTGCCGCCAATCTGTGCTCAAAAAACGCCAGAGTTCAGTAACTAATTTATACGTTCTGTAAGGAGAAGTTCCTCATGGCTCGTTACCGAAGTTCTTATTCGTCGCCTACTCGCTCATGCAGTTGCGACGAAATAGACTATAAGAATGTGGATTATCTAAAACGTTTCATTAACGAGGCCGGCCAGATTTATTCCAGACGCCAAACTGGCTTTTGCGCTAAATGCCAACGCAAACTGGCGCGCGAAATCAAACGCGCCCGACATCTGGCTTTGTTGCCTTTCGTAGGCGAAGTTTTACGCTAACCCTGCACGAGAAAAATAAACACCCCACAACTTGCCACAGGGCACAGGGTTTTCGCTCTGTGCTCTTTTTTTACAGGAGAAAATATGGCCGCTAGCGCTAAAAAAATTACAAACAAAAAGCATATTGCCCGTGCCGAAATGGAACGCCGTCAGCGCAACTGGATCATCGGTATTACCAGCGGCGTTGTCGTCCTGGTTATCGCCCTTTTGGTTTACGGATACCTGCAACAAAACGTATTTTTGAAGAAAAAGGCTGTTGCCAGCGTCAATGGCGAAAAAATCACCCTAGAGCAATTCCAAAAACGCGTGCGCTACAACCGCAGCCGCGCCATCAATCAGTATCAGCAATATCTGCAAATTCTGCAACTTTTCGGCAACGACCCAACATCACCGCTTACACAGCAGTACCAGATGCAATTGCAGCAACTTGCCAGTCAATTGAGCAACCCCATCAGCATAGGCCAGCAAACCATTAGCCAGATGACCGATGAATTGCTCATCATTCAAAAGGCGCAGGAAATGGGGATCACCGTTACCGATGAGGAAATCGACCGCTTTTTGCAGGAGCAATTTGGCTATTTCCCCGAAGGCGCCCCTACGCCTACCCCCTTCCCAACGCCTATTCCAACTTCTACGCTGTCCCCCGAACAACTGGCGCTGGTCACCCCCATTCCCGAACCGACCGAGCCGCCAACCCCGACGCCTGACCCCAACGCTACGCCAACAGACATCCCGGAACCTACGCCAACGGCAACCCCCTACACGCTGGAAGCCTATCAGAGCAATTATCAAAGTTTTCTGGATACGCTGAGTGCCATCAACATGGGAGATGAGGATATCCGGGCACTGGTGCGCGCACAACTGTACTATGAAAAACTCTATGACGCCATCACCGGTGACGTTGCCAGCACACAAGAACAAGTCTGGGCGCGCCACATCCTGGTAGCAGACGAAGAAACCGCTAACCAAATTTACGAACAACTGCAAAACGGCGCCGACTGGAATGAACTCGCTAGCCAATACTCCGAAGACCCCGGCAGCAAGGATACAGGCGGCGATCTGGGCTGGTTTGGACGCGGCATGATGGTGCCGGAATTCGAAAATGTCGCTTTCGCGCTCACCATTGGACAAATCAGCAAACCGGTCCAAAGCCAATTCGGCTGGCACATCATCCAGGTGCTGGGACATGAAACCCGCCCAATCGACACACAGACACGTGAAAGCGTGCGTCAACAAAACTTCAGCGATTGGTTGAGCCAACAAACTGCGGCCGCCGACATACAAACTTTCGACAATGTCTGGCAAGAAAATGTCCCCAGCGACCCGGCACTACCGCAGGCCGGACAAGGGAGCGTACCGACCACCCCGTAAGCACGCTAAAGATTCAACGCAAAGAATTCCAGTGCATAAGGTAGCCGAGGGCAATGCCCTCGGCTACTCCTTTTCCCAATTGAAGTAATCTTCAAAAGGGTAGAAAAAGCGCTTGAACAAGTATTTTTCAGGCCCGAGGAAATTGCTTCCCTTCGCTACGCTCTGGGCAGGCTGCCGCCAAAAACGGGCGGCTACTAGAAACTTAGCAGCAGCCAATGTTGAGCGCCTGAGAAGTTGTCTTGTGGTGCGGCCTTTCCAGGCTGCGGACAGGCTGAAAGCCTATCCTACATCTTGCCCAAAAACTGCTCCGTTTCTTTCCGTTTGAGTGGGGGGGCCTGGGAGCGCCGACCTCCAGGTCGGCACGTTGGGACACCCCAAAAACCTTAACGCAAAGTCCACGCGTTACAACAAATCAGAGGTGGCCGAGGGCAATGCCCTCGGCCACCCCTGGTCTGCTTTTTTATGGCCTCAGCTGCAACTCTCCCTGGCTGGCGCGGCCAGCCTTCCAGCCGGATGAAACAGGTTGCGCTGTTTCCTGGCAACGGGTGCGATACTACCCGACTACCCGACTAATCCACTAATCGACTACTCACCTCATCCAGGCGCAAACTGAGCACCTGACTGGTAGAATCATTCCCCATCGTAATCCCATAAATGACATCGGCGGCCTGCACGGTGTTACGGTTGTGGGTGACGACCACAAACTGCGTTTGTGCGCTCAATTCAGAAAGCAAATCCCGTAGACGGGCTACATTGGCTTCATCCAGCATGGCATCCACCTCGTCCAGGATGCAAAAAGGCGTGGGGGAGGTCTTGAGCAAGGCGAAGACCAGCGCAACTGCCGTCAGACTGCGCTCCCCGCCGGAGAGCAACGAAAGCCCCTGCGCGCGGCGCCCCGGCAAACGGGCTTCAATATCAATGCCGGTCTTATCTAAATCGTCAGCATCTGTCAAAATCAGGCGCGCCGAGCCGCCGCCAAACAAGCGGTGGAAAATTTCCCGAAACTCCACCGCGACCGCGTCAAAGGTACGGGCAAAGGCTTCCTTCATCAGGGCGTCCAATTCACTTACCACCTGACGAATATCTGCAGCGGCCTGCTCCAGGTCGGCCATCTGAGCAGTTAAGAATTCATAGCGTTCGCGCACATCCTGGTATTCCTGATTCGCCTCCGGGTTGATGGCGCCCATGCGCCGTAGTTGTGTGCGTTTGCGCTTGAGCGTCTCTTCCAAATCGGGGGCAATCTCATCCACAACCGGCAGGCGTTCCACCATACCATCCAGAGGCAACGGCGTTAGGCCGGTAATTTCATCTTCGTATTGAAAATCTACCAACCCAAAATCGTCTTCAATGTGCTGGCGCAAGTTCGCCAGGGCTTCTTCTTCTCGGTGTAAGGCGATGCGCGCCTGCGCATGCCGGTGTTCGGCCGCGCTGAGCGCCGCTTGCGCCTCATCCACAGCCTGCTGCCGGGCGATGAGCGATTCTTCCAGTGCCGTACGCTCTGCTTCGGTAGGTGCAATTTGCTCCTGCAAGGCAGAGATTTCCGCTTTTATTTGCGTTTCCACTTCCCGCAAGGTCTGTTGCTGGAGACGCAATTCCGCGCGCTGCGATTCTAGAGTGGTACGTTGCGCTTGTAGCGTTTGTTGACGCTGCCTCAAACGCTGCACGGCCTGCTGCGCCTCCTCCACGCGCGCCTTTACCCCTTGCTGCGCTTGTTGCCTGACAGCCTGCTGGGTACGCCAATGAGCAACATCCTGCCGCAAAGCATCCAAGGGTAACGCCCGCAATGCTTGATTCCGTTGCCGAATAACCTGAGCAGATTGCTGAATTTCAAGATCCAGTGCGGCGAGACGTTCCTGAATTTGGGCGGCTTGCTGTTCCCCTGCGGTTATTTCCCGCTCTAAAGTGACCCGCTGTTCTTGCTGCCACTTGAGACGATTCTCCGCTTCCTGAAAGGCAGCCTCGGCCTGCGCATCTTCGCGCACCAAACGTTGCACTTCGGCACGCAAACTGGAGACCGTCCGTTGTGTTTCATCTCGCGCTTGACGCAATTCCATCAACACACCTTGCTGCGCCTGGATTTCCTGTTCCCAACGCGCCATCTCGGCCTGGGCTTGCGCAAGCGCCTGTTGCAACTCGCGTCGTTCGCGGGTGCGTCCTAGCGCGCCCCCACCCCCAGCCCTGCCGGCATACACCAGACCGCTTACGGTAAACACTTCGCCCTTTAAAGTCACCACACGGGCATCTTCTGGCAAACCAACCAGGTGACGCCGGGCGGCGCGACGATCCTGTACGATGAGAACACGCCCCAAAAGCAGGTCCACCACCGGGCGCAGGCGGGGTGGCGCGTCCACCAAATGGGCGGCTACTCCCAGAACAGCGGGATCGCCCGTCGGGGGCGTCAGCGGCGTCATAGGGCGTAGGGTATCCTCCGGCAGAAGGACACCACGCGTCGGGGATTCAAGCAAAACATCCAGTGCAGCATCCACTTGATCAGATGCCAGCAAAACAGCATCTAACATTTCCCCCAATGCGGCCGCGATGGCGGTCTCCAGGTCTACCGGCACTTGCAAACGGGCGCTCAGTGCCCCAGAAACAGCCCGCAAACGCCCTTTTGCACCAGCCTTCAAGATACGCTTTGCGCCTTCCGCATATCCGGAAAGTGCCTGTTCGGCCTGATCGAGCACTTCAAGCCGGGCCTGCAAGCGAGCAAGGTTACTCTGAACGACGTTCTTTTGGCTATGCGCAGCCTGCAAGGCTTGCTCTAGCGTTTTCTCCTGTGACAAATGCTCCTGGAGAGCGGCCTCGGCTTGTGCCAGACGCGTTTGTGCCTGGCGTACGGCTTCCAGCGCCTGCACCTTGCGCTTACGCACCTGGCGCAAGGCTTCTTCGGCCTCGCCAGTGGCCTGTTGCAATTGAAGCAGGGTAGATTGTTGTCTTTCAAGCAGGCGTTGACGCTCTTGTTGTTGCGCCAAAAGCCGATCTCGTTGGGTTTGCAGGCGGTTTTGTTCCTTGTGCGCGGCTTGCAAGGCAGATTCAGCCTGTTCCCGCGCCTGCAACTGTGCCGCCAACGCTTGCTGCGCCTGCTGCAAGGCCGTCTGGGCTTCTTTGAGGGCTTCTTCCTGGGTATGGGCTTCTGCTTCGGCGCGTTGCAAGCGCTCTTTTTGCAACTGCACCTCTTCTTCCAAGCGCAGTGACTCCGCCTCAATTTGACGCCCTTGGGCTTCAATGGAACGTTCTTGCTCTTCTGTAACGGCTAGGTCACGTCCAATTTTTTGCAGGCGCGTGTGCATATCTCCCAGTGAACGGTGCCACGAATCCAGGCGAGCGCGCACCCCCTGGAGCGTAGCGCGCTGGGCCCGCAATTCCTGACCGAGGGTTTCCCAATGCCGACGTACTTTTTCCAGATTTTGCGCTTCTTGTCGGTTGAGAATCTGCGCCTGGCGCAACATCCGCTGCTGATGGTGCCAGTGGTAGCCGTACCACTCCCGCAACACCAGTTCCAGGTCTGCCTTCACCTGCGCATATTCTCTAGCACGTGCGGCCTGACGCTCCAAACTGCGCAAACGGGGGCGCAATTCGGCCAGGATGTCTTGTACTCGTTCCAGATTGCGGCTGGTACTCTCTAAGCGGCGCAAAGCCTCAGCCCGGCGAGCACGATACAAGCCAATGCCGGCAGCCTCTTCAAAAAGTTTCCGGCGCTCTTCAGCGCGCAAGGCCAATGCAGCATCTACCAACCCCTGCCCGATAATGGTGTACGTCTGTTCTCCTAACCCAGATTGCGCCAATAACTCGTACACATCTTTGAGGCGCACCTTCTGCCCATTGATGAGGTATTCATTCTGACCATCCCGGTAAGCACGCCGGGCAATGGCCACCTCGGTAAAATCAATCGGTAACCAATTGTCACTGTTATCAAAAACCAGGGTGGCAGAGGCCATGCTGGCGCGCGGCCGTTGCTGGGAACCGGAAAAAATCATGTCTTCGGTCTTCTTGCCGCGCAGTACACTATAGGATTGTTCTCCTAGCACCCAGCGGATGGCATCGACAATATTGGATTTGCCAGAACCATTTGGGCCCACAATGGCCGTCACCTGCCCGGCAAAGACAAATTCGGTGTGGCTGGCAAAGGTTTTGTAACCTTGTAATTCAAGGGATTTAAGACGTTGTACCATAAGAGAACCATCCATTTTAAAAAAGAAGTGCGACTCAGTGCGAATTCTTGAGACGCGCTAAGGCATCCCGGGCCGCGGCTTTGCTGGCTGTTTGCTTGCTGGGGCCAACCCCCTGCCCATAAAGTGTGCCATTTACCCGCGTTTGGACCGTGTACTGGCGAGCGTGATCCGGCCCGGAGATGTCTACGACCTCGTAAAGCGGCGTACCCTCACCGCGCGCCTGCATCAATTCCTGGAACAGGCTTTTGGGGTCACGATCCAGGTTTTCTTTCAAAATTTTATCCACAGCCTCCTCCAACAAAGGGTACAGCAGGGTACGCACAGCATCCAATCCCTGGTCGATATACAGCGCGCCCACCAGGGCTTCAAAGGCCGAACCTAAAATGTGCTCACGGCGTCGCCCACCAGACTCTTCCTCGCCATGCCCCAGGCGTAAGGCTTTTCCCAACCCCAGACGACGGGCAAAGACCGCCAAATGGGTGTTGCGCACCAACGCAGAGCGCAAGGATGTCAAACGGCCTTCATCCATTTCAGGCATATGATGGTACAACCAGTCACCCACCAGAAAATCCAAAATCGCATCCCCCAAAAATTCGAGCCGTTCATTATCTTCGAGGGTTTCAGGATGCTCGTTGATGTATGAACGATGCGTTAGGGCACGCGTTAATAGCGCCATGTTTTCAAAGTGTAGCCCCGTACGAACACAAAATTCGCGTGGCGATTCCAGCGCGTCGGGAAATTTAGACGTCATAAGATATCTCCTAAAAATGAGTTAGAAGTTACGCAAACCAGATTCACCGCGGCACTCCACGGGTATGCTGCGCGGAGCACACGTGTCGTCCTGCCTGCGTATGGGTCTTATGACGTGGTGTAACATGGATCGAAACCCATGCCACACCACATCGCAAGACGGCAAAGGTTGATTATACCAAAAGACCGGCCAAAGGCTGACAAGTCTCACAAGTGGTCGCGTGGTCGTGTAGCCGGATAGGTAGAACAACCGCCAAGGCTCAAAAACACCAAGGGATGATACATCGCTGTCATTGCGAGGAGCCGATCTGCGGTGACGAAGCAATCTCTTCGTAGGCAGGGAGATTGCTTCGCCTGCGGCTCGCAATGACACTGCAAGTTAGGGAAGAGGACAACCAACAAAACTTCGTGCCTTAGTGACTTTGTGGTGAACAAAAACCGCCAAGGCTTTGTGGTGAACAAAAACCGCCAAGACTCGAAGACTCCAAGGGAAAAGGAAACATAACAGCCCACCCCTCAACAAAGATTTCACCAATTGCTGCCCACAGAGTCCCCCAATTCCGGCCGCCATGTGCTAAAATCAAAAGCACGTATGGACTTGCATTCGCGCTACACTTCCGCTACCATCAAGACTGCCGAGAACCTGAAGACGATTGCTACCGCGCCTGGCCTGCGTTCCATTTCGCATCTCTCGATGCCTGAAATCGAGGCCGTCGCCGACCTGATCTCCCGCATCGTGCCGGCCGGCAACGTGCCGGGCGTGATCCTTTCCGGCCTGGCGCGTTTGACCGGGCAATACGTCCCGCCACAAATCACGCGCCGGGATATTGACCTGTTGTTCCGAGGGGTGGAACAAACCCTGGATCACGCCGTCTATGCCACCTTTTTCGCCGGGCCGGCTGCCATTTTGTGGGGCTATCAGAATTTGCTCAAACTGGCTGGGAAACCACCCGAAGCGGCCTTCCCCGAAGGCACCTGGCAGTTCTACATCGAATACGCATTGCGCGAGGATACCGCCCGCCACACCAACGAGACGCACGGCTTCGCCAGCGCCCTGGCACAGCACAACCTGCGCCTGTCACCTGCCGACCGCCTGACCGCCTGGGTGATGGCCGCCATCCACACCTTGTACCACTACCCCGACTTGCTGGCAAATGAGTGGAACGAACGCATGTCCATCTCCCTGCTGCAAGCCAGCGTGCAGGATACCCCCTACGCCCGGCGCTACGACAAACTCTACCGCACCTGGCAGCGTCAAATCCCCTATCGCCGCACAGCCGAGGCCGGTAACCTGACCTATCCCGCCTACCGCCGCAAACATTTCGAACAATTCTTGCAAGCCGTTACCACCGACCTGCCGGGGGAAATTCGCCAGACCTGGCAATCCCGTCTGGGGGAAGCACGGCTCAACAGTTTGCCCGCCTACCAGCGGCAAATGTCCATCCTGGCGTACTTGCAGCCCGGCGCTTACGGCGAAACGCGCACCCCTCTGCGCTTCGACCAGGTGCACGTGGGCATCATCCATCAAGGACGCTACGCCTTGGTACGGGCAGCAGACCTCAAGCAAGGGCAACCGGCCAATCACCATCAAGTACGCGCGCAGATACAGGCACTGTTGTAC
>DAOTZN010000360.1:0-4307 GCA_034434095.1 Anaerolineales bacterium
AACGACGGCGGCGGTATTTTCCGGCGGTTGCCCATCGCCACCCACGAACCGCCCTACACGGCGTTGTTCCGTATGCCGCATGGGATGCGCTTTGAGGCTGCGGCAAAGCAATTCAACTTGCAATATTTTGGCTATGCGCAAGACGCCGCCCCGTCCGAAGTGCTCGCCAGCCTGACGACCGCCCTGCAAGAGCCGCAGCCAGCGGTGGTCGAGTGGATAGTAGACGATGAACGGTAGACGGTGGACAATAGACCGTGGACGGTGGATGGTGGACAGCGAACAGGGGCCACTTGTCGCCTGCCATCTGACGCCTGTCACCCGCCACCTGCCACTTGATGCCTACCAACGGTAAAACCATTTTCGAGAATCGAGAAAGCCTATGACTACTTCACCCATCACCCCCGCTGCCGACTGGCAACCGGTTAAAACAACCTCCGACATTACCTATCACAAGGCGGAAGGCATCGCCCGCATCGCCTTCAACCGCCCGGAAGTGCGCAACGCCTTCCGCCCACAAACCATCGACCAGATGATTGAAGCCTTTCGCGATGCCTGGATGGATACTTCTATCGGCACGGTATTGCTCACCGGCAACGGCCCCTCCCCGAAGGACGGCGTGTGGGCCTTCTGCGCCGGCGGAGACCAGCGCGTGCGCGGCAAAGGCGGCTACGAAGGCGGCTACGAACTGCCCCGCCTGCACGTTCTGGAGTTGCAACGCATCATCCGCTTTATGCCCAAAGCAGTGATTGCCGTGGTGCCCGGCTGGGCCGTGGGCGGCGGTCACAGCCTGCACGTGGTCTGCGACCTGACGTTGGCCAGCAAAGAGCATGCGAAATTCCAGCAGGCGGATGCCCGCGTGGCCAGTTTCGATGCCGGATACGGCTCCGCCTACCTGGCACAGATGATTGGCCAGAAACGCGCCCGCGAGTTGTTCTTCCTGGAAAAGGTCTACAGTGCAGAAGAAGGCGTCCAAATGGGGATGGTCAACAAGGCCGTACCACACGCCGACCTGGAAATCGAAGCCGTGCGCTGGGCAAAAATCATCAATAGCAAAAGCCCAACTTCCATTCGCATGTTGAAGTACGCTTTCAACCTGATTGATGATGGCCTGGTTGGACAGCAAATCTTCGCCGGTGAGGCCACCCGCCTGGCCTACATGACCGATGAGGCTCAGGAAGGCCGCGACGCGTTCCTGGAAAAACGCCCGCCGAAATTCGACGAATTTCCCCGTTGGCCGTAGGGAAAGCGGACAGTGGGTAGCGGGCAGCGGGCAGCGGACAGCAAAGCGAACGCCTGCCACCTGCCACCTGTCGCCTGACAGCAATCGTCCATCGTCCACCGTCTACCGTCCATCACCCACCGTCTATCGTCCATCATGACTCCAACCGTTTCCTACCATCCCCTCAGCCTGGCAGCCCAGGCCCATCCGCAGCGTGTGGCCTTGCTAGAAAGAAACGCAAACGGCGCACCCACACTCGTTGACTATGCGCAATTGGCTGCGCAGGCTGCCCGCATGGCCGGTCAACTGGCGGCACTGGGGCTGCGCGCCGGCGACCGGGTAGCCGTGTTGCTCGATCGTTCGCGCGCTGCCGTGACGCTGGTGCACGCACTGGGCTGGTTGGGGGCGGTAGTGGTGCCCATCAATACCCGCCTGACCGCGGAGGAAATGCGTTGGCAAATCAAGAAGGCCGCCTGTCAGCAGGTACTCACCACGCTAGACAACACGCCGCTAAGCGAGGCGCTTCCCTTACAGGCACTACCCGCCTCCGCCACAAGCATGCCTCCCGCCGCCTGTTCCTCCGAGGCACCCTTTGGCATCCTGTTCACCTCCGGCACAAGCGGACGTCCCAAAGGTGCACTGCTCACCTGGGGTAATCTGCTCGCCAACGCCGTAGCCTCCGCTTTTCGACTGGGCACCCTGGCCTCCGATCGCTGGCTGCTCACCCTGCCGCTCTATCACATCGGCGGGTTGTCCATTCTGGTGCGCTCAGCGCTATACGGTTCGGCCATTCGTTTGCCCAATTTTCCAAATGACCACTTCGATTTGCAGGTGATATGGCAACGCCTGCATGAGGACCATGTCACGCTGGTTTCGCTGGTACCGACCATGCTCTACCGTTTGCTGAAAGCCTACCCCGAAGGGAGCGCATGGCCCGCGACCTTGCGGGTGATCCTGCTTGGAGGGGCTGCTGCTCCCCCAGAGGTGCTGCGGGCCGCACTGGCAGCCGGGCTACCGGTGGCGGTCACCTACGGATTGAGTGAAGCGGCCTCTCAAGTTGCCACGGCCACCCCTGAAGAAACGCGCCGCAAACCCGGCACCGTCGGCAAGCCGTTAATGGGCACGCAGGTACGCGTAGTGGATGAAGCCGGTCACGACCTGCCTCCCAACGCCATCGGAGAGATATGGATCAGCGGGCCAAACGTGATGCCCGGCTACTACGCCGACCCGACGGCCAACCACCGCATGCTGGTGGATGGCTGGCTACGCAGCGGGGATCTGGGTTATCGCGACCCCGACGGTGATTTGTGGATTGTACAACGGCGTAGCGATTTAATCATCAGCGGCGGAGAGAACGTTTACCCTGTCGAAGTGGAGGCCGTTTTGCGACAACACCCATCTGTAGCAGAGGCCTGTGTGGTCGGATTACCGCACCCGGAATGGGGGCAGCAGGTCGCCGCGGCGGTGGTCCCCCTCCCTGGGGAAACGGTATCCCCCGCGGGGTTGTCCGCTTTCTGCCGCGTCCACCTGGGGGGGCATAAAATCCCCAGGGTGTGGCGCGTCCTCCCAGAACTTCCCTTGACGGCCTCCGGCAAAATCCAGCGTGCCAGGGTGCGCGATCTCCTGCTTGAGATTTCATCAGAAATGTGATTTTTTATGACAATCCCCGTTACACTCGCTCCCGGACTGGCCATCGGCGGCACAGAAGTCGTGCTAATGGCCGGGCCTTGCTCGGTAGAAAGTTATGAACAAACCTATGCTGCGGCACAGGCCGTGGCAGCGGCCGGTATTCCTGTGCTACGCGGCGGGGCATTCAAACCCCGCACTTCGCCACGCAGTTTTCAAGGGCTGGGGGTGGAAGGCCTAAAAATTTTACGTCAAGTAGCCGACGCGTTTGGGCTGCTGGTTATCAGCGAGGCGGTTTCGGTGGAAAACCTGCCAGACGTAGCGACATACGCGGACATCATCCAGATTGGCAGCCGCAACATGCAGCATTACCCCCTGCTGTGGGCGGTGGGCGAGATGGATAAACCGGTGCTACTGAAACGCGGCTTCATGTCCACGGTGAGTGAATGGCTGTCGGCCGCCGAACACATCGCGACGCGTGGCAATGAGCGCATCATCCTGTGCGAACGTGGCATTCGCACCTTTGAAACCGCCACCCGCAACACGCTGGACGTGAACGCCATCGCGCTGGCTCGTCAACTTAGCCCCTATCCCGTGGTGGGCGACCCCAGCCATGCCACCGGACGGGTGGACCTGGTGTTGCCGGCGGCGCGCGCCTGTCTGGCTGCCGGTGCGGACGGGCTGCTGGTGGAGGTACATCCCCACCCCGCAGAGGCCCTATCGGACGGTCAGCAATCGCTCCCGCTCCCCGATGTGGCGCGCCTGGCCGAAGAGTCGGCGGCCATCGCAGCCGCACTGGGGCGCAGGCTGTATACGCGCGACAAAGACTAGCGCTGCACTAATGGGACAAAGAGTTCGTAGAAGGATTCGCCAAAGAAGGGTTGCGGTGGCGTGTAACGTCTATTCCAGATCAACGGAGCAATCGTGACGGTGTAATTGGTCAAATAGGAGCCGTAGGTTTTCCCATCCAGGCCGGTCCACACTTCATGCGCCCAACCAACCGGTAAAATGGGTTTCTCGGCGCTCCAGGGGCCGCCGGGAGCGGGGCCAACGCGATATTTCTCGCCACCGGCAGCGCCATCTCCGGCCCGGTTGTACACCAGGTAAAAGCCGCCGTTGGCCTGAAACATGGTAGGGCTTTCGGGCATGCCGCTCTCCAGCGTCAGGATACTGCCAAAGTCTTGCCAGGGGCCGGGCAGGGAAGTAGCGGTTGCCAAACCGATAATGCCCCCATCGACATCACGTCCGGTGTACAACAAATAATACAGACTATCCAGGCGGAAAACGTGCGGGTCACGCATATCTGCCCAGGTATTTTCACTCCAGACCGCGCCAGAATGCGTAGGGGTGAATACAAAGGAAGTGTCCACTACCCAGGAGGCAGGGTCGGCAGGATTCGTTGAGGTTGCTAAAGCAATGCGCTGTGTAATCGTAGACTCAACGCTGGCATAGAACATATAGC
>DAOTZN010000361.1:0-7499 GCA_034434095.1 Anaerolineales bacterium
CCCTGATTTGGTGATTGCCAGCACCTACGGCTGGCGTTACGACCGCTACTTGTTGCGAGAAGCACATGCCCGCGGCATTCCCACCATGGCAGCCATTGTCGGCTGGGATAATCCCAGCAGTTACGGCTTGCCGGCCGCACCGATGGATTGGGCGACCTGCTGGTCCGAAATCCAAAAGCAGGAATTGGTGCTGGGCGGTGACTGGCAGCCCGAACAGGTCAACGTGGGTGGCGTACCGGCTTACGATGGGTACATCCGCCGCGAGTGGCTCATGCCGCGCGATACCTACTTCCGGCTGCACAACCTGGACCCGGAGCGCAAGTTAATCACACATGCCTGTAGTTTTGTCAGTTTTTCGCCCAACATCCAAAACGTGGAAGCCCTGGCGCGCCTGGTGGCGGAAGATACCTTAAGTGAAAAGGCGCAACTACTCATTCGCTTGCACCCCAACCATTTTATGAACGTGGCGCGTTTCGTGGCCGAGCGGGAACAAATTCGAGCCTTAGCCCGTGAAATGCCGCATGTACACGTCGTTGAACCGGTGCCTCTGGGCGGCTCGCTGGGACATTACTCCGGCGAAGACATGGCCGAGAAGGCTTCCATGATGGCCTACTCCGACGTGTTCACCACCGTGTACTCGACGATGGTTGTGGAGGCTTCTTTCCACGATCGGCCGGTGGTTAGCGTGTGCATTGATTCTGAAGAAGGCTGGCCGGGAAAATTCACCCTGCCGCTTTCTCAAATCGGTAATTGGCCAACGCATTCCCGTTTCCGGGCTTCCAACAGCGGATTGGTGGCTTCCAACGTAGAGGATCTCCGTCAGGCGTTGAATTTCTTCCTTGAAAATCCGCAGGCCAGGCGCACCGAGCGACAGGCCTTTTTGCAACGTGAGTGTACCTACCTGGATGGCAGCGCCGGCCGTCGTACCGCAGAATTTATCCTTTCGAAGTGTTCATAGAACCCCATGACTTTACTCGCTACCCTACGCACGCATTTGCGCGCCGCCTGGATTGGGCTGCGCTACGGCCCAATGGGATTGCAAGCCACCGTTCCCCAAGATGACTGGCCGTTACTCTCCCCGCAAGACCTGGCCGATGCGCAGGCTTTCTTCCCCCTGCCTAAATTTTTCATTTACGGTCATGCTCGCTCCGGCACTACCCTGCTGACGCGCCTGGTACGCGTGCATCCCCAAGTACACTGCAATTATCAAGGGCATTTCTTCACCCGTCGGCCTTTTCTGCGGGCCTTGACGGCGCACCCTGACGTGCGCGAGTGGCTGGCGCGTCGCAGTAACCGTTGGAACCAGGGGCGTGACCTTTCCCCGCTGGTGTTACGCATTAGCGCAGATTTCATCATGGAGCGGGAAGCCCGTCAACTGGGCAAGTCTATTGTGGGCGATAAAAGCCCCAACTCGCTGGTAGATGAGGACGGGGTGCGCGCTCTCAACGCCATTTATCCCGATGCCCGATTGATTTTCATTGTCCGTGATGGGCGCGATGTGCTCATTTCGCATCGCATCCAGTCTTTTATCGATAGCCCGCAAAAACTCAGCCCGCGCGATTTGGAGATCCGCCGTCAGTTTGCCGAAAGTCCCCAAGATTTTTTTGCACACCGCAAATCATTATTCACCGCTCGCGAGGTACGGCACGCGGCGCGCGCCTGGGCGCACAACGTCACGGCGACCCATGCCATGGCACAATCTCTGTTAGGGGCGCGTTATTTGTCCTTGCGCTACGAAGACTTGTTGGCCCAACCCTGGGAAAATATGCGCCGCATTTGGGATTTTCTGGGCGCCGATACGGCTTTGCCTGAACTGCCGGCCTTACTGGATGCCGAAATGAACCGCAACCCGGATGCCGACTGGCAAAAGAAGAAGGCCGATGCCTTGGCCGCCAATATCAGCAAGGGCAAACGGGGTTCCTGGCGGGAACTCTTTACCCCCCGTGATATACAGATTTTTAAGGAAGAAGCGGGGCAGGTGTTGATGTCGTGGCAGTACGAAGATTCGTTAGATTGGTGAGAAATTACTGTGATGAATGCTGAACTTAAACATGCGCTCAAATGGGTACGTTGGCAAGGGCGTCGCATTGGGGTTATCCTCCGACGAGGACCGTGGGCCTTCGCCGGCCTTCCGGCGGTGCTGGGCAATGCCATCCCAAAGTCCGGCTCACACCTCATTATTCAAGTGTTGCAAGGGTTGACAACTATCGGCCCCTTTGTAGATAGCGGCTTTCCCCCCGTCAATCGTCATGAAGATAATCGCAAATTGCCGGATAGCGCTATCTTGCGCAACATCCAGCGCATGCGTGCCGGTGATATTGGCTATGGCTACGTGGGTTGCTATCAACCCTTCATTGACGCGCTCACCGCACCCGGACGTGCTACAATCTTTGTGTACCGTGACCCGCGTGACGCAGTGGTTTCCTCGGTGCTCTATGCAACTAAGATGAACCCCAAACATGCCATGCACCGCTATTACAACGAACAACTCTCCACGATGGAAGCGCGCATTGCGGTTGCTATTCGCGGCCTGGATGACCCCGATCTTCCGTATTCCGGTGTTCATCAGCGCTTTGAGAAGTACCTGGGCTGGCTCGAACAGCCAGATGTGCTTTGTCTACGCTTTGAGGATTTGCAAACCCAACGGGAGGCCGCCTTTGGGCAAATCCTGGACTACCTGGCAGCGCGCGGGTGGCAAAACCAGCCTCCGAGGGAGGTCGCTCTTCGGGCGCTGCACGCCGCCATCCAGCCGCGGAAATCCGGCACGTACCGCAAAGGGACGCCGGGAGGCTGGCGCGAGCATTTCACCGAGGCCAACAAGGCCCTCTTCAAAGAAGTGGCCGGTGACCTTCTCATACAGTTAGGCTACGAAAAGGATACAAACTGGTGAGCCATACAGGTTACCTGTTATAATCAATTATTTGTGACAGTGCTACATTCAGAGATTGTCATTATCCTGTCATTATCCCGTCCAATCCACATTTTTAAGGAGTTTCTACCCCATGACCGAACAAGTTAAAACAGATGTCCTGATTCCCCCTTACGGTGGCGAATTGGTAAATTTGCTTCCTGCAAGCGAGGAAGAACGCCAGGAACGTTTAGTGCGTGCCAGTCATCTGCCTTCTATTCAGATTTCAGCGCGTGCTACGCACGATTTAGAATTGATTGCGACCGGCGGTTTTTCGCCGCTTAACCGTTTTATGGGACAGGCTGACTACGAAAGCGTTTTGGAAAACATGCGTCTGAGCGATGGCACCCTGTGGCCGCTGCCGATTACCCTGACGGTTAACCCCGATGAATTACCCAAAGATGCCGAGGAAATTGCACTGCGCGATGCCCGCAACAATGTGTTGGCAATCATGAAACTCGAAGAAGTTTTCGAGTGGGATCGGGCACGCGAAGCCCAATTGGCGCTGGGGACCACCGATATGGCGCACCCGCTGGTGGTCGAAATGCAGCAGTGGGGCAGTTTGTGCATCTCCGGTGAATTAGAGATGGTGGAATTGCCCAAATACACCGATTTCGCGGCATTGCGGCATACGCCGGCCGAAGTGCGGGCGTTGCTCAACGAACTGGGGCACGCCAACGTGGTAGCCTTCCAGACGCGTAACCCGATGCACCGCGTGCACGAAGAATTGACCAAGCGTGCTGCCGCGCAGGTGGGCGGTTCCCTTTTGATTCACCCGGTCGTAGGGATGACCAAGCCCGGTGATGTAGACCACTTCACCCGTGTGCGCGTTTACAAAGCCCTGTACGAAAATTATTACCAGAAAGATAGCACCGTGCTCAGCCTGTTGCCGTTGGCAATGCGTATGGCTGGTCCGAAGGAAGCCCTGCTGCACGCGATTGTCCGGCGTAATCACGGAGCTAATCACTTCATCGTGGGTCGCGATCACGCCGGCCCCGGCAAAGGGAGTGACGGCCAACCCATTTATGGCCCTTATGATGCCCAGGAATTGCTGGTGAAATACGAGGACGAAATCGGCGTCAAAATGGTGCCCTTCCAGTGGATGGTGTACCTACCCGACGAAGACCGCTACGAAGCCATCGACCAGGTGCCCGAAGGCGCCAGGGTGTTTACCATTTCCGGTACCCAGGTACGCAATGACTACCTGGCTAAGGGTAAATTGTTGCCGGAATGGTTCACCCGCCCGGAAACGGCTGAAATCCTGGCCGAAATGTACCCACCACGATACAAGCAAGGCTTCTGCGTGTGGTTTACCGGCTTGAGCGGCTCTGGGAAATCCACCACGGCCCAAGCGCTCACCCCGATGCTGATGGAATATGGCCGCCAGGCGACCGTATTGGATGGCGATGTGGTGCGCACTCACCTTTCCAAGGGCTTGGGTTTTAGCAAGGAAGACCGCGATACCAACATTTTGCGCATCGGTTTCGTGGCCGGTGAAATTGTGCGCCATGGCGGCGGCGTCATCTGTGCAGCCATCAGCCCCTATCGCGCTACCCGCAACCGGGTGCGTGAGATGGTTGGCAGTGACAATTTCATTGAAGTATTCATGGATACACCGTTGCAAATATGCGAAGATCGTGACGTCAAAGGCCTGTATGCCAAGGCGCGTCGCGGGGAAATCAAGGGCTTTACCGGTATTGACGACCCTTACGAGGCGCCGGAAAACCCCGAAATTACGTTACAAGCGGTAGGCGTTTCTCCCGAAGAAAATGCCCGCAAGATTGTGGCCTACTTGCTTGAACAAGGTTTTTTGCAGCATCCCCGCCGCAACGGTAAAGAAAGCGCGTAAATCGTATTTGCCCCTCCTGATGGGGAGGGGCATCCTTTCTCATCATGTTTGAAATTCTGGCGCTCATCCCGGCACGGGGTGGTTCAAAGAGTATTCCGCGAAAAAATATCCGACCTTTTGCCGGACATCCGCTGATTGCCTGGTCTATTGCGGCTGCGCAGGCCAGTGAGGTGGTCACGCGCTGCGTGGTCTCCACCGATGACGAAGAGATTGCGGCCATTGCCCGCCGTTACGGGGCGGAAGTGCCCTTTATGAGACCGGCCGAACTGGCGCAGGATGATACCCTGGATTTGCCGGTTTTCGAGCATGCGCTGGCCTGGCTGGCGGCTCACGAGGGCTACCGTCCGGACGTTATTGTCCACTTACGGCCTACCTCTCCGCTGCGCAAGGTCTGGCACATTGACCAATCTGTGACCATGCTGTTGGAGCATCCCGACGCGGATTCTATCCGTTCGGTTTCTCCACCGGCGCAGAACCCCTTCAAGATGTATCGCATTGGCGAGGATGGTTTGCTGCGGGCGCTGGTGGAAGTCCCCGGTTTACCGGAAGCCTACAATATGCCGCGCCAGGCGCTACCGCAAGTTTACTGGCACAATGGCTATATAGATGCCTTTTGGAGCGACACCATAACCGAAAAACATTCCATGTCTGGCACCGTCATTTTGCCCTTTGTCCTATCACCAGAAGACTGGGTTGACCTGGACACTCCCGAAGATTGGGCGCGCGCCGAAGAACGCGTGCGCAACGGCTCTCTGAATGACCTGGGCTTTGCGCCGCAGGTGGTTAACCCCTAACGCCAATCGCTAAATCCAAGGGCATTGCCCTTGGTTATCAAATCTCGACCACTCTTATGAAAAACCCAACGAATCAACCCCTACCCACCATTCAAATTGGTGACCGTTTAATCGGCGAAGGCCAACCGGCCTACGTCATTGCCGAAATTGGCGTTAACCATAACGGTATCCTTGACCTGGCTTTTGAATTGATTGATGCCGCCGTAGCAGCCGGCGCAGATGCTGTCAAATTTCAAAAGCGCAATTTGGAAAGTTTGTATCCCAAAAAATACCTGGAAAACGCCAACGCGGGTGAAAAAACCCTGCGCTATTTGCTGCCCATCTTGCAAAAGGTGGAATTGCCCGATGAAGCCTATTACAAATTGGTGGATTACTGCGAACAGAAAGGCGTAACTTTCTTGTGCTCGGCTTTTGACCCCGAAAGTGCCGATTTCCTGGATGCTTTGGGCGTCCCGGCCTACAAAGTGGCCTCCGCCGACCTGACCAATATGCCCCTGCTCGACCATCTGGCGAAGAAGGGCAAGCCGCTTATTCTCTCCACCGGCATGTCCCGCATGGAAGAAGTGGAATTTACGGTCAATTTTCTAAAGAAGCGCAACGTGCCTTTTGCCCTCTTGCATTGCAACAGCACTTATCCCGCTGCTTTCGAAGACATCAACTTACGCTTTATGGACCGCCTGAAGGCTTTCGGTGTGCCGGTGGGGTACTCCGGCCACGAACGCGGCATTGCCATCTCGACGGTAGCGGTGTCTCTGGGGGCAACCATCATCGAGCGGCATATCACCCTCGACCGTACCATGGATGGCCCCGACCACGCCGCCAGCCTGGAACCTTACGGCTTCAAGAAACTGGTGCGTGATATTCGCAATGTGGAGGCCGCCCTCGGCACCGGTGAAGAAAAATTCATCTCGCGTGGCGAAATCCTGAATCGCGAGGTGTTGGGTAAGTCCCTGGTGGCTCGTCGCCGCATTGCGCCGGGAGAAACAATCACCCCGGAAATGGTAACCGTCAAGGGGCCGGCTTTAGGGATCTCCCCTCAATATTATGAGAAATTGATTGGTCGGGTGGCCGAACGCGTTATCGAAGAAGATGAGCCTTTCCTGGAACGCGATTTAGGGCATGTCATTACCCTGGATGCCGATCACACCCTGCCGTTGGATTGGGGCTTTACCGTGCGTTTCATTGACTACCCCATGATGATGGCCTACAAACCGCACATGCTGGAGTTTCACTTCACCGACCAGGATTTGAACGACCCCTACCCGGGAGACGATTTGCCTATCCAACTGGTGGTGCACGCCCCTGAGTTTTGGGATCGTACCCTGGTGGATTTGTGTTCCCAGGATGAAAGCCAACGCCGAGGTTCCATCGCACTGATGCAAAAAGCCATTGATGTCACCCGCAGCATGGCGCCGCACTTCGTGGGGACGCCCAAGGTCATTGTGCATCCCGGGGCCATGTCGCTCGACCATCCCATTGAAGACCGGCGGATGTTGTACGATAACTTGCGCCGTTCGGTGAATGAACTGGACTACAAGGGCGTGGAGTTGCTGCTCGAAAACCTGCCGCCGCACCCCTGGTACTTCGGCGGTCAGTGGCTCACCAATGCCTTCATGGATGCCTATGAGATTCGCGATTTCATCGAGAGCATGGGCTTGAACATGTGTTTCGATACGTCTCATAGCAAATTGTACTGCAATTGGGCGCATGTGGATTTCTACGAACAAGTCAAGGTGTTGCTGCCGTACATCCGTCACCTGCACCTGGCCGATGGCGCCGGTTTAGATGGCGAAGGTTTGCAAATTGGCGATGGATTGATTGATTGGGTGAAGTTCTTCCGCACGATTGATGGCTACCGCGGCACCATGATTCCCGAAATCTGGCGTGGGCACCAACGCGAGGGCGAAGGCTATCTGATTGCCATGCAGCGTCTCTCGGAAGCCTATTT
>DAOTZN010000362.1:0-2868 GCA_034434095.1 Anaerolineales bacterium
CCCCAGACGCGCCCCATCCCATCCCCACACTGCGCAACGGGCCAGAGCAGTACATCGTACAGCCGGGGGACACGCTCAACCAGATTGCCCAACGCTACAATGTCAGCGTGCAAGCGATTGCCGAAGCCAGCAACCTGGTCAACCCCAATTGGCTGGATGTCGGGCAGGTGCTGACCATTCCCGTTCCCCTGCCGCTCAGCGTACCGGCGAATTTCAAAATCATTCCCGACAGCGAATTGGTGTACGGGCCGTATGCGGCCGCCTTCGATATCGCTGCCTTCGTCAAATCGCAGGGCGGCTACCTGGCGCAGTACCGCGAGTCGGTGGATGACGTACCGATGGACGGTGCAGCGATCGTGCGCAAGGTGGCGCTGGATAACTCGGTCAATCCCCGTTTGCTGCTCGCCATCCTGGAGTATCAAAGCGGCTGGGTGACACAAACCGCCCCTGAAGCGTTGGATTATCCCATCGGCCTGGTAGACCCTAACCGCGTCGGTCTGTACCGGCAACTATTCTGGGCGGCTAACGAACTCAATCGCGGCTACTACCGCTGGCGCGTCTCGGCCGTCAGCACCTGGATTTTAGGCGATGGGTCGGTAGTCGCCATTGACCCCACCATCAACGCCGGTACCGCCGGTGTGCAGCATCTGTTTGCCCAACTGTACGATCTGACCGGCTGGCAAAAAGTAGTTTCGCCATACGGCTTTATCGAAACTTATGAAGCATTTTTCGGTTACCCCTTTGACCTGGCCTATGAGCCGTTGCTCCCCCCGAATTTACAGCAGCCCCCCATGCAACTGCCGTTCGAACCTCTCAAAACCTGGGCTTTTACCGGTGGGCCGCACGGCGCTTGGGGAGATGGCGCCGCCTGGGGCGCGCTGGATTTCGCCCCGCCCGGCGATGCGCTGGGCTGTGTGCTCAGCCCCGAATGGGTGGTGGCCGTGGCCGATGGTCTGATTGTGCGGGCAGAAAACGGCGCCGTCATCCAAGACCTGGACGGTGACGGATTGGAGCAAACCGGTTGGAACGTGCTTTACATGCACATAGACAGCCGCGACCGGGTGGCGGCCAGCACGTACCTGCGCGCCGGGGAACGCATCGGGCATCCATCCTGCGAAGGCGGGATATCCACCGGCACACACCTGCACCTGGCCCGCAAGTACAACGGCGAGTGGATTCCCGCCGATGGTAACCTGCCCTTTGTGCTGGATGGCTGGGTCTCTTCTGGCACAGGGGTACCCTATGATGGCTACCTGCGCCGTAATGGACAAGTCATTGAGGCCTGGAACGGACGTTCAGAGGAAAATGAAATCCACCGTTGATTTTCGCTGGATCCTGGCGCTTGTGCCCTTGTTGGTGATGATGTGCGCCATGCCGCCTGTCAACGCGCCTATCGGGTCGGTTAACCCACCGACACCAACCCCCCTCGACCTGAGGTGGCTGTTCACCCCGCAGGAGAACGGCTCCGCCATTGGGGGCGGTGACACGCTGCCACTTACCGTGGGCGCGCCACCTGAGAGCGGCACCCCAACAATCATCGCTCCCCCCACGGTCAGCATGGATACCGCGCCCATTTTGTACTACGCGCAATCGGGGGATACCCTGGCAGCCATCGCCACACGTTTTGGCGTGCTTGCCCAGGAAATCACTTCGCCGGATGACCTTTCCGCCGAGGGGTTACTGTCCCCTGGGCAGTTGCTCATCATCCCTAACCGTCTGACGGTCACCAGCGACGACTCCCATATCTTGCCGGATAGCGAATTCGTCTATGGTCCATCCGCCGTAGATTTCGATGTTCAGGCTTACGTTGCGCAGGCGGGGGGCTACCTGAGCACCTATCGCGAGTGGCTAAACAGCACCGGCTGGACTTCCGGAGCAGACATTGTGGCGCGCGTGGCGCTAGAAAACTCTATCAACCCGCGCCTTTTGCTGGCTTTGTTGGAGTACCGTTCCGGTTGGGTGCTGGGAGAACCGCAAACACAAGCCCAGCGCGAGTACCCTTTGGGGCACATTCAGAATACCAACACCCCGCTGTACCACCAACTGGTGTGGGCGGTTAACCAACTCTCCATCGGGTACTACGGCTGGCGCGAGGGGCGCTTGACGGCCTTGACCTTCAACGATGGGCGGCTGGTACACATCGCTCCGACCTTGAATGCTGGGAGCGCGGCTTTGCAATACTTTTTCGCCCTGGACGGCGACCGCACCGCCTGGGAAGCCGCCATACATCCACAAACCGGCTTCATCGCCACACACGAACGCATGTTCGGCGACCTGCAACTGCGCGCCCGACAGGTAGAGCCGCTTTATCCCTATGATTTGCAGCAACCTTTCCTCATCCTGCCTTTTTTGCGCGGCCAATTTTGGGCATTCACCGGTGGGCCACACGGCGCCTGGGAACACGATGGCGCCTGGGCAGCGATTGACTTTGCCCCCGGCAGTATTGAACACGGCTGTGCGCCAACCATCAACTGGGTAACGGCCTCCGCCCCCGGCCTGGTGGTGCGCTCCGAGCGCGGCGTGGTGGTCATTGACCTGGACGGCGACGGGCACGAACAAACCGGCTGGGCGCTGCTCTATCTGCACATCGCCCAAAAAGGGCGTATTCCGACCAGGGTGTATGTGGAGGCCGGTGATAAAATTGGGCAACCCTCTTGTGAAGGTGGTTACGCCACCGGTACCCATGTACACTTTGCCCGCAAATACAACGGCGAGTGGATTGCCGCCGATGGCCCGGTGCCGTTCGTACTGGGCGGCTGGCGCATCCACGCCGGACAAGCAGCCTATGAAGGCTACATGGAACGCAACGGCCAGCGCATTCCGGCCAGCCCCCTGGGAACCATGGAAACCCGCATCGTGCGCACCGAA
>DAOTZN010000363.1:0-1657 GCA_034434095.1 Anaerolineales bacterium
ATGCTGCCCAACGCTACCCTACTCAAAATCGTCAGTCCTCCTACCAGCAAAACGATGGAAGTAAGGATCATTGTCCACCCATAGGTAATGAGGGCTCGCATGTCAATGCTTAGTGCCAGCACGGTTTGCGCATCACCACCAATGCCCAACGGGATGTATGCGTTTGCAAAGGGCCTGATAATGGACAGTATGGGCAAAGGGCGACGATAGACAGGCTCACCATGGGTCAGCGCCTGTTGCACCCATTCTTGGTCTTCCAGGGTACGTTGCAACGCTGCCGGGCGTTCGCGACCATCATCAAAAAGGAAGGCGTCATTGTAATACAAGGCCGTGTGCACATCGCTGCTGAAAAACACCAGGGCGCGTAATTGCCTGTCATCAATCAATCGCCCGCTCAACACCGCCCCTACAATATTGTGGTGGTCATCATACAAAGGGACGGCTGCCGCTAAAAGATAACGCCGCGGTTGTTGCGGCTCATCGGGCGTCAGCAAAGCAGCCTGGACACTTTCACCTTGTAAGGCACGCGCAAGCACTTCATCTTCGCCAGAAAATTCAGGGACATCTCCCTGGTGAAACTCCACCACAAATCGTCCACTGGCATCTACCACATCCACGTTGTCCAACGCCAAAACGGCTATACGTTGCGAAGCAATTTCTCTTGCTAATGTCTCCTCACCTGAGGCAATTGCCTGTGCCAAACCACTGGCATCAGCAACAAAAGAGGCATCAACGAGTGCGCGCTGTTGCCATTCTTCGAGATGACGCTGCACCAGTTGGGCCTCGTTCTGCAATCGCTGTGTGGCGTTTAGTTGTCCAATACGCTCCATACTAAAGGCATACACGATTACCAGAAATAACGCCAGACCCCACTGCGCAAACGTCACAATCGCACGAATACGTCTTACCAGGCTGTATTTTGCCAGGCGTTGATCCAGGCTCGTCAGCCAGGGTTCAAACAACTTATTCATCGCCTATCCCATTGTCCATCGCATTTTGCCCCAAAAGACGAGACAGCAAGGTTTTTAACATTTGCAAGGAAATAGGTTTGGTAAGGAAAAACTCCACGCCCATCTCAGTAGTTAAATCTCCGTATTGCGGCTCAGCAGAAACGACAACCACTTGTGTACCGGCTTTTTTCAAGTCGGCACCATGGTTTTTCAGAAAAGTCAGGCCATCGCCATCTGGCAAGCGCATATCGCACAGTAGGGCAGCATACGGCCCAGCGGATATTTTCTCATCCCCTTCTGCCAACGAACCGGCAATAACCGGTTGGTATCCATAACGCGTGAGGGCACGCTCCAGGATTTCTTGTAACTGAGGGTCGTCTTCGAGAACTAGAATTTTCGCAGCCATTGATTTATCCTTGTACACTTTACGGGGAGATTGTTTCTCACCCTGGCGATGCGTCGCTATTGTTGATCATCTTACCTACAGAAACGTACCTGTGGCATGGCATGGTACCATTTTTCCCCAAAATATTCATGAAGAAAACATAACAAAATCTTCTTCCTCCTAAATTTCCCAATGGTATTGCACCAACGCCGCCAAATAGGGATGTCCCTGCCACCACACAATGCCTAAAGCCCAGGTGCGCCAATCCAGTTCCTGATCGGCCGGCGCCGGGCGATACAAGGCAATATACTGCAAATTGGGG
>DAOTZN010000364.1:0-13822 GCA_034434095.1 Anaerolineales bacterium
AAACGACCTCTGTGTTAGCCGAGTGCTCAGGTTATAGCACATTTTCATGCTTGGTGGTGAACAGAGTTCATGGCGACTTCTCAAAAAATAATAGGGAGAAGTCGACCATAAGGTGCAATAAAAATGTCACCACGAAGTCTCAAAGGCACGAAGAAAAGGATAAAGACTTTGTGTCTTGGTGACTTTGTGGTAAAAAACGCCAAGAGGCTCCAAGTTATTGAGATGATACGATAAAGGTTACCCGATAAATGAATGCCAAGGGTAGCCTTTCAAGGCATGGCAGATTTTTTGCCCCATCATTCGACTGACTACCCAAAATCGGCCAGGATGCCGTCAATAAAGGCCTCCGGATCAAAGGGTTGCAGATCGTCGGGGCGTTCTCCTAGCCCGGCAAAGTAGATGGGAAGGTGTAGCGCGCGCTGGATGGCGAAAGCCATGCCGCCACGGGCAGAGGAATCCAGTTTGGCCAGGATGATGCCGGTGACGTTGACCGCCTTTTTAAAGGCCTGTGCCTGCTGGAGAGCGTTTTGACCGGTGGTAGCATCCATCACCAGCCAGACGTGGTGTGGGGCACCGGGCATGGCCTTTTGGCTGACGCGATATACTTTTTTGAGTTCTTCCATCAAATTGAAGCGCGTGTGCAGGCGGCCGGCGGTGTCGATTAACGCTACGTCCAGGTGACGAGCCTGTGCGGCCTGGATGGTGTCATAGGCCACGGCCCCGGGGTCGCCGCCCGGTTGACCGGCAATGACCGGCACATCCAGACGCTCGCCCCATACCTGGAGTTGTTCGACCGCTGCGGCGCGGAAGGTGTCTGCCGCACCGAAGATGACGCTTTTCCCTTGTTCGGTAAAGCGTTTGCCCAGTTTGGCGATGGAAGTTGTCTTGCCGGAGCCGTTTACTCCAACGACCAGGATAACCGTTGGCTGCTCGGGAAAGGTGATTTCGGGAGGCGCAACCAATAATTTGCGCAATTCCTGTTGCAAGGCTGCTTTCAATTCATCGGTACGTGTTATGCCTTCGGCCTGCTCGCGCTGCCATAGGGCTTCCATCACGGCTTCGCTGGTTTCTATCCCCAGGTCAGCCTGAATCAGCATGGCTTCTAAATTTTCCCAGGTTTCATCGGTAATTTGGGCCGCACCAAACAAACTGGCAATGCGCCCAAAAGTGGTTTTACGGGTACGCGCCAGTCCCTGTCGCCATTTGCTGATGAGATTTTCGGCCATGAATGCTACCTCCAGATGTGATTTTTTTCTCAGGGGCGTTATTGTATCACGTCTGCTTTAAACCGGTATAATTGCGATATGCCTACTTCAAAACTAACCCACCTGGATGCTGCCGGCCGTGCTCGTATGGTAGATGTCGGCGGCAAACCCGTTACAGAGCGTGTGGCAATTGCCCGCGGTGAGGTGCACATGCTGCCTGAAACGCTGGCACTCATCCGTGCTGGCGCGCTCAAAAAGGGAGATGTAATTACCGTAGCCGAGGTTGCCGGTGTGATGGCGGCCAAGCGTACCGCCGACTTGATTCCGCTGTGTCATCCGTTGGCGCTGAATCAGGTTAAAGTTGAAATTGAACTGGATGAGCACTTGCCCGGTGTTGTCATTACGGCTACCGCACGCACCAGCGGCAAAACCGGCGTTGAAATGGAAGCCTTAACCGCTGTCTCGGTAGCGGCGCTTACAATTTACGATATGGCCAAAGCCGTAGAGAAGACCATGCACATCCAAAACATCCGTCTGGTAGAAAAGCATGGCGGCCAGAGCGGCGATGTCATTAATGAATGAAGGTGTTTCACCATGAGCGAATTCCCTACGATTTTTTCTATCACCGAAGACGAATTAGACCTGAACGCCTTGCTGGCAGCCATTACTTTGCCAACTACGGGCGCAGCGGCCATTTTTACCGGCATGGTACGCGGCCAAACCCGGCGCGGCCGTCACTTTGACACCGTCTATCTGGAATACGAGGCCTATAAACCCATGGCCGAGGTGAAGATGAAACAGGTTGCGGATGAAATTCGTAGCCGTTGGCCGGTAGTAGAGGGCATCGCCATTGTTCAGCGCATTGGTCGTCTGGACCCTGGTACGCCCACCGTCTTGATTGCCTGCACTGCCGCGCATCGTGATACCGGTGTCTTTGATGCCGCTCGTTATGGCATTGACCGCTTGAAAGAAATTGTGCCGGTTTGGAAAAAAGAAGTCGGCCCTGATGGAGAAACCTGGGTAGAAGGAGACTACATCCCTCGCCCTGGGGAGTAAACATGACGCAAATACGTTGCTTGAATTGTCGCCAGCCTTACCCGGAGGAAGGTGTGCCCTATCGCTGTCCATCTTGTGGGGGGGTGTACGATTACGACATCTGGCCGGCAATTCCGCCCCAATGGGATAACGCGCAACCCGGAATTTGGCGCTACCGACAGGCGTTCGGACTACCCCCTGAGGGGCCGGTGATTTCCCTGGGGGAAGGCAACACCCCTCTGGTTTGGACCACCTATGAGGGGCGGCGCGTCGCCCTGAAGTGTGAACACCTCAACCCCACCGGCTCCTTCAAAGACCGCGGCGAAGCCGTCCTGCTCTCCTTTTTGCGTAGCCGAGGGGTGACGTCTGCCATCGAAGATTCATCGGGTAATGCCGGGGCATCTTTTGCTGCGTATGCTGCCCGCGCCAATGTGCAGGCGCGCGTTTATGTGCCGGATTACGCCGCCGGGCCGAAGCGACGGCAAATAGAAGCCTATGGGGCGGAAGTGGTGCGTATTTTGGGCGCGCGCTCCGTCGTCGCTGAAAAAGCACGGCAGGTGGCTGCGCAAGGAGCGGTGTACGCCAGCCATGCCTTTTTGCCGCAAGTGTTACCCGGCTATGCCACGTTGGCTTATGAACTCCTCGAGCAATTAGGAGAAGCTCCCGGCACGCTGGTTATCCCCGTTGGGCAAGGGGGGCTGTTGTTGGGTGTCGGACGCGGCTTTTGGGCTTTGCAGCAGACCGGCATCATTGAGAGGTTGCCGTGGCTGGTGGGCGTTCAGGCGCAGGCATGTGCCCCGTTATGGGCGTTATTTGCTTATGGGCCGGTTGGGTTGCAATGGACGCGGGAAGGGAAAACACTGGCCGAGGGGGTGCGGGTTCTTCATCCGGTGCGTGGCGATGGGGTGCTGCGCATGGTGGCGGCTTCCGGCGGCATGTTACTCGCGGTAGATGAACCGCAAATTTTACCGGCACGCGACCAACTGGCGCATCAGGGGTTTTATGTAGAGCCAACATCTGCGCTGGCTTGGGCGGCGTTGGCCTCTTTGCCGGCAGATGCTCCGCAGCCGGTGGTCGTTGTACTGACCGGTTCGGGATTGAAATCTGTAGGCTGAGCGTGAAGATTGTTGCAGTATTCTCTGTAAAACTTATTTTGAGGAGCAATCTCTTATGGAACGCGTTGTAGTTACCGGTATGGGCTTGATTAATGCCCTTGGCAAGACGGTTGCCGAATCCTGGCAAAACATTGTGGCTGGTAAATCGGGCATTGGCCCGATTACCCTATTTGATGCATCCGATTGGATGGTTAATTATGCTTGTGAAGTGAAGGACTATGATCCCGAAGATTACTTTTCCAGGCGTGATGCTCGCCGTTTGGACCGCTATGAGCAATTTGCACTCATTGCTGCTCGTGAAGCAGTTAACGATGCCGGTTTGGAAATTGCGTCAGAGGATGCAACCCGTGTGGGTGTGTTGATTACCTCTGCCATCGGTGGCCTTGGTTCGCTGCAAGATGCGGTGTTCACGCTCAGAGAACATGGCCCGCGACGGGTGAATCCCTTTGTTGTGCCTATGATGATGCCAAATGGCGCAGCCGGTCTGGTTGCGATTGAACATGGCGCTAAAGGTCCGGCAATGGCCGTGACTTCGGCCTGCGCTTCGGGCAACGATAGCCTGGGGTTGGCCTGGTCTATGCTGCGTAGCGGGATGATTGATGTTGCTATTGCGGGGGCCAGCGAGGCGACCATTTGCGCCATTGGCGTAGGCGCGTTTACCCGTATGGGCGCGCTCTCCCAGCGGGAGGATTACAGTGCTGCACCGCAACCCTTTGATAAGAACCGTGACGGTTTGGTGATGGGGGAGGGGGCGGCGGTGCTCATTTTGGAAACAGAGCGCCACGCTCGAGCACGCGGCGCCCATATTTTGGCGGAATTTATGGGTTACGGTGCCTCTGCCGATGCGCACCATATCACCGCACCGCCGGAAGATGGCGAGGGCGGTGGGCGAGCGATGCGTCTGGCGCTGGCCTCGGCAGGGATTGCCCCCACAGAGGTAGATTACATCAACGCACACGGCACCGGTACACCTCTCAACGATGCGGCAGAAACGGCCGCTATTAAGAGCGTGTTTGGGGAGCATGCCTATAAACTGGCCGTCTCTTCCACGAAATCTATGACCGGCCATCTGATGGGGGCTACCGGTGCGGTGGAAGCGGTGTATTGCGTTAAGGCGATTCAAGAAGGGATTCTGCCGCCGACTATCAATTACCAGACCCCTGATCCGGCTTGTGACCTGGATTACGTGCCCAACCAGGCGCGCCAAGCGCCGGTGCGCGTGGCGATGAGCAACGGGTTTGGCTTTGGCGGGCACAATTCGGTCATCGTGATGCGTGCTTACGAATAACCCATGGTAGGGGCGGTCGGGGCCGGTTCTGAACCTGCCCCGATTACCCCCGGAGTAATTTCAAACGTTCCATGGGTTTCAGATGGGGGTCATCGGCCAACAAGGCCTTCAATTCAAAAATCTGGTCGCGCAACACGGCTGCCTGCTCAAATTCCATGGCCTGCGCGGCAATTTTCATCTGATTTTGTAGTTCATCAATGAGACGCTTGATTTCCTGGGTGGGTAGATCGGCGGCATATCCGGCCTGCGCTTCGCCCACCGCGTGGACTTCTTGCCCGCGTTCGGTGGCTACCCGGTCGGTGAGGTCGCGAATGGCCTTGACGATACCCACCGGTTGGATGCCGTGTGCTTCGTTATAGGCTTGCTGCTTGGCCCGGCGGCGATTAGTCTCCTCGATGGCGCGTTTCATCGAGTCGGTCATGCGGTCGGCGTACATGATGACCTTGCCGCGCACGTGCCGGGCGGCGCGCCCAATGGTCTGAATGAGCGCCGTATCGGAGCGCAAAAAGCCCTCCTTATCGGCATCCAGAATGGCTACCAGCGAGACTTCGGGCAAGTCCAGCCCCTCGCGTAGCAGGTTGATGCCCACCACGACGTCGAAAATCCCCAGCCGCAAATCGCGCAGAATGCCAATGCGCTCCAGGGTGTCAATTTCCGAGTGCAGGTAGTGAACTTTGATGCCCAGTTCCATCAGGTAGTCGCTTAACTTTTCGGCCATGCGTTTGGTGAGTGTGGTGACCAGCGTGCGCTCACCCCGTTCCACGCGTTGGTTGATTTCCCCAACCAGGTCGTCTACCTGGCCTTCGATGGGACGCACTTCTACTTCGGGGTCCACCAGACCGGTGGGGCGGATAATCTGCTCGGCGATTTGCTCGGCGTGTTGCATTTCGTAGGGGCCGGGGGTGGCGGAAGTGAAAATGGTGTAGCCCATGCGGCGCTCGAATTCTTCAAACTTCAGCGGGCGGTTATCCAGCGCCGAAGGCAAACGGAAGCCGTATTCCACCAGCGTGGTTTTGCGGGCGCGATCGCCGTTGTACATGCCGCGGATTTGCGGCACGGTCATGTGACTCTCATCAATGAAAAGCAAGTATTCGCTGGGCAGGTAATCCATCAACGTCCAGGGCGGTGAGCCGGGGGGACGCTGGTCGAGGTGGCGGGAGTAGTTTTCGATGCCGGAGCAGTAGCCGACCTCACGCAGCATTTCCAGGTCGTAAAGGGTGCGTTGTTCCAGACGTTGGGCTTCCAGTAATTTGTTGGCGGCTTTGAGTTCTGCCAGGCGGCTTTCTAACTCGATTTCGATATCGGCGATGGCCTGCTTGAGTTTTTCTTCTTCGGTGATGAAGTGTTTGGCCGGGTAGATGGTTACTTCGGGGAGCGTTTCCAGGTATTCACCGGTGGTGGGGTTAATGCGGAGGATGCGTTCGACTTCGTCGCCCCAGAAGGTGATCCGATAGATGGTGTCATCTTGATAGGCGGGGGCAATCTCCAGGGTGTCGCCGCGCACCCTGAAAGTGCCGGGGCGTAACTCCAGGTCGTTGCGCTGGTACTGCCCTTCGACCAGTTGACGCAGCAGTGCGTTGCGGCGGAAGATTTCCCCTTGCTTGAGGGTCATCGCCACTTTGCCATAGGCTTCTGGGTTGCCCAGGCCGTAGATGCACGAGACCGAAGCCACGATGACCACATCGCGGCGGCTCATCAGCGCGGTGGTGGCCGCCAGCCGCAGGCGATCGATTTCTTCGTTGATATCGGCGTCTTTCTCGATGTACAGGTCTTTTCTGGGGACGTAGGCTTCCGGTTGGTAGTAGTCGTAGTACGAAACGAAGTACTCGACGGCGTTTTCGGGGAAGAATTCTTTGAATTCGGCGTACAACTGTGCGGCCAGCGTTTTGTTGTGCGCCATCACCAGAGCGGGCATTTGCATTTCGGCAATCACCGAAGCCATGGCAAAGGTCTTCCCGGTGCCGGTTGCGCCCAGCAGTACCTGGTTGCGTTTGCCGCTGCGTATGCCTTCTACCAGGGTGCGGATGGCTTCCGGCTGGTCGCCGGTGGGTTGGAAGGGGGCATGCAATTTGAAGAGCATAGAGAAATTATAGCACAAACGTTCAGCGAAGACGCATAACCATAGCGCCTTTGGGGGTGGCCTCCCTTCGGGGAAGCGGGACACCTATAAATCCCGGTGTGGCCTGTTTGGGGGTCAGCGGAGATAAATCGGGTTGCTGAAAATCCAGCCGCGCGGTTGTCCGAGATAAGGGATATCCGCTTCTACCCGGTAGACACCTGGCTGGGTGGCGATGTAGGTGAAAATGTCGCCCTTATCCCAGGTTTTGAGGATTTCTCCATTGCGGAGCAGACGGCAGCCCACGGGTAACGGCAACCGGATTTTGAGGGTGACGCCGTTATGGATGGGTGTTTCATCGCCCATACAGATTTCGCCCTGCTCGCCGCTGGCCGTAAAGCGGAAGCCTTTTGTGGGGGCCGGTAAATCGTAACCCACAAAGGCGTGACCCTGCCGCAGGGCCTCCAACACCAGGTGGCGGTCGTGGTGGGTTTCCCCATTGAAGGGTTCGGGCGTCAGGATGTGGGTGTTGATTGCCCGGAAGTGCGCCGCGTAGGGGAACAGGGTGCGGTGGAGCGGCCCCATGCTGGCGTGCAGGGCGTGGGCATCTGAGCCGCCAATGGCTACTACGCGTTTGCCGCTGCACAGCAGGCTATCCCAGCGTTGCAAGGTTTTGGGGAAGGGGCCGCGAGCAACGCGGGCAAAATTCAGGGCGTAGAATATGGCGTGCAACTTACTTCTCAGGCGTCCTTTGAACTCCGAGAGGCCGTTCCACAACTCGATACCGGTGTATCCCTCTACATCCCAGGCCTCCCAGGTGATATCTGTTTCGCCAAAAAGCGGTGCGGAGGGGTCGTCGGGGTGCGCCAGGAAGCAAATGCCACCGGCTTCGCCTACTTTGTCAATCAATGTTTGAGGCTCGGGAGCATGTTGTGCCAATTCGAGGCTGTGTCCAAAGGCCAGCAGGTGATTTTTTTGCGGCTCGCGCGCCTGATCGTGGATTTCCTCGCCGATGAGCACCAACACGCGGCGGCCGTCTTTTTCAACATATCCCTCTAGCCCGTGTACCAACACGTTGTGATCGGTGACGATGATGGCATCCAGGCCGGCTTCCAGGGCGGCCTCGGCCAGGTCGACATGGCTGCCGCTGCCATCGGAATAGATGGTGTGCATGTGCAGGTTGATGAGGTATTCGTTTTGGGCCGGCTTCATGTTTTGTTCCTTCTGGGTGTTCTTTTATGGGCACGCAAAGGTTGTCCGGTGGGTAATGGCGGGCATAGCCCGCCGCTGCCTTTGTGGGTCTTTTAAAATTTGACGAATTCTTGCGCCACAGGTATAATTCGCAGACTTGTTTTGACATTTCAACTTCGATGCACTCCGGTTTACCCCAAATGCATCGCGCATTCCACATCTCGTTTTTGGAGGTTCTCGTGACAAATCTGGTAGATATCAGCCTGATTATAATCTCTGTTGCCCTGATTGCCAGCATCATTTTGCAAAGCAAAGGTGCTGGATTGGGTGGTCTGACCGGCGCTGACACCGGTGGCATTTTTTCTGCTCGTCGTGGCATCGAGAAGACGCTGTTTAACGCCACTATCGTTTTGAGCATTTTGTTCTTTGGCCTGTCAATTTTTGCGGTTATCATTGCCCGCTGAGATTGCCCAAAAAACGCCTCCCGTGGTGTGGTCGGCTTTGTTGCTGCCTGCTCGCGTGGGGGCGTTTTTTCGTATCCCATCCTTCCCCCTATTATGAAAGTTCTCCGCTGGCAATTTTTGATTGCCCTCCTGGCATTAGTGGCGATTAGCGTGTTGTTACTTACCCAGAAAGCGCCGCTACCCTCGATTATCCCCTCCGAGCCGGTTACGGGTGGCAACTACACGGAGGCGCTCATTGGGCAGCCAGGACGCTTCAACCCTGTGCTCTCCTTCTACAACCCGGCCGACCAGGACATCAACCGCCTGATTTTCAGCGGCTTGATTCGTTTTGATGACCGCGGCCTGCCGCAACCCGACCTGGCCGAATCGTGGGGCATCTCGCGCGATGCCACCATTTACAACTTTGCTCTGCGCCTCGATTTACGCTGGCATGATGGCGAAGCGCTGACCAGTGATGACGTTCTCTTTACTGTGGATTTGCTGCGCAACGCTGATTTGCCCATCCCTTCCGATGTGCGTGCTCTGTGGAATGAGACCGAAGTCATCGCGCTGGACGAACGTACCGTGCAATTCCGCCTGCCGGAGCCGTTTGCCCCGTTCCTGGATTATCTCTCTTTTGGGATACTTCCCCGTCACCTGTTGGATGGTCTCTCGGCGGCCGAATTGCTGAACAGCGATTTCAATCTGTCGCCGGTGGGGAGTGGGCCATACCGTTTTGAGCGTCTGCTGATTGAAGACGGTCGGATTACCGGCGTGGCTTTGCAGGCGTATGATGGCTACCGCCCGCAGCCGCCCTTTATTGAGCAGTGGGCTTTTTTGTACTATCCCACGGCGGAGGCAGCGTTGAACGCCTATCAGAATGGGGAAGTACAGGGCATTTCTGAAATCACGAATGACATTTTGCCCCAGGCGCTAGGTGAGCCGCAACTCAACTTATACACCGGTCGTCTGCCGAAACTCAGCATGGTGCTCTTCAATCTTCAGAACGCAGATGTCTCCTTTTTCCAGGAAGCCGAAGTGCGCCGTGCGCTGTATGCCGGGCTTAACCGCCAGTGGATGATTGATCATCTTCTGGGTGGGCAGGCTATCCCGGCGACGGGCGTCATCTTCCCCGGTACGTGGGCGTACTACGATGGCTTGCAATCTCAGCCATATGATCCCGATGCGGCCATCCAGCAGATTAAGGACGCCGGTTACATTCTCTCGGCCGAGGGGGTGCGTACCAAGGATGACCTTTCGCTGACCTTTGAGTTGTTGTACCCGGATGACGAAACCCACCGCGCCCTGGCGGAAACCATTCAGGAGAACTGGAAAGCCCTGGGTGTACAGGTGCGCCTCACCCCGGTAGCATACGCCGACCTGGTAGGAAAACATCTTGTCACGCGAGACTTTCAGGCGGCACTGGTGGACCTGGATTTTTCCGGTGTTCCCGATCCCGATCCGTATCCCTTCTGGCATCAGTCGGCCATCCAGAACGGTCAGAACTACGGGGGTTGGGATGATCGTCCGGCCAGTGAATACCTGGAACAGGCCCGCGTTACCGTGGATCCGGCCGAGCGAGCGCGTTTGTACCAAAATTTCCAGGTGCGTTTCGAAGAGATGTTACCGGCCTTGCCGTTGTTCTATCCGGTGTACACCTATGGCGTGGATGCCGATGTCCAGGGGGTGCGCATGGGGCCGTTGTACCATCCCAGCGACCGCTTCTTGACGGTGTCTGAGTGGTTCTTACAGGCCCGGCCGGTCATTCAACCTGCTGCTACGCCCTGAGCGAGGGCCTTCATTGATCATCTGGGTAACCCACACCCTGCCGGTTGTACGGTGGGGTGTGATTTTTTGCCGAACGGAGTGTCATGTCCTTCTCATTACCCAAATTTTCCCATTGGCGAGCCAGCATTTCCGGTTATCCAGCCCAGTTTTGGTTGATGTTCTGGGGGATGCTGGCGAGCACCGTCGGGGCCAGCATGATTTGGCCGTTCCTGATGATTTACGTGAGCGCCCGCCTGGAGCGTCCACTGGGGCAGGTGGCCAGCCTGATGACCATCAATGCCGTGATGGGGGTATTGGCGGCCTTTGTGGCCGGCCCGTTGAGCGACCGCTTGGGGCGCAAGTGGATTATGGTTGTGAGCCTGGTGAGCAATGGGTTGGTGTATCTGCTCATTGGACAGGCCAGTCTGCTATGGCATTTTGCGATTCTCATGGGGTTGTGGGGCTGGTTTGGGCCGATGTATCGCGTGGGGGGCGATGCCATGCTGGCCGACCTGGTGCCCTCTGAGCGCCGCCCGGATGCTTACGCCTTGTTGCGGATGAGTAACAACGTTGGGGTGGCCATTGGCCCGGCGGTGGGCGGTTTCCTGGCGGCCACTTCTTACCATATCGCCTTCCTGAGTGCCGCGATTGGGATGGGGAGTTATGGCCTTCTGCTGGCGATTTTCGCCCGTGAAACGTTGCCTGAAACGACCTCGCCCCGCCTAACGGAATCCCCCTGGCGCGCTTACCGGCAGGTGGTGCGAGATGCACACTTCCTGCGTTTTGTGGGGCTGTTTGTTTTGGCGCAGATGTGCGCCGTTCTGATTTGGGTATTGATGGGCGTGTATGCTAAAACGCAGTACGGTATCCTGGAAAACCGCTATGGCTGGATTGCCACAACGAACGCCGTGATGGTGGTGGTGTTCCAGTTTGGGGTTACGCGGCGCACCAAGAAGTATCCGCCCTTGTGCATGATGGCGTTAGGGGCGCTGTTCTATGCGTTGGGGGTGGGCAGTGTGGCGCTGGCGCGCGGTTATTGGGGTTTTTGGGCGAGCATGGTGGTGTACACCATCGGGGAGATGATTCTCATCCCGACGGCTTCGGCCTATGTGGCCAACCTGGCCCCCAAGGAGATGCGCGGCCGTTACATGAGCGTTTACGGTTTGGGGTGGAACGTGGCTTCTGGCATTGCCTCCCCGGCGGGCGGCTTTCTCAGCGACACTTTCGGCCCGGCCAGCACGTGGTATGGTGGATTGGTAGTGGGGTTGCTGGGGGCGGTCGGCTTTGCGCGTCTCAAGACACCGGCGCGGGCGACAGGCGGCGATAGGCAATAGGCATCAGGTGACAGGTGACAGGGGGCAGGTCACTGCTGCCCGCTATCCGCCGACACCTGCCCGCTGCCTGCTGACGCCTACCCGCCGACTTCCTGCCTCACGGGCTGCGGTCGTACAAGTTGTAGTAGATGCTGTACATCTCGTAGATGCCGCGGATGTAGCGCTGGGTTTCGGGGTAGCGGATGATTTCCAGGAATAGGTCAGGGTCACCGCCGGAAAGGTCGTGCCAAACGGAGGCGTTTCCAGGCCCGGCGTTATAGGCTGCCAGGGCAGCGTACAGATCGCCGTCGAAGGCCTGGCGTTGACGTGCCAGATAGGCAGCGCCAAGACGCACGTTGACCAGCGGACGGTACAGGTCGTCGGCGGTGTAGTTGTCCGGCCAGCCCATCAGTTCGGCGATGTATGCGCCGGTGGAGGGGATGATTTGCATCAGGCCACGTGCTCCAGCCGCCGAGCCGATAAAGCCCTCGAATAGGCTCTCTTGACGCGCTAAACTGAACAGAAGCAGGGGGTGAAAGCCGTTTTCCTGTGCTGCCGGGATAATCAGGTCGGCGTAGTAAGCGCCAAAGCGCAGCCGGTTGAAGTAGCGCGGCGCTTGCATGGTGGCGGCGTCGTCCATACCGGCCAGGGTGAGCACTTGCCGGATGGCGTAAATGCCGGAACGGTATAGTCCCAATTCAATCAGCGCGTTGCCCAGGCGGTAGGAATCGGCGGGGTTGTTTTGTACGGATGCTCGCAATTCGTCCAGTTCGCTGCGCGCCTGTTCGTACAGTCCCAGTTGCCAGAGTTGCCGACCGCGCTGCCAGCGCGGATCGTTTTCCAGCGCGCCCAGGGTGCTCAAGTTGGTGTTGGGAGGCAAGGCGAAGGTGGCGATGAGCCAGGATTCGGCCTCGGCGCGCTCGGCTTGGTGGTCGAAACTCAGGTCGTAGGCCAGCGGCGGGGTAAAGGGTGCCCGATTGTTGAGCAGGTCGCGGGCGCGTTCACTGTAGTAGCCGGTGGGGTTGCTTTGGGCGGCCTGTTCCCAATAGTTGCGCGCACCGCTTTCGTCGCCCACCGCACGTTGCACCTTGCCCAGCCAGAGCAGTGCAGCAGCGCGCAGGCTTGCATCGCCGGCATTGTTTGCCAGTTGGAAGAAGGCTGCCTGGGCTTGCGGGTATTGTCCCACGCGGTAGTAGGAAACCCCGGACAGGAGTTGGGCGCGGGAAGCCAGTGGGCTGGCTGAATATTTGGTTGCCAGCTCCCCCCAAAGGGCGGCGGCCTGTGGGAAATCTCCGGAACGTTCGGCTACTCTGGCGGCGTGGTCATAAAACTCGGGGGCGCGTGGATGCTGGGGATACGTCTGCACAAAATCCAGATAGGTAGCGATGGCGGCAGGGTAGTCATCCAGATAGACCCATTGCGTGGTGGCAATTTCGTCCCAGGCATCGGGGAGCAGATCGCTTTGGGGGGTGTTGGTCAGAATCCACTGCCAGGAGAGGATGGCGTCCTCATATTGGCCGCGTTGCTGCAAAATCAGGCCTTTGTAATAGCGGGCGATGGCTTTGCGCAGCAGGTCGCCGGGGGTCTGCAGGTAACGGTCGAAAGCTGCCAGGGCGACGCCCTCTTGCCCGGCGAAATAGTCCACCAGACCACGCTGGGATTCGTCCACGGTTTCCCCAGCGTTGACGAGTTCTACCAGCGCCAGGTAGGCATGGTAGGCACGGGGGTAGTCTTGCACAGCCTGCCGGTAACGCGCAAAGGCTTCTTCGGGGCTGCCCAGGGTGCGGTAGATATTTCCGCTCAGGTAGATGGTTTGGGCTTTGGTGTAGTCGTTGCCGGTTTGGTTGAAAATCTGGTCGTAGAGCGCCAGGGCTTCGTTATATTGGCCGTTGGCGGTGTAGGCGGCTGCCAGGTTGAGACGGTCGCCCTCCCGTTGACCGGCGCGCGGTGCGTCCAGCGCTTGTTGATAGGCTGAAACGGCCCCGCTCGGGTCGCCGTTTTGCAGGCGAATGTCTCCTTGCCGTTGGTAGATGTAGGCTGCCAGCGGAGCGCCGCGTCCTTGCAGGTAGCAGGTATAGGCCTGGTCGGCCTCGTCGTAGCGCGCCAGGGCGCGGAAGGCTTCCGCCTGGTAGAAACAGGCTTCTTCTGCCTGAGGGGTGTCGGGGTAGGTTTGACGCAGGGTGTCCAGGGTTTCGAGCGCCATTTCGGGTTGATTTTGCAACCATTGGACGCGTCCGATGCCCAACAGGGCGGCAGCCCGAATTTCGGCTTCGGCGCTGGCGGTCAACGCCTCCTGATAGGCTTTGAGTGCGGTCTCCCAGTTGCCGTTGAAGAGGGCGTGATCGGCGGTTGCGATGCGCACAGCCGGTATCGGTGTGGGGGTGGGGGGAGGCAGGGTAGGAATTGGGG
>DAOTZN010000365.1:0-6958 GCA_034434095.1 Anaerolineales bacterium
GCCCCGCCCAACGCCAGCATCACAATGAGTAGGTGGTAAAACGTGACCGCCGCAAACATGCCCGCCACCGACTGCCCGGCAGCGGGTTGCAGATTGCGCATGAAGGTTGAAAGCGTCTCTCCCAGGCCGCCTAGAATTTGTGGAAAACGCAGGAAGAGCGAGCCGCCCAGCAGGATGGACGCGCCGCCCCACAGGCCGACCTGCCGCCAGGAGAGCGGAGACAGACGGGACCCAGGGGTGGGGTGCGTTCCCTGAGGGTTCAGCAACCCCTCTAAAGGGAGTCCGCTTCCCCGCGCGATTCCTAAGGTTAAAGCCAACCCCAGGAGACCGGTCAACGCCCAGGGGCCGCTCAACACAAAGAATCCTAACAACAAGCCGCCCCAGGTACTACTGCGACGCGTGTACAAGACGCTCAGGGCGGCCAATCCCAGGGTGATGGCGGGCATAGGACCGCCGGCCAGTCGAGAGAGCGCCAGCAGGCCGGGCGCAAAGACCAGAGCGGCCGCAGTGAGTAAGGCCGTCCGCTGGCCAATCGTCTCGCGCCAGAACCACGGGATGAGCACCAGCCCGCTGCCCATCAATGCGGAGAACAAGCGGGCGGCAAAATTACTTTCGCCCAACAAGAAAAAAAAGGCTGTGACGGCGCTCAGCGAGAGCGGTTGTCCTGACGGAACAAAGGGTTGTCCGTGTAACAAAGCCCGGGCTTGCAAAGCCAGGCGGGCCTCAAAATTGGAGAGTGGCGCCGCCCCCAAGTGATACAGCCGAATAGCCAGGGCTACGGTGAACAAGAGCAAATATCCCAGATATGCCGTGTACGAACGTTTTAGGATTGATTGCATGTTTGCAATTATACTCGTTACAACCGGTTGTGTGCCGTAAATTTGGGGAAAGTTGGCACACGAATGTCCAAATTATTCCTGCAAGCAGGTGCAACAAGCCCCCGTTCCCTTGATAGAAACGGGGGCCTGCTACTTACGCATGAGGATGAGGGGCTGACCCTCGCCCGTTACCGCAGGATGAGCGGCAGGTAGATGTACTTTGTGGTGCTGGCCGTTGTGGTGAGTGTGCTTTCCGCGAACAGGGTGCTTTGGTAGCCGGAACGCACCCGCAGGGTGAGTACGTCCTGTGCGCCGTCTGCGGCGATGGCCGGGATGCGTACCCCAATTTGTAGCAGGGTGCTTTGCCCCGGGCCAAGCGTCAGGCTGGCGGGTACGTTGGCGTGCCAGAAGTTGCCGCTCAGTTCGATGCTGAAAGTTTCACTCAGCGAACCGGTATTGGTGACCTGCAGGGTATAGGTGATGGTTTCACCCGGCCTGCCCTCGCCTTGTGCACTGGTGGGGTTGATTTCTACGCCGAAGGAAACATCTGCCGACGTGGTGCGGCTGAGTGAGGCCCGCACCAGGTTATCCAGGCGAGAAGTAGCCCGCAGCGTAAAGGTGTCGTCAAAAGCCGTCATTTGCAGCGGTACGGTTACGGTCACGATGGCCGAGGCGTTCTCGCCTGCCCCCAAAGGCCCCACTACGGCTGCGGAGACCTGGGTTGGCCAGGATGCGCCGCTCAGGGATAGGTCAAAAGTGTCGGTGTAGTCGCCGGTGTTGGTGATGTTTACCGTGTAAGTGACGGTTGTACCAGGGGGAACGGTTTGGTTGCCCGGTGTAGCGCTGATTTGCACCGCCGGGTTGACCAGCGCGTTCGTTGTGCCGGTTGCCGTGGCGCTGGTTTGCGGGTCGAGTTGTGAAGTGCCCGTGATGACGAAAGTATCGGTCGCGATGATTGTGCTTTGAAGGGCGGGGGCACTTGGGATGGTGACCTGAACGTTTACCGAACCGCTTTGACCGGGTGCCAATGGGCCAACGCTGCTTGGCGCGTTGAGTGTCCAGGCATTGTGGCCGGTACTCAGGGTGAAGGTATCGGTGTGGTTGCCGGTGTTTTGCAACTGGAACGTATGGGTAACGGTGGTTACTGGGTCTCCGCTACGGGTGCTGTCACCACCCCAGGCCGCACCGGTGCTGATGGAGGCTTGCGTCAGGCCGGTGGCGCTGTGGGTGCCGGTGGGCACGTGGGTAGATTGTGCCGTTACGGTGAAGACATCGCTCAGCGTTAACGCCGGGGCGATATCCAGCACATCCACGCGCACCAGAATGGTTTCTTGCGTGCCGGTCATCACGGTAAGCGGGGAAGGTGTCAACAAGGTGGCCGGCCATGTGCCGCTGGCGAGGGTCAGGGTGTAGGTATCTTGCTTGCCCAGGTTGCTCAGCGTCAGGGTGTGGGTGACCACGGAAGGCGAGGCGCTGGTTTGGGTGTCTCCTTGCAGCGTGAAGTTATACCCGGCGGCCATGCAAGATTGCACGCGCACATCGTCCAGGTACCATCCTTCCCGGCTGACAGATGAATCGCTGCCCAGGCGGAAGCGGAATTGCACCGTCTGTCCGGCGTAGGCGTCCAGGTCAACCACCGAGTTGAGCCAATCTTGCGGGTCGCCGCACCAGGCTTCGCTTCCGCCGAGGGGGTTGCTGTAACTGGTGGAAATCGGCCCGTCATAGGGGTCGGTCAACAAGTTGGAGGAAGGCACTTGCGTCCAGGTGCTGCCGCCATCGGTAGAAACCTCCAGCAACGCACCATCAAAGCAGCCGGTCGAACTGTCTTCGATGCTCTGGTAGTTCCAGAATTGCAACGAAAGCGGCGATTGTCCGGTGGGCAGGCTGATGGCAGGCGTGGTTAGCCATTGGTCGTTGGCGTTGCCCGGGTCGCTGGCGTTGAAGGCATTACTACCGCTGTGGGTGCGTACACTCGAAAGCGCCCAGGTATCACTGCCGACATTGGCGCCATGCAGCCAGCCGCTGGTGCCGCTCTCGAAGTCGGTGCTGTACAGCGTTTGTGGTATCTGCGTGATGGCGCAGTCCCCTGGGGCGGCTAGGGTGAGGAAGCGGAAGGTCGGCGAGTACGCGCCTGCACCACAGGCGTTGTTTGCCTGCACGCGCCAGTAGTAGTAGGTGCTGGTTTGCAGGTCAACGCCCATGGTGTGGGAGGCGCCGGTCAGGCCGGTGGCGGTGTACACCAGGGTGTTGAAGGCTGCATCGCTGGCGACTTCCAGGTTGTACGTGGCAGCCTGGGTAGCGGTTGTCCAACTAAACGTGGGACGGATTGGCACGTTGATGGTGTTGTTGGCAGGGGTGAGGGGCGTTGTGGCGGAGGGAAGCGCCGTGAAAAGGTCTAGCGTGACGGTGGCCGTGTGCGTGCTGGTAGGCGCGATGCCGGTGATGAGCATGTCATACGAGCCATAGGCTGCCGCGCCGGTATTGGTGATGGTCAGCGCGCTGCTGCCGACCGGAATAACCGGATTGGGGTTGAATATGGCGGTGGTGTTGGTAGGGATATTACTGGCGGAGAGCGTCACGGGGTCAGCGTACCCCAGGATGGAGCCGACCTGCACGTTGAAGGTGGCATCATTGGGAGCACATACCGCCTGTGATGTGGGGGTAACCTGCAGAGTGAAGTCCCGATTTTCGGCGCAGTTGTAGCACACCAGGGCAAAATCCTGGTCGGTGGCGTCTCCGACGTTAGGCACGCCATCCCCGGCGATGTTGAAGCCGGTAACGGTGATTTGCACCGCACCGCTGGTGCCGGCCGGCAGGAAGATGGCCTCATAGTTGTTGGCGCTATCGGGGCTGCCGCCGGTGGTGCTCCATTGTCCGGAGAAAACGTTGCCCAGGTAGGTGGTGCCGTTGATGGTCGCGCTCAGGTTGAGATCGTTGACCTGTGGGCTGGTGCCGGTTGCACCGGCCTGGTCGGTGTAGGCCAACACAATGCGCACCGGTTTTGATGGGTCGGCCACTGCGCCGATAAAGGTCCAGGTTTCGCCGGAGTTATCCAGCACCACGCTTTGGTTGATGAGGTAACGCGAGGTGGTATCAAATGCGGTGCTCATATTGGGCATGCCGTAGCCCTGATTGTTGCTGGGCAACGTGTCGTTGCCGTCCACGCCGGTTAAGTAGGTCGTGTGTGCCATCATGTAGGCTTTGATGAGCGCCGGACTGGGTGGGCTCATGTTGTAGGTGTTTTCCAGCCAGTACCAGTACAACGAGGCTACGCCCGCGGCAGCCGGTGTGGAGTGGCTGGTGCCGGAGGAGGCGGCAAAGGTGGTTTGGCCGCTGGGACGGTACATATCGCATACGCTGCTGCCGTTGTAACTGGCATTGGTGCTGGCGGTACCCTGAATGTGGGTGCCTGGCGCGATGACTTCTGGTTTGACGCGCCCCCCAGGAGCCGGGCCGCGGCTGGAAAAACTGATGACATCCATAGCGTTATCCGCCCCTGTTGGGCCGATCGCACAGCCATCCGTCCAACTGCCGTCTTCGTCCGATGGACGGTTGTTTTCGGAAGCGCCGACGGTAATCATATTCTTTCCGTTGCCGGGTGTGCCGATGGTACTGCTACTTGGGCCGCTGTTGCCGGCCGCAAAGACGAAGAGCAATTCCTGATTACCAGGGGTGCTGGGGGCGGCGTCGCGCGTTCCGGCATCGTAGGCCTGGGAGGATGAGTCATACGTGCCTGCGCAACCGCTGCACCCCCATGAGTTGCTGCTGATTTGTGCGCCGGCGGTATAACTTTGCAAGATGACGCCTTGATCGGTGCCGCCGCAGGCGGAGATATCGTAGCCCCCAGAACCAAAGATGCGCGTTCCTGCCATGCGCCCATAGGGGCTGACGCCGATACCGCGCAGGAAACCGTTGGGGTCACGGAAGGGGAAGCCGGTGCGCTGGTCATAACTACCGACGATGCTGGTGTTGATGTGCCCGTGTCCGTCCGGGCCGCCGCCGTCGGCGTCGGCGGTACAGTTTTGCACATAGGCCAGACGGGAAGCATTGCTGGCATTGCCAAATTGGTGCAATGTTGGGTCGCCGGAGTTGATGGTGCCATTGCCGATACCGTCATCGGTAATGTCTACCACGGGGTAATCGGCGGGGTTTTGGCTGAAGCCCAAACTGTCCAGCCAGGGCAGGTAGCCGGGGCCGGAAGCGCCGCTCTGGTCAGCGTTGAAGTGCCCGGCCAAAATCTGGTCTTGAATTTCGTCGAATTTTTGGCGCGGCAGGCGTTCTTCAATCCAGGTGATGTCTGGACGCAAGGCCAGTTTTTGCAAGTCGCCGGCGCGTACCTGGATGGCAATGTTGAGGTAATCCAACACGGGTGTCCAGTCCGAATCTTGCGCCAAACTGAGTTCTTTGACCAGGGTTTCGGTTGCTTCCCAGTTAGCATGGGGATAAACCTGTATCAATACCGGCACGATTTCATCCGCATCGGCATTGGGCGAGAGAATGCGTTCTCGGATGGTGGGCGCCAGTTTGAAATACGGCTGGTAAGTGGCGCTGTATTGCAGAATTTGATGTTCGGCGGCCAGGTTGTTGAGTTTTTCCCGTCCGGCATCGTCCGCCCAGACCAGATAGCCGTTGTTGGCGATGTAATGAATGGGGGTGACGCCCAGGGTGGGCAGCATGTCCAGCCATTCTTGTTTGATGGGGCCGACAAACTGCACCAAATGTAGCGCACCGCCCTGGGGATGATCCACGCGCAGGGCGGTGTCTAAACGTGGAGTTTCACGTTGTGTATCGAAAGGATAGGCATCCAGCAAGAGAAGGTCGCTCTCATCAGCCAGGCGTGCTGGCGCAGGCAGTGCGGCCAAGGTTTGCTGATTTTCTACCCGATAAAGTACAAAGGAACCGTAATTGTGCCACACGGTTACGCCGGCATAGCCATCTAACGTTCCGGGTGGGGCGATGACCTTGTGGTAATTTGGCCCTTTGGGTTGTTTGGCCTGAACAGCGGTGCCGAAAAACAGGCCTGCTAAAATCAGGCTGGCCAGCAGCCATAATGTTGAAAACGGACGATGGGTTTTCATGCAGACTCCTCCTTATGGGAATAGTGCTTGAAGATGGTTACAAAAAAAAACGGCGCTGAAACGCCGATTTCTCCCACCCTTAATTAAAGTGCTATGCAGAAATTATAGTGATCTTGGAGGCAAAAGTCAATAAAGGTTCATAAAATTTACAAAAAAGTGCCTGGGTTGACCTGTAAGCCGCATTCTGTCCAGGGAGCGTGCTCCCCTGGGCGGTTATCTTTCTAGTGCAGCCTACCCGAGATTCAAGGGAGACGGGTCGCCTCCCGCCCCGAAGGGCTTCATCTCTGCTTGGCCTTGCTCCTGACGGGGGTTACCTGGCCGCGGAAGTTGCCTCCCGCGCCGGTGGTCTCTTACACCACCTTTTCACCCTTACTCTGCCCTGAGGCAAAGCGGTTTGTTTCTGTGGCCCTGTCCGAGAGGTTAGCCCCCTCCCGAGATTTCCCCGGCGTCATACCCTGTGGAGTGCGGACTTTCCTCGACATGCCCTGTGGCACGCCGCAACCGCCCGGCCAACCCAGGCAATTTCATGATACCCTCTCTATAGAAGAAAGTCAATGATCGCCGATTGCTGTTTGCTGACCACCTGACCGCTGTTAAACGTGCGGAGGCAGAGGGCGAAAGGTTTTTCGCCCCTACGTGCTACGGGTGAAACATGTTTCGCCCCTACTACCCTACTACCCGACTACCCGACTATCTAACTATCTAACTATCTAACTATCCAACTACCTAACTATCTAACTATCCAACTACCTAACTACTTTCATACACCCCTTGACCTTTTTCTTGCTTCCGGCTACAATTTCCTTGCTTAACCCGCCTGGCGTGAGCCAGGCTTTCTTGTGTTGTTTATATTGTTTATTTTGAATAACCTGGGGCATCTATCACGAAGACATCAAGATGCAAAGTTTTCAACCTTATTCCTTCGTGCCTTTTTCGTGGTGAGATTTCTGTTGCCCCTATGGCTTATCTCTCTATTTTTTTGAGAAGTCGCCATGAACTCTGTTCACCACCAAGCATGAAAATGTGCTATAACCTGAGCACTCGGCTAACACAGAGGTCGTT
>DAOTZN010000366.1:0-5646 GCA_034434095.1 Anaerolineales bacterium
AAAAAATGTGTGTCAAGCACATTTCTATCCCCATCCTTTGAGGGGAGGAAAAGCATGATGAGCCACATCCTAGCAAACGCCCCCAAAAACCCTCCTCGCCTTTCCCGGCGGACAAAGGATCAATACTGCTCCATTATTTAGACAATAGCCAGGGCTTTTCAAGCTTATCCAATGTCAAAGAATAAAAAAAGCCCTGGTTTATAATGAGCAATTTCCTCCAAATTCAGTATTTTCGCGTATAATTTCTCCGTTTGTTTTTTTATTTAAAAATTGGATTCTGGCATTTTTTATTTGATCGCTTTGGTTACTTCATCCGGAGAATAATTAATCCGTGCCCATCTGTGGTTTTCGGCTATTCATCGGTTTTCGCCAGACGCCAGTTTTAAACTTGGTGCGGGAAACATCCCCCACCACCGTCTTACCCAGAAGGCGAGCGGTTTTCGTAGGTACTGCCCATTCAGGACAAACCTTTCATTGTTTCCACCATAACTTTAGGAGAATAACATGTCTGAAAAAAACGAAATGTTCTTTCACAACGAAGAAGTCGTGATGCGTTTGGCCATGTGGTCAAACATCGTAGCCTGGATTGCACTCGTTATAGGGTTGCTTTCTTTTGGTAACATTGTTTACTTCATTGCCACCAACACATCGCAGGTGTTTGCACCTGCGGGCAGCCCAAACGCAGCCTTCAATAACATCAACATCATCACATCCCAACTGCTTACCCCTCTGACCGGCGGCATCTTCGTCTTCTTTGTCCTACGAGGCCTATCCCAGTTGCTTAACATGGGGCTGGATATGTTTTCCGTAATGGATGAAGAAGAGGTCGTCGAGGTAGATGAAATCGACTTCGAAGAGGAAGACGAGGAATAGGCATACTAATACCAGCACGCCCAAACTCTATAATAAAGCCCTTAAACACAACGGGATTCCCCAGGCAGGGAATCCCGTTGTCATTTACCCCACCAGGGAATCAGGGAACATCGCGCTGGCGGTAACTCTCATAATCAGGCACTTCCCGTGGGTAGGTGCTATCCATCAGAGGAGATGAAAACAAAAAATCTGCCGAGGCGCGATTCGTTGCTACCGGGATATTCCAAACCCCCGCTAAGCGTAGTAGCGCACGCACATCTGGATCGTGGGGCAACTGGGCCAAAGGATCCCAAAAGAAGATCAGAATATCGATCTCTCCAGCCGAGATTTTAGCGCCTAATTGCTGATCCCCTCCCAGGGGGCCGCTCTGTAAGCGATGAATGTACAGGTCCAATTCAGTCGATAACACTCGACCGGTAGTGCCGGTGGCCCACAATTCATGTTTTGCCAAATTCTCACGGTTAAAACGTGCCCAATCGAGCAAATCTTTCTTTTTGTGATCATGTGCCACCAAGGCAATACGTTTGCGCGCAGGCATAGGGATGGTAACGGAATGCTGTTCCATACTACTTGTCCTCAATACTTTGCCCCCCACCGCGCATACGGAAGGGATTTCCACTCTTGGCAATATGGAAAATGAAATCGCCTTTGGGTGTGTGGAAAGTCACCACATACCCTGGCGTAATCACCTGGATGCACATTTCACCAGGGTGCGGCAACCCCAAACAGCCATCTGGGAAATTGGCCTGTTCATAGGTTGCCACTTGAATCTCCTGGGGAGGCAAATCCAGTTGCTGAGCCAAAAAATCACGCGCTGGCCGCAACGGACGAAAGATATCGTTTTCAGGGTTGATGGTTGGCATAGGCGATTCTCCAGATGGTTTGGGATAGGGTGTAGTCGCCTGCAAGGCCGGTTGGGTGGGCACCGCGGGGTAAGGAGTGTGATTGCCAGGCAGGGCGTGCTGCGGCGTTTCTATAGGGTAGGACGATGGCGTAGTTGTCCCGCAAGCGGTCAGTAAAAGAACGAAGATCAGAGCAAGTTTTTTCATAGCACATCTCCGAGTTCAAATTCTATCACTATTTGTAATTACCCACATGATAATGGATTATCGCTTCGCAACGCAAAATTGTCAAACTTATCTGCAGATAACGCTGACTTCACCGCTTTTTTCTCTAATCTGCACCAAGGCCAAGTAGCCAGTTACCACTATTTCCATCGAAATTTTAGTGCAGCCCGTCGCGCACCCCCGGCGGTGTTGCCCACCAAAAACACAACAGCCCCGCAAATGCGGGGCTGTCCGGTGTGGGCCCAGCAGGATTCGAACCTGCGACCGAGCGGTTATGAGCCGCCTGCTCTAACCACTGAGCTATGGGCCCAGAAAATGCGACCGCCGGAAGTATTTCCCCGACGGCCCAAGAGCGGGAGACGGGATTCGAACCCGCGAATGTCAGCTTGGAAGGCTGATGCCTTACCACTTGGCGACTCCCGCATTCGTATTGTCATTTTAATGCCTGCTCCGACATTGGTCAAGGCCTTCTTGAAAAAACCAACTCGCCAGATTCATCTTGCAAGAGGAATACCAGCCTCACGGCTCCCTTGTGATACAATCGAAAGCGGCACAAAAAAGCACCCTGTTAAGGGTGCCTGGAGTGACCCATGCAGGACTCGAACCTGCAACCAACTGATTAAGAGTCAGCTGCTCTACCGATTGAGCTAATGGGCCAAGTGCGCCACGAATTATACCGCAAAGCGGTGCACTGTCAACGCTTTGGCAACAGTAATTCCCCATATCTGGTTTGCGCAACTCGCTTCTCCAGCCGACCGCAATCCTGCATCAGTGCATGGAGGCACGCGGCGCACGGCAAAACAACATCAGGCAGGGCTTTCACCTGCTGAGACCTCCGAGAAGCGCATTCTAACGTTCCCAAGCGACATTATGGGAAATCGCCGCTTTGGAATTACCCAGCACGTAAGTGTGCTAATTGGTCTTCCAATTCTTGCCGACGTTCACGCGCCGCTTTTTGCACTTCAATTTGGATATTTTCTACCCGACTGCGGATTTCACTCTGCAACTCAGAACCCGGCGCAGGCGCCAATAAAATTGCCACCGCTGCACCAATTGAAGCACCTAAAAGGACGCCACCTAGAAAACGCACAAAACCTCGCATTACACTACCTCCTTGGTTTATTTTTTTCATTCTCGTACTTTACTTATTATACCTAATGATTACACTTGCTGCAGGCATGCCACGTGCCGGCTCTGGCTGGCATTACAATCTAGTTCATGACTTGGTCGTCGCCAATGGTGGGCGTGAAGCCCGCCTGATGCGCACCCGCTATCATTTAGGGTGGACGTTGACCGCCGTCAATTGCAACATTGGAACGCTGTCGCTACCCCGGCTGCTGGCCGCCACTGTGCCCACGTTGCTCCCGGGTAACCAGTACGTCATTAAAGCCCACGCCGGCCCTACCGCCACACTGCGCTTGTTCATGCGCCTACGCTTGCTGCGGGCGGCCTACATCTACCGCGATCCACGCGATGCACTGCTTTCTGCTCTTGAGCACGGAGAACACTCTCGTCAGTCCGGTCATCGGAACGCCTTTACCGAACTAACCGATTTTGAGCGCGGGCTGGCATTCATGCAAACCTACGTTGCCATCTCTCAGGCCTGGATTGCTTTACCCGGCGTACTCGTCACCCGCTATGAAAACTTCATCACCGCCTACGATGTCGAAGCGGAGCGAATTGCCCGCTTCCTGCAGGCCGATCCCCAAATGCCGGCCATTCAACAGGTCATCGACCATTACCGCCCCCGGCAAGCCGCCCAAAGCGAACAAAAAGGACTCCACTTCCGCAAAGGGAAGATAGGGCGCTTTCGTGACGTCTTTAATCCAGCCCAACAGGAGGCTTGCCGGCAGGCATTTGGTTCTTACCTGGAGCAAATGGGATACCCACCATGACCCCCCTTTCGTCCCGCGATGCCGATTACTTTCACCATCTGCAAACCCGTACCGGTTGGGGACACACTCTGGAAAAATTTGCCGCCTGGATCGCACCGCCGCCGGGGAGCCGCACACTGGATGTTGGTTGTGGCCCCGGTTTGCTTCCCCATCTCCTGACGAAACAGTCCTGCCACGCTTTTGGGGTGGATATTGACTTCAAAAGTTTCCATCCCCCTCGGTTGCATACCGCTTTAACCGTTGCAGATGCCTGTGCATTACCATTTCCAGCAGGCTCCTTCGATCTGGTGACGGCCAGCAACCTCCTTTTTCTGCTGCCACACCCGGAACAGGCACTGGAGGAAGCAGTCCGCTTATTGCACCCTGGCGGTATGCTGGCCCTGCTCAATCCAACCCCGGCCCTCACCGTCCAGGCGGCCGAGGATTTCGCGGCAAAAAAAGGGTTGATGGGGTTGGCACACGATTCACTATTACAGTGGGCGCAACGCGCTGAACGCCATATCCCCTGGCCGCCCGAAATTTACCCTGAACAACTGCGAAAATTTGGCTTTAAACGGACACACACCCAAACCGTCATTGGGCCCGGTTTTGCCGTGTGGGTGCGTGCCTATTTACCTCTGGAGTAAGAAGTGCAAACGGAAGTCATCCCTATCTCCTATCCCACGGCCTTACAACACGCCATTGACGTGCTACACAACGGCGGCATTGTGGCTTTCCCTACCGATACCGTCTATGGGCTGGCCGCCTGGCCATTCCATCGTGAAAGCATTGAACGGCTATATCGCATAAAAAAACGCACCAGTAGCAAAGCCATCGCCATGCTGCTACCCGATGCCCGCAGTTTATCGGTGGTTACTCCCCGTGTTACTCCGTTGATTCGTGTTTTATCAGATACTTTCTGGCCCGGCGCGCTCACACTGGTCATGCAGCGCCACCCCCAACTGCCGGATATCCTGGCCCCCAACAACACCATCGGCGTGCGCGTCCCAGCACACCCTGGCGCCCTCTCCCTGCTCAAAATGTGCGGCCCATTGGCTGTTACCTCTGCCAACCTGTCGGGGCAGGCCAACACAACTACCGCCGAGGAAGTATTAGAGCAATTACAAGGACGCTTTCACCTACTCATTGATGGCGGCAAAACCCCTGGCAGTATGCCCTCCACCGTGGTAGATTGTACTGCCAAAACGCCGAAAATCCTGCGTGAAGGCCCCATCCGTGCCGAAGATATTCAAAAGGTGCTCGAAAAATATTCGCTGGCATAAAAACGCACCTTGAAAAAGATTGTGTCCCCTAGCCTAGGGGCGCCGCCCCCCAGGTCGGCAAGTTGGGGGAACGCCAAAACCTTAACGCAAAGCCGTCAAGGTTTTTCTGGAGAAGACCTGTTCAATTTTCACGCATCGTTGCAACAAAGGGTAGCGGAGGGCAATACCCTCCGCTACCCTTTTCACGAACCGACTCATCACATTTGGTTGTGTCTGGAAGCCACACCCAATGGGGACATGTCCTACACAACACGCAAAGTGTCCTATGCCAAAAATCTGGCTGGTTATGGCACCAAAACGTGATTTTCTTTGCGGCACAGCGTCTTGGCGTTGAAAATTTGACGTTGAAGAACCAACAAACCGCTATTTGTGGACACCCCCTTACGGGTACGGCGTTGGCGGGGTAATCGGCGGCGGGCTGACTGGCGGTGGATACCCGCCCGGCGTGGCACTGGGCACGGCGGTAGGCGGCAGCGGAGAAGCCTGAGGGGTTGCCGAAGGCAACGGCATCGGCGTGGGGACAGAAAGCGTTGGGGTGGCCGTCGGAGC
>DAOTZN010000367.1:0-4022 GCA_034434095.1 Anaerolineales bacterium
AACTATCTAACTATCTAACTATCTAACTACCAAACTACCCATGTCACATCCTACCGATACATTGTACCGTGAACGCGCCGAAAAACGCAGGCGCAAGATGATTTTGGGCCTGGCATTGGCATTTAGCGTGCTGTGCCTGGGGATATTTGTCACCGCTTTGTTCCGGGATGACTGTACCGGCTCTTTTGAGCGCAGTCCGCAGGCCATTGCTCAGCGTTACGTGGAAGCGTTGCGCAACGGTGACCTCAACGGTGCGCAGGCCTGTTGGGAGCATTTTGCGTACTTCGACCTGGAGACCGGCTGCTCGGAAATTTGTATTCAGCGTATCGTCGGACGCCCGTTTGACCTGCGGGGGATAGAAATCTTGGAGGAGATGCACACCCAGGAGGGCCGCGCGCGTCTCTCCCTGCAAGTTACAGTCACCTGCGGGGGGCAAGATGTGCCCTTACAGGGGGTGCTGACGTTGGACAGCGTGGCGCGGCCCCTGCCGTGGCGGCACTGGCGTATTGTGCACAGCACATTTGGCGGACAGTTGAGTGCTTTATGGTGTGAGAACGTACGATGAGGCACGAGCAAACCGCTATTTATGGACGAACCCTAACTCCCCTCATACAACGGCAGTCGGAGGTGAAAATGACTGCCCGGGCACGTTTGTTCGTCATAGCCCGCGCTTTCGGCCCAAATTTCGCCGCCGTGAGCCAGCACGATGCCGCGCACAATGGCCAGCCCCAGCCCTGGGCCGCCGCCCTTGAACTTGGTGCGTCCGGAAGAGTGCAATGCGATTTCCCCCGTGCGGTAAAACTTCTCAAAAATCATCCCTAACGCTTCGGGCGCAATGCCGATGCCGGTATCGCTGAAGATGACCTCCACCTGCCGATGGGCTTCATCCACTTGCCCGTGCACCCATACCCGGCCGCCATCAGGCGTGTATTTGACCGCATTGGTGAGCAAGTGATAAAACGCCCGGCGCAAAAGGTCGGGGTCGGCATTAACTAAAGGCAGGCCGTGTAGTTCTTGTGCCGAAAAGGTAATGCCGCGCTGGTGGACATCCTCGGCAATCAAATTATAGGCACGTTCTGCCACATCGTACAAACGTACGGGCGCGGCGGCCACCTGCATGGCCTGGGTGTCAATCCGGCTGACGTCCAGCAAATCGTTGACAATCTGGTGCATGCGTTGTGTGCCGTGAAGAATGCCTTCTAGCAAGGAATGTTTGTCGGCCGATTGGCTATAGGAAGGGTCTTGAAGCAAAACCTGGGTATATCCTTTGAGTACCGTCAGCGGTGTACGCAACTCGTGTGCGGCCACTTTGATAAAATCGCTTTTCTGGTGGTCGAGTTCGGCCAGTTTGCGGTTGGCCTCTTCCAATTGGCGGGTGCGTTCCTGCACCATGTGCTCCAATTGCTCGTTGAACTGGCGAATTTCCTCATTGGCACGCTGCAACTCTTCTTCGGCCTGTTTGCGTTCGGTCACGTCGCGTAACACAATCAGCCGTCCCACCTGTTGCCCGCGGCGGTTCTGCACCGGTGCAATGCGCATATCGTACCATTGGCGGTTAGGACCTTGTCCAACGCTAAGTTCCGCTTTGGCCTGAGGGGCATTGATAAACCGGCGTACCAGGTCCTTCCATGGGCGCAGATAGCGCATGGCCGGGCGGCCGATGACTTGCTCGGAACCCAGTAACCCCAAAATACGCCGCATCACCGGGTTGATGTCCACAATGCGCCCGTGCTCGTCCACCACGAACATCCCGTCGGGCATGTTTTCGATAACCACCTCGCGCGCTATCGGCACGATATCCAGCAGGTGAAAACGGAAAAGCCCCCAACCGAAAATTATCCCGCTCAGGGCGAAAGTCGGTGGGGTAATATCCAGTGGCGGTGCAGGCAATAGGCTGAAGACGTAGAGCAGGTTGATGCCGAATGGCGCTACGGCACCGAGAATGGCAATCAGTGCTTGGCGGCGGTATATCCCTTGGGTGCGTACATACATGCGCACGTACAGGCCAATACCGGTCAATATCAGGAGGTAGGAATAGTAAGTGTGCACCCAAAACCACGGCCCATCCACGTTTTGCAAATCTGAAATGCCAGGCTGGTAGGTAAACGTTTCCCACATCAGATGGTGCAGTGGATTGGTGACAACAAAGATGCTCGTCAGGGACGGGATAACCATGCTCAGCGCCAGGTTGCGGCGGGAAAGCCATTGTTCCTGACCGCTATAAGCCAGGGCAAACGCCAACCAGGCCAGGGGGGTGAAGGCAATGGCGACGAACTGCACATCCGTCCACAGCAATTTGGCGGCAAAAGAAGGAGAAAGAATCTCGATTTCGTAGGCTGTGCACCACACGGCCACCAGCCCCATCAGTGCAGCAAAAGGCATGGCGCCACTCACCCGGCGTTGACGCCAGGCATAGTACGTCAGGGCGCCGGTGGAAAAGATTGACAACAGCAGGAGAAAGTGTATCCAGAGAGGCAGCATGGTTTCGGTTGAAGTCGGGAGCGTGCACGAACAACTGTATTGTATCAAAAAAATGGTGTGCAAAACGATTTGCAATGAATTTGTCCTCTTCTGGTACAATCCCCGCATCCTTTTTGTTTGTCATTTCCCAATTGGAGAGCCTATGGATTACGCCATTCAAACCCTTGTTCCGATGTCCTCCCCCGACCTGACCGATGCAGAGCGGCAGGCCGTTCTGGAGGTGCTCAACAGCCCCAATTTGAGCATGGGACCGTACATTCACCGTTTTGAGCAGGCTTTTTGCGAGCACACCGGCCGCAAACACGCCCTGGCGGTCAACTCCGGTACGGCCGGCTTGCACTTGTGCGTGCGCGCGGCCGGCATTCAGCCGGGGGATTTGGTGATTACCACGCCCTTCTCGTTTGTTGCCTCCACCAATGCGATTTTATTTGAAGGTGGCGTGCCGGTTTATGTGGATGCAGACCCCCTGACGGGGAACCCGGATCCCGAGCAAATCCGCACCGCAGTACAAGACCTGCTTGAGGGGGGCGCGGCAGCCCAAAAGTGGTTGCCCCCCCGCGGAGGGTCCGGCCACGCGCCCCTCAAGGCAATCCTCACCGTGGATGTATTCGGTCAGCCCGCGGATGCCGATCCCATCCTGAGGCTGGCGCGCACCCACGGCCTCAAGGTGATTGAGGATTCATGCGAAGCCCTGGGGGCGACCTACAAAGGGCGTCCGGCCGGTACCCTGGGGGATTACGGCGTGTTCGCCTTTTACCCCAACAAGCAAATCACCACCGGCGAGGGCGGCGTGGTGATCACCGATGATGACGGTGCCGCGGCGTTGATGCGCGCCCTGCGCAACCAGGGACGCGCCCCCGGCGATACCTGGTTGGCACATACCCACCTGGGCTACAACTATCGCCTGGATGAGATGAGCGCTGCGCTGGGCACGGTGCAAATGTCCCGCCTGGATGAATTGCTAAACAAACGGGCGCAGGTGGTGGCCTGGTATGCCGAGCGTCTGGCCGACCTGCCGGGGGTAGAACTGCCCCACATCCGCCCGGAGACCACGCGCATGAGTTGGTTTGTGTACGTGGTGCGCTTTGACCCGGCGTTGAATCGTGACGAAATCATCCAAAAACTGGGTCAAAAGGGTATCCCGGCGCGTCCGTACTTTGCCCCCATCCACTTGCAGCCCTACATGCAGGCGCGCTTCGGCTACCACGAGGGCATGTACCCGGTGACCGAAGACCTGGGGCGGCGCGGCGCGGCACTGCCCTTTTCCGGCGTCATGAGCGAAGACCAGGTAGAGACCGTCTGCCAGGCCTTGCGTCAGGTGTTGTGATTTCTTGCGTTGGCGCTCGTTTTTACCTCACCTATCGGGCCATGGCTGCACAGCAGCACGAGGCTTTGGCCAGCAACCTGACCGGTCGGTGGAACTGTCCTGACTATTGCCCCCGGCCACGCCCAGGGGCTGGGTTAGCGCCTTGTGTTCCCATTTCTGGGCGTGCCGAGCACTGGCTCGGCGGTAATTGCCGACCTGGAGGTCAGCGTTCCCG
>DAOTZN010000368.1:0-1583 GCA_034434095.1 Anaerolineales bacterium
TCTTCAGTGCAGAGCAAACCCGCGCCTGGTTGGGCGGCAAACGTGAGGGCGTCGGGAATGTCTTGGCCGCGGTATTGGGCGTCATCACCCCCCTTCTGCTCCTGCTCGGCGGTGCCACTTTTCATCGGCTTCGTTGAATCGGGCATTCCACTGGGGGTGACCTTTTCCTTCCTGACGGCCACACCGGTCGTCAATGAGATAGCCCTGGCGATGCTGTTCGGTCTGTTCGGGTGGCAGATTGCCGGGCTCTACCTGGTCTCCGGGTTAATCATTGCCATTGTGGCGGGCGTTGTAATCGGTAGGCTCAAGATGGAAAGGTATGTAGAGGATTTCGTCTGGCAAATCAAAATGGGTCAGGGAGCAAATTCCTCCGAACGCCCCTCCTGGGCACAACGTTTCCAAACGGCGTGGCAGGGCACGCGCGAAATCGTCGGAAAGGTGTGGTTGTACGTGATTGTAGGCATTGCCATCGGGGCCGGGATTCACGGTTACGTCCCTGAAAGCGCCTTGGTCAACATCATGGGCAAGGACGCCTGGTGGAGCGTGCCTGCGGCAGTTGTACTCGGCGTGCCGCTTTACTCCAATGCTGCCGGCATGATTCCCATCGTCCATGCACTGATGGAAAAAGGCGCCGCGCTGGGCACGGTATTGGCATTCATGATGTCGGTGGTGGCGTTGAGCCTGCCGGAAATGGTTATCTTGCGGCGCGTGCTCAAACCACAGTTAATTGCGGCCTTCATCAGCATCGTCACCCTCGCTATTCTCATCACGGGCTATTTGTTCAATTTGGTGATGTGATTGCACGTAGAACGACGTTCATCACAAAATATCCAACCTACAAGGAGGTTGCGATGTCTGACAACGCTTTTTCACAATGGCTGAGCGGCCGTGACTTCGAATATTGGAGCACCGGTCAGCACAAAATTGACGCTCCCATTTTCTTCCAGAAATGGGCCAAGGGCGAAGCCGTTCTGTTGGATGTGCGCGCCCCCGAAGAACGTGAGTTTCTATCCTTCCCCTTCGCACTGGAAATCCCTATCAACGAATTGCCCGCCCGCCTGGGTGAAATCCCACGCGACAAAATCGTCGCCACCCTATGCACCGCTGGTGACCGCTCTAACGTGGCTTTCGCTTACCTGCAAGCCCAAGGTTTTGATAACGTCCGTATCATTTCGGGCGGGTACGCCAACATCATTCCAGAAATTTGGCCCGGCAAGGTGCGCAAAACCTTGCACGCAAAAAACATCTAGTCTTGAAACTTGCGAAGTTTTTTCAAAACTTCGCAGATTCGCTGAAAATATCACCACAAATCAGGAGAAAAACGATGCACACCATCAAAGTTTTAGGCACCGGTTACCCCACTTGTAAACAACTGCTAAATGATGTAAAAACATTAGTTGCAAATCATCACATACAAGCCCAGGTAGAGTACGTTACCGATATTGCCGAGATTATGTCGTATGGCATTATGAGCACACCGGCGGTGGTGATTGACGAGAAAGTTGCCTTTGTCGGGCATCCCGGCACGGAAAGTCTTGCTCAAAAAATCAAGGAGGCGGTCGCAGCGTAAAACCTTGCACCTG
>DAOTZN010000369.1:0-2638 GCA_034434095.1 Anaerolineales bacterium
TGCTATAACCTGAGCACTCGGCTAACACAGAGGTCGTTTAGTAGCTGGTGCCACGAGCCTAATGAGAAGTTTATTTTCAGATCAGATACTCTTTGTCCCAAAAATATTCTGGACTCTAGCGTTCTTTATTTGACCGCTATTGGTTTTCGCCACACTCCAATGACTCAGAAAACAAAGATGCCCGACGTTTGACTGTCGGGCATCTTTGTTTAAGGCAAGCAAGCCTTGCGAAGGGTTACAGCAATTCGGCGATTTCTTCGGGGTGGCGGGCGACCTTGACATTGGCGGCTTCCAATGCCTTGATCTTGCTCTCGGCAGTGCCGGTGCCACCTTGGACGATGGCGCCAGCGTGTCCCATACGTTTGCCTGGCGGGGCAGTTTGACCGGCGATGAAAGAGACCACCGGTTTTGTCATCTTGTTAGCGATAAATTCTGCGGCCTTCTCCTCATCCGTGCCGCCGATTTCACCAATCATGACCACTTTCTCGGTTTGCGGATCGTCCTCGAACATGCGTAGTACGTCGATGAAGTTCGTGCCGTTGACCGGATCGCCGCCGATACCAACGCAGGTGCTGGCCCCCAGCCCAATATTTTTGAGGGCATATAGTACTTCATAGGTCAACGTACCAGAGCGGGAAACGACACCTATGTTCCCAGGGATGGCGATGTCACCTGGAATGATGCCGACCTTGGCTTCCCCAGGAGTAAGCAAACCGGGGCAGTTGGGCCCGACCAGGCGAGTGTCTTTCTGGTCGATGTAGGTGCGCACGCGCATCATATCGAAGATCGGAATGCCCTCGGTGATGCAGATAATGAGCGGCAGGCCGGCGTCTGCAGCCTCAAAGATGGCATCCGCGGCAAAACGTGCCGGGACAAAAATCACGCTGGCGTTGGCGCCGGTGGCTTCGGCGGCTTGCTTGACGGAATCGAAGACTGGTACCTTGCCGTCAAGTACCCATTCTCCACCTTTCCCAGGGGTAACACCGCCCACGACGTTGGTGCCGTAGGCGATCATTTGCTCAGTGTGGAACAGGCCTTCTCGGCCCGTGATGCCCTGCACAAGCAGGCGAGTGTTTTTGTTGACAAGAATACTCATGACTAATTGCCTCCCTTTGCGGCTTCAACGGCTTTTTGTGCCGCTTCAGCCAGGGTTTCTGCGGTAATCATATCGGCCTCGGCCAGCAGGCGGCGGCCTTCTTCGGCATTGGTGCCTACCAGGCGGACAATCATTGGCACCTCGGGTTTTACTTCTTCCATGGCGGCCAGAATACCTCGGGCTACCTCGTCCCCACGGGTGATGCCACCGAAGATGTTGATAAGAACGGCTTTGACTTTAGGGTCGGAGAGAATTAAGCGGAAGGCTGCGGCCACCTTATCGGCGCTTGCGCCACCGCCGATATCCAGAAAGTTAGCCGGTGCACCGCCGAAGTATTTAGTAATGTCCATGGTGGCCATTGCCAGACCGGCGCCATTGACCATGCAGCCGATATTCCCGTCCAACTTAATGAAGGACAAACCGTATTTGCGGGCTTCTGTTTCGGTAGCGTCTTCTACATCCAGGTCGCGCATATCGGCCAGTTCGGGGTGACGGAAGAGGCTGTTATCGTCTACCGACATCTTGCCGTCTACAGCCAGTAATTGACCTTCTGCTGTGATTACCAGCGGGTTGATTTCGGCCAGCGTGGCGTCATTGTTAGCGTAGGTTTCCCATAGTCCCTTAGCGATTTTATCGAACGCGCGCCAATGTTCTTTGGGCAGGTCAATACCGGCGGCCAGGTCGCGGGTTTGATAACCTTGTAACCCAAGCAAGGGGTGAATGTGGGTCTTGATGATTTTTTCGGGGGTTTCGCGGGCAACTTCTTCGATGTCCACACCCCCGGCAGCAGAGGCCATCATAACGGGCTTGCGTGCCGCGCGGTCGTTGGTGATGCCGAGGTAAATTTCGGTTTCAATGTTTGCGGCTTCGTCTACCAGGACTTTGCGTACCGGCAGGCCCTTGATTTCCATGCTCAAGATTTTCGTGGCCAGTTCTTCGGCTTCATCCGGCGATTTGGCCAGTTTAACGCCGCCCGCTTTGCCGCGCCCCCCGACCAGTACTTGAGATTTAACGACAACGCGGCCACCCAATTCTTCAGCAATTTGTCTTGCTTCGGTTGCGGTAGCCGCTACCCTTCCCTTCGGAATGGGAATGCCATACTTGGCAAAAATTTGTTTGGATTGATATTCATGCAGGTTCATAGAGTAAGGTTCTCCCAAAAAGATTGTGTACCTGAAAAGTAACAGAGCGATTATACCACTTTTGGAAACGGTACCCAGGCTGGGAAAAATTGCACAGGCTGAGCGGTTACCAAGAGGATTTTTTTAACTGCCCATCTGGTTTTCCAATCATTCGCAGGTATTGCCAAGCACGAGCGCCCTTCTGGCTAACGTATCGTCAGGCTCTGCCTGGCAAAGCGGACCCGAGGTGGGCGTTATTCCGGATTGTTGAAACACGGGTAGGTATTTACCTCATTACAAATCAATTACGGCGGCGTGCAGCGAGGGTTGCGCAGGTAATTTTAACCAGGACAGATGCGCCGCCTTTGCAAATTTGTTTGATTATTTATACCGCAAGCATGATTTTTTGCTTACGATGTGT
>DAOTZN010000370.1:0-2462 GCA_034434095.1 Anaerolineales bacterium
GTGCTGGCTGTAGGCGTATTGACGTTAGCCCTGGGCCCGTTTCTGGTGCCGGTGCCGCCGTTGGAAGACACCCTCCCACCCCGCGAACTGGCCGATCCGGACAGTCAATTCATCACCGTAAACGGCATCCAGGTGCACTACAAGACCGCCGGCAGCGGGGAACCAGTCTTTGTTTTGCTGCATGGCTTTGGGGCCAGTTTGTTTTCCTGGCACGCCGTGATGTCTGACTTGGCCGAAATGGGCACCGTCATCGCCTACGACCGGCCGGCCTTTGGCCTGACAGAACGCCCGCTCACCTGGGAAGGTGAAAGCCCCTACAGCCCTCAGGCACAGGTGGACCTGCTCATCGGTCTGCTGGATGCGCTGCATGTGCAGCGTGCCATCCTGGTAGGCAACTCGGCGGGCGGCACGGTCGCTTTGCGAGCCGCGCTAAGCCATCCCGAACGGGTGCAGGCTGTGGTTGCCGTGGATGCCGCCGTCTACGGCAGCGGCGGCACACCGGCATGGACACGTCCGTTGTTGCGTACCCCGCAGATGATGCACATCGGCCCCCTACTCGTCCGCCAAATTCAAAAACGCGGCCCCGAACTAATCCGCATGGCCTGGCACGACCCCGCTGAAATCCCCCCGGAAACGCTCCGTGAGTATCAGAAGCCACTGCGCGCTGAGAACTGGGATAAAGCCCTATGGCTGCTCACCATCTCCAGCCAGCAAAGCACTTTGCCCGACCATCTGGACGAACTCACCCTGCCGGTACTGGTCATCACCGGCGATGACGATCGTATTGTGCCCACAGCACAATCGTTAGAACTGGCTGCCGATTTGCCCAATAGCAAGTTGGTCGTCATTCCAAACTGTGGCCATTTGCCACAAGAAGAATGTCCTGAGGCCTTCTTAAATGCCATTCAGGAAAATGTCCAATTCATCAACCCCAAGCCATAACCAGGAGAGATTCCAATGACTTCATCTTCACCAGTGGTTCAGGCCAGTCCTAAGACCTTTCAGGGATTGCGCCGCTTCAACCTGATCATGGGCTTTTTGCATCTGATTCAGGGCGTGTTCATGTGGGTCGTCAGCAACGATACCACCTATCCCATCTTCACCAATTTCCTGAGTTTCGACACCAGCACCTTTTCGCTGGAACCGGCGCCGAAACTCTTCTACGAACTTCCCCTCGGCCCGGCAGTGGCCATCTTCCTGCTCTTGTCGGCGGTGGCGCACTTCTATCTCAGCACGGTAGGCTACGAGCGTTACGTGGAGAATCTGAAGCAGGGTAAAAACCCCATCCGCTTCTATGAGTACGCCCTCAGTTCATCCTTGATGATCGTGCTCATCGGCATGTTGGCCGGTGTGTGGGATTTGGGCGCCATCATTGCCATCTTCGCCGTCAATGCGTCCATGAACTTGTTCGGTTTGTTAATGGAAAGCCTGAATCAGGGCCGGGAAAAACTCGACTGGTCGCCATTCACCTTTGGTTCGCTGGCCGGTATCGTGCCCTGGATCGTGATTTTCGTCTACTTCTTTGGCGCGGTAAACAGTGGCGGCGAAGCCAAACCACCGGCGTTTGTTTACGCCATCATTCCCACACTCTTCGTCTTCTTCAACACCTTTGCCATCAACATGTGGCTGCAATACAAGAAAATCGGCCCCTGGCGCGATTATCTGTTTGGTGAGCGCATGTTTATCGCGCTCAGTTTGGTGGCAAAAACCATTTTGGCCTGGATGATCTTTGCGGGCACTCTGGCGCCCGTATAAGCAATGGAAGCCGGTCTGCTGACACTGACCCCTGGGATAGCGCTGGCCACCCAGGGGCGGTGTATTATCCGCTGTGGTACGATAATGCTTGAGAGCATTCCCGTGCCACGTTCACAAACAAAAACTTATCACAGACCCCTGTCTTTAGACAGCAATTCACTTTTTATGAGGTTCTAGTGCAACACGCAATTGAAAATTTCAACGATCACCAATACCTGAACATCGAGACCTTCCGCAAGAGCGGCGTGGGCGTGCAAACCCCCGTCTGGTTCGTGCGTGAGGGCGATACCCTGTACGTCTGGACACAGGTAAATTCCGGCAAGGCCAAGCGCATCCGCAATAATGGCCGCGTGCGCGTTGCCCCCTGTACGGCACGCGGCGAGTTGCTGGGCGAATGGGTAGAAGCCCATGCCGAGGCTGACGCTTCGCCTGAAGCACTAAAACACGTGCAAAAACGGATGGCGGTCAAATACGGCCTGGCTTATCGGGGTTTTCAGTTGATGGGCAAACTGCAACGTGCTCAATACACCACCCTGAAAATCACCTTCCCGTCTTCTCAAAAATAAGGGGAGGCAACCATAAGGGCAATCAAAATCTCACCACGAAGCCCCAAAGGCACGAAGTTTGGTTTGTTTCGCTAAATCCTTGGTGCCTTCGTGCCTTAGTGGTGAATGCAAGCATAGCAAGTGCAGTAGGCAAATACCACG
>DAOTZN010000371.1:0-2973 GCA_034434095.1 Anaerolineales bacterium
CTGGAAGCCGTCTCCACACTGGCAGCCGCCTCCACATCTTCACACTGGAAGCCAAAATATGTTCTCTACCATCCTGCGCCGTTTTCCAGCCGATACCCCCCTCATCCTGGTTCACGATCCGGATGAACTCCTGGCCGATGAGCGCCTGTTGGCCGAATTGCACGCCCGCGGCTTTACCGTCATCCAAGAGTCTGATGCGGTGCGGCTGCGCTACCGCTATACTCACAGCACGCCTCCCAGGGTGGTGGTCACAAAAACGGCGCTCAACGCCTTGCCCTACGATTTGTGGCAACAGGGGCATCACGTCACCCTGGCGTTGCACGAATTCTTCCCTAACCTGGCCTACCCGCTGGTACAGGCCCTCACCGCCGAAGGGCGCGCCCGACTCTACGAAGCCCCCGCACCGCCGCGGCGGCTGGGCAAACGCGATACGCAGGAATACATCTTCCGGCATGTCTTTGACCTGGACCTGAACACCCTTGGCGATCCCTTTACCCTGGTCGCCTGGCTGAGTGACGCGCCACACCGTCAACCGCTCCCCGATGTTTTCCGCGCAACGCTGCGTCAGCGCCTGAAAGACGAGCCGGCCTACGCCGGCTGGCCTGTGGATGACCTCCTCGACCGTCCCGAAACCCTGTCCGATTTTCTGCAAGACCAGTGGCTGATCTATCTACGTCAACGTGGCTTGCTGCAAACTGGCGAAGCCGCGGCCCCTTACCTGCTGGATTTCAACCGTCCCCGCTGGCGGGATTTGCTCCCCCGCTGGCTGCGAAACGGGCTATTACGCCCCGTTCCCTTAGAAGGAGAGGCCCCGCCGGAACCCTGGTTAACCGGCGCGGTGCTTTCTCATAGCGAAGACGCCCGTCTGAAGCACATTCGTCTGCTAAACGAAGCGCTAGAGGCCGCCCTGGAGAGCGCACCCAAAACCTACGCTACCTGGGCGGACATCGCCCGTCAGTGGGCGAAACTAATCGCCCTGCGCTATGCCTCCGACGATCTGCCCGCCGCCGAAGCGCAAACCATCCGGCGGCTGCAAACCCGCCTCGACGATTTGTTCCCGCGTTGGCTAAAACACAACTACCCGGCGCTCTCCGCAAAAGTGCTGCCGGAGCCGCACCATCTCCACCACGTACTCCCCTACCTGGCTGCCCAACGGCGCAAAGGTCAGGCTGAACGGGTGGCGCTGGTCATCCTGGACGGCCTGTCCCTGGCTGATTGGTTTGTGTTGTGGGAGGGCTGGGGAGCGCGTCACTCCTGGAAGGCTGAACTGCGCCCCTTGTTGGCACAAGTCCCCACGGTGACAGCCATCTCGCGCCAGGCATTGGTCAGCGGGCTGCGCCCGGCAGAGTTCGCCGATACCATCACCCATAACCGCGCCGAGCCGCATCACTGGAAACGCTTTTGGCAAAGCGAAGCGTTACCCCCAAGTGCCTGCCTCCTGACCCGCGAATTGAGCGCCTTCCCGCTGCCGCCTGATACTCAGGCGCTGTGCCTGATTGTCAATACCATTGACGAAATTCACCATCATGTCCTGCTAGGCCCGCAGGATGCCCAAACATCTCTGCGCAATTGGCGCGACCATCATGCGACGGCCCTGGAAAGCGTTCTGGACGATTTGCTAGAGGCCGGCTTTTCCCTGTGGCTGACCAGCGACCACGGTCACGTCGCCGCTCATGGCATCGGTCAGCCGCGCGAAGGGCAGATTGTGGAAACCCGCGGCCTGCGCGCCCGCACCTATCGCGATGAAAATCTGGCCCGTGCCGTACAACGTGACTACCCCGAAACCTATCTGTGGCATGACAACGGGCTGCTCCCCGACGACCTGTGGGCGCTCATCCCGCATGGGCGCATGGCCTTCGCCCCCAAAGACGAGATTCACATTACCCACGGCGGCCTGACGTTGGAAGAAGTCTTCGTGCCGCTAGTGCGGTTGAATCTATGAAGACAACCGTGTGGACAACTGTGTAGACAACTGTGTAGACGGCTTCCAGCCGTCTAACACCCAGCCATCTACATGCTTCTGCTTATAATTCAAACGAAAGAAAACGAACAATGCCTGATAAAAACATTGGATTTGCCCGCACAGTGACGCTCAATTGGCTGGATTTAACCGCATCATTGCGGTTGAACACAGATGAACGGTCATTGTTGCGAACAACATTAGATAAACACTTGCGATCCCAGTTAAAGGGGACTGAATTTCGCCGCAAGACAATCGATGTCCTGATAGGTATTTGGTATAGAAGTGCTACCACAGCCCCAACTTTGCATGCGGCTGCATTACAATTGTTCGCCCAAGCCTACACATCGGCAGAACACAAGTGGCTGCACTATGGCCTGGCAATGGTCCAATACCCGCTGTTCCGATATGTGGTGGAGGTCATTGGGCAGTTAGGACGTCTACAAGAGACGTTAACGCGTAAACAAATCAAATCTATGGTGGCAGCAGAATGGGGACATCTCGGTGACTTAGACCGCTCCGTTGAGCGCATTTGCGCCTCGCTCACCGAATGGGGCTTGTTCCCTGAAGCCGAAAAGCGCTACACCTATCGTCCGATGGTCAACGGCCTGCACACCGAAAACACGGACTTGCAAGCCTGGCTGTTAGCCTGCGCCCTGCATGCCCATCCGGATGATTCTCTCTTGATCGACGACCTGTTGCGCCTGCCGGAGCTCTTCCCTTTTCATCTGACGCTAGACACAGATGCGCTGAGGCGTGCGCCGTGGTTTTCCCTTTATCGCGAAGCCAACTGGGTCAGAGTGGCACTTCAACAAAACCAAGAGGGATAGGCTGGGAAGCCTGTCCTATATGGTCTCGGAGGTGGATGGGCTGGGAAGTCCATCCCACAGTTTATCCCGCGCGCACTACTCATAAAAAAAACACCCCTCGCATTCACGAGGGGGGTTCACGTTTAAGTGGGGGTGGGCCCGCCCTAGGCCAGTGCTTCGGCGGCAGAGGTGCCCGTCATCATC
>DAOTZN010000372.1:0-11430 GCA_034434095.1 Anaerolineales bacterium
GTGCTATAACCTGAGCACTCGGCTAACACAGAGGTCGTTTAGTAGCTGGTGCCACGAGCCTAATGAGAAGTTTATTTTCAGATCAGATACAAAAAACGGAAGAAAAACATGATGACGAAGAAAAAAATCTCTCCCGAAATGCGCTATGCGCTCTCCTGCAAAAGCGTGGACGATCGCACACTCAATCGCTACGTCTTTGGTCTATTGGCGCGAGAAATTGCCCGGCGTCCGGTAAAAGCCCCCACTTTGCGCATTCTCGACACCCAGGGGCAAAGCGGCGTTATGCTCTCCCGGTTGCTCGAATGGCAATTGTTTGAGCGTGCACGCTACACCCAGTTGACCGAAAACCAGCCGCACGACGAGATTTTAGACTGGTGGCGTACCTGGAGCAAAACCTGGAACGCCGATTTGACGCAAAAAAGGGAAGACGTCTACCTGCTCAAGTATGGCAAGCGACAAGCACGCGTCCGGCTGCGCACCGAAAATCTGTCGGCTTTCGTCGAGCATATCCGCCCGGCGCGTTACGACCTGATTATCGCCCATGAAAGTCCGCAACTCCTTGAAAGTCTGCCTGCGCTGGCAACGGCGCTCAAACCCGGTGGCTTCCTGTATGCCGTTGCTCACACGGACGGCGCACCGCAATTTGAGCCTGTTGTGCCGGAAGACAACTTGCTTGCTGACCACAGAGAAAACGCGCCGGAAAAACAGATCCTTCATCTCGTGCGGCAACTTGGCCTGCGCCTGCTGGCTATTGGCGCCTCAGATGCCATCGTTTTCCCCGATGAAAATGGCAAGTATCCTGCCGATGAAGCCTTCTACCTGCGTCATCACTTGAAACAAATCGCCGCCACCCTGGATGCCGCTTCCGAAGAAGAAAAATCGGCCTGGCTGACCGCCCGCGAAGAGCACCTCAAAGCCGGACGTCTGTTTTTCTTCGCACACCGCTACGACTTCTTGGCGCAAAAGCCCTTAGATGAAGACTCCTAGCCGTCGCGGTATAGCCTGTCACCCTGAACTACCCTGTTTCCACAATCCAAATCTTCGAGGTACCTTTTGAAATCTACACTCCGTGATTACATCATTTTACTCAGTGGGGCTGGTCTCATTCTGTTTCTAGACCAGTACACGAAAACCCTGGTGCGTACTCATCTGGCCATTGGGCAGCAATGGGCGCCTTGGGATTGGTTACTGCCCTACGCTCGCATCGTCCACTGGACAAATCGCGGCGCAGCCTTTGGTATTTTTCAAAATGGCAGTTTGTTTTTTACCCTGCTGGCCTTTGTCGTTGCCCTGCTCATCCTAGTCTACTACCCGCACATTCCCCACCACGAATGGGGGTTACGAACTGCCCTCATGCTGCAACTGGGCGGCGCAACCGGCAACCTGGCCGACCGCCTGATACAGGGACATGTCACCGATTTTATTTCGGTGGGAAACTTTGCCGTTTTTAATGTCGCAGACGCCAGCATTTTCATCGGCGCGGTTATCCTGGTTTTCACCTACTGGTGGCAGGAAAGCCATAACAGCCAGGTGGAAGAACCCCAAGAATTTGCACCCCCACAAGTTGACGCACAGCCCCATGAAGACGCCCAACCCTGAGATTCCTCCGCAGGAACGAACGCTGCTTTTTAGTGGTCCCGTACCCCAGAGGCTCGACCGCTTTGTGGCTGATTCGCTTCCCGAACTGTCGCGCAATCGTGTTCAGCAACTTATTCGTGAGGGGCAACTACGTGTGGACGGTGAAATTCCTCAAAAGGCCGGCCAAATGCTCGCCCCGGGGGCACGCGTTGTGGTGCGCATCCCGCCGCCCAAAGAGAGCACCCTCATACCCGAACCCATCCCGCTGGATGTGATTTTTGAAAACGATGAGGTACTCGTAGTCAACAAACCGGCCGGCATGGTGGTACATCCGGCTGCCGGACACGATAGCGGCACGTTGGTACACGCCTTTCTGGCACACGCACCCGAAATTGAAGGCATTGGCGGCGAAAAACGCCCGGGCATCGTGCATCGTCTGGATAAAGATACCTCCGGCGTCATCATCATGGCAAAAAACGAGCGTGCTCATCGCTTCTTGCAACGCCAGTTTCGGTTGCGCGAGACCCGCAAAGTGTACTTGGCACTGACCGATGGGCATCCGCCCACCCCGGAAGGGCGCATCGAAGCCGCCATTGGGCGCGCCCCGTCCAACCGTAAGCGCATGGCAATTGTGCCACAGCACAAGGGGCGCGCCGCGGTCAGCACCTACCGGACGCTCGCCCACTATGCACACCATGCCTTGTTGGAAGTCCACCTGCTTACCGGACGCACCCATCAGATTCGCCTGCACCTGGCCTTTCTTGGTTGTCCCATTGTGGGTGACGTGATTTATGGACGCCGACGCCCTAGTTTGCCGTTGTCGCGTCACTTCCTGCACGCCTATCGATTGACCATCACCCTACCCGGGGAAGATGCGGCGCGCACTTTCGAAGCCCCCTTGCCCCCAGAACTTCAGACCGTATTGGATACCCTGCAAAAAACCTCATGAAGCCAACGATTCTTACTTTTTTTGCTCACCCCGACGATGAAACCATGCTGGCCGGCGGTACGTTGGCGCTACTCGCGATGCACGGCGCTTCGGTGCATTACCTGTGTGCCACGCGCGGCGAAGGCGGCGAGATGGGTGAACCGCCCATCTGCACCCAGGAAGAACTTGGTGCAGTGCGCGAACAAGAACTGGTGTGTGCCGTTCAGGCGTTGGGCGGACGCAGTTTGACCTTTTTGGGGTACACCGACCCGTTGGTCGGCCCCGATGACACGTTGTACCCCTACACCAACGACCTGACCACTCTGGCCGGCCAGGTGGCTGCCAGCATTCGCCAGTATCAACCCGTGGCCATCATTACCCACGGGGTCAACGGTGAATACGGACACCCGGCGCATGTCATCACCTACCAGGCGGCAGCCATTGCCGTGCAATCCCTGGGAGAGCAGGCCCCGGCGCTCTATTGTGTTTCGGCGATTTGGGGTGAACACCCTCGCCCGCGCCTGGCAAACCGCGATCAACCGGCGCACTTCACCATTGACGTTCAGCCGGCCTTGGAACGCAAGACCAAAGCGGCATTATGCCACAAGACACAGCACGCGCTCTTTACCCGCCGTTCATCGCGAGAAGCGGGGCGCGCGCTGAGCGTGGTGGAAGTGGTGTCACGTTTCCATACGGAATCATTGCACCGCGCCTGGCCGGTGGCCGAGGGCCGTCCCGATGACCCTCTGGCGCGCTTTTTGCAGACTATCGTCGGTGTGATGCCCACGGTATGAACTTCGCGCTTCCCACTTTGAGTAACGTGGCCGGTTTTGGCGGCTGGACTTGTCCGCCGGGTTGGGAAACGGCGTTGGATGCCTTCATCACCAATCCTATCAGCGCCCGCGCACGGCGGGTTGCCGGTGGCGCGCGCTACGCCACGTTCCCCGGTGGGGTGCTGCTGCACACCGGGCATCCCAACCCGGGCTTTAAAAGCGCGCTCCGGCGTTACGGCAAGGCCTGGGGACGCAGTCCGCTGCCGGTATGGGTGCACCTGTTGGCTGATGAGGCGCTCTCTGAAATGTTGGATGTGTTGGGTGAAAGTGGGGATGTAAGCGGCGTGGAGGTGCGTCTACCGCCGTGGTGCGACACTGCGACGGCGCGCCGGATTGCGCATTTGTGCGTCGGGAAACTGCCGGTGATGGTGCAGGTGCCCTGGGAGTTGGCAATCCCTCTGGGGGAAGCGGTCTTTGGTGCGGCGGAACTACCTATCAGCCTGGGAGCGCCACGCGGCGCGGTATCCCCTACAGGTCCCCGCGGGCGGCTGTATGGGGCGGGGTTATTTCCTCAGGCGCTGGCATTGGTCTCGCAACTGGTTCAGCGCGGGCTGACGGTGGTCGCCTCCGGCGGAGCGCAACATCCTGAAGACGTAGGCGCGTTTTTGGAGGTTGGGGCGTGCGGCGTGCAACTCGATTTGCCATTGTGGGGCAATCTTACTTTTCCAGCAGGATGGTCACCGGCCCATCGTTAACCAATGAGATTTGCATGTGGGCACCAAATTCGCCGCTTTGCGTGGGTACACCTAGCGCACGCAGCCGCTCAACGAAGGCCTCTACCAACGGACGGGCGACTTCAGGCGGGGCGGCATCCACAAAGGCCGGGCGGCGTCCCTTGCGGGTATCGGCGTAGAGGGTGAATTGCGAAACCACCAGCGCCTCGCCGCCAATATCCAGCAGCGAAAGGTTCATCTTGCCGTTTTGGTCTTCAAAAACCCGCAGATGAGCAATTTTGGTGCATAGATATTCCACCGCAGCGCTATCGTCGCCGTGAGTGATGCCCAGTAGGATGACGAAACCTTGCCCGATACGAGCAATGCTGCGTTTGGCAACGCTGACTTCGCCGGTGGAAACACGTTGGATTAAGGCGCGCATGGATAGGTAGCTAGGTAGAGGCGAAAGGCCTTTCGCCTTTAGGTAGTTGGGTGGTTAGGCAAGGGCGAAAAATCTCTCGCCTTTGGTCGAAAAACCTTTCGCCCCTGTTGCCTATCACCTGTTCAGTTTTCTTGTGCCAGGTAACGTTGTATCAGGGAGCGCACTTCGCCCGGCTCGGCATGTCGCCGAGTTTCGAGTTTGGAATACAGCAATTCGCCGTTTACGCTGACTTCAAAGCGCCCGCCATCTGAGGGCACCAGGCATAAATTGGTAATTTGGGCTTCGTATTCCTTCAACAATTCGGCCGCCAAACTGACTGCTCTGGGGGTGTAGCGTCAAGTAACGCAGTATACGATTTCGATGTTGAGTTTCATGTGGTTGCTCCCTTCCGTTTGCTAGTTGGATAGTTGGGCAGTTGCGCGCCCAGCACAATGTATGTCAGTGTTCGTCATTCGCTGAGCAAATATGCCATAATCCAGCGGGTAGTCGCGGTAAGCGCTTCGGTGTGCGTGCGCTCGTAGTTATGCGAAGCGTCCACGCCGGGGCCAATCAGAGCGACGGCAATATCCTGCCCGGCGCGCCAGGTGGCTTCGCCATCCGAGCCATAGTAAGGGTAAATATCTACCTTGAAGGGAATATCGTAAGCAGCGGCCAAACGACGTAGTTTTTGGCTCAAGCCGTGGTGGTAGGGGCCGCCGCTGTCTTTGACACACAGGGTGGCGTGGAATTCGTCTGAGGTTTGCCCCTCGCCGATGGCTGCCATGTCCACAGTCAGTAACTCGGTGGCCTCGGCAGGAATGCCACCGGCCGCACCGTGACCGACTTCTTCGTAATTGCTGAAGTAGAAGTACGTGCGCTGGAGGGGTTGCAAGCCGGCTTGGGCAAGGGCTTGAATGGAGGCTACGACATTGGCAACGCAGGCCTTATCATCCAGATGACGGGAGCGCACAAAGCCGTTGACGATTTCAACGCGCGGGTCAAAGGCCACAAAATCGCCGACTTCGATACCCAGTGCACGCGTTTCCTTTGCGGATGTCGTGCGGGCATCCAGGCGCACTTCCATATTACTGTTTTTGCGTTTGGTTTGTTCGAGTATGTCGCCGTACACGTGTCCGGAGGCTTTATCGAACAAGATGGTGCCGCGGATTTGCTTTCCATCGGCAGTGAAAACGGTGCAACCCTCGCCTTCTACTGTGTTCCAGGCAAACCCGCCGATGCGGGCCAGGCGCAGGCGGCCATTGGGTTGAATTTCTTTGACCATGGCGCCGAGCGTATCGACATGGGCGGTGAGGGCACGCGGCGCATCGTGACGTTGCCCTTCCCACACGGCCAATAGACCGCCTTTACGGGTGCGCTCCAATCGGAGAAAAGAAAAGGCGGATAGCGCTGTTTCGATGCGCTCGATGGCTTTGTCGGCCATTCCGGTCGGGCTGGGGGTGTTGAGCAAGGCAACCAGGAAAGCGAGCATGGCTTGCTCATCTAGGGGAGGAAGTTGAGGCATAGTTGGTTCCTTTGGGCATGGTTGTGCGACTTGAAGTTATGGTGCGGCCAGATGTTCAAATGCTGCCACGACTTGTCGCCAGGGTGGTGGGATAGGTATTGTTACCCCTTTACGATAATTGTAGGTCACCTGGACGCTTTCGGCTTCGGCCAGGGGCGTTCCATTTTCAGTGTCTTCTACCAGATAGGCCATGGTAAAACTTTTGTTCCCCATACGTGTTACGCGCACCCCTACTCGTACCTTTTGCCCCAGCAAGATGGGGGCTTTATAGGTGATGCGTATTTCGGCAATGACAATGCCAATATCGAGAAACGAGTGCCCATCCCATAACCCCAAGGCCTGCATGTATGCCACGCGGGCGTGCTCCAGGTAGGTCAGGTAGGTAGCATTGTTGACGTGCCCCTGTGCGTCCAGGTCACCGTAGCGGACTGTGATATCTTGATAGAAACGGTAGTTGGACATGCAACCCATTATACCGCGCTCCGCGATGCGGTATAATGTTGCGCATGAAAGAAAACACACGATTTGAAAATTCACAAAATACGGCACCCAAAACGGGAAAACGCGGTTGGTGGCGCAATGCCCTTGTAGGCGTGATCTTACTTTTTGGTGTCGCGGCAGCCAGTGTGTATGCCGGTTACCAAAGCGGGATGCAGCAACGCTACGCGGCGCAAGCCACCCAGGTGGCTTCCGATATCCAGGCGCAGTATGATCTAGCCATGCAAGATATGGAAGCGAAACGTTACGATTTGGCACGTCAACGCCTGGAATTTATTCTGGAGCAAGCCCCAGACTACCCCGGAGCGGTGGACAAACTCACCGAGGCCCTGCTAGCCCTGAATGCAACCGCCACCCCGACGGTTGTTCCCACCCCCACGTTGACCCCAACGCCCGATTTGCGCGGGGAACAGGAATTGTTTACCCAGGCCCAAAGTGCCCTGGCCGATGAAGATTGGACCACGGCGATTGATACCCTGCTGGCGCTGCGCAAGCGCAATCCCAATTACGAAGCCGTACAGGTGGACGGGATGCTGTACATCGCCTTGCGCAACCGCGGTGTGCAGAAAATTCTCCAGGATGCCGACCTGGAAGGTGGTACCTATGACCTGGCGCTGGCCGAGCGCTTTGGCCCATTGGATGCCGAGGCCAAGAACTATCGTATTTGGGTTAGTTTGTACGTCACCGGTGCCAGTTTTTGGGAAATTGATTGGGGACAGGCGGCCTACTACTTTGGACAGGTGGCCCCGCTGGCGCCCAACTTGCGGGATGCTTCTGGCAAAACGGCTGCCGAGCGCTATCTTACCGCTACGCTCAAATATGCCGACTTTTTGATGGATAACAAAGCCTGGTGTCAGGCCGAAGATCAGTATAGGATTGCTCGTGATTTGGGCGCCGATGTAGATGCAAACTTGCAACGCGCCCGCAACAAGTGTTCCCCGCCCACCGAAGTTCCACCCGATACCCCTACTCCGCTGCCGGGGGGCGAAGCGCCTACGCCTACGCCGGAGTCGTAGGCGGGGCGTTCGGTCGTTGAGCGGATGGTCGCACGTCAGGGGCGTAGCCTCATCATCCTCTTTGTGAGATGGCTTTGTAGGACAGGCTTTCCAGCCTGTCCTACTCATATTGCATAGCGCCAGGTGCTGCTCAAGGGGGTTCAATACAACGCTTTCGGGCTTCGAGTTGAATTCATTCGACTTTCATAAACTGAGGCAGGGCTTCAGCCCGCCGGAGCAAGCCAAAAGGCTTATTGACTGAGATCCTATCACAAGCAAGAAGGGCGCAGCATTGCTGCGCCCTGTGTGTTTTGAAACGGTAGGAGTATGCGGGCTTCCATGCCCGCAGGGTAACCCCAATCCTGCGTTAATCTATCGCCGCCTCCGCTTCCGTGGCCCCAAAGCGGGCTTTGAGATATTCCACGATGGGCGGCAGGATGGAAATGAAGATAATTCCCAGGATGACGAACTCGAAGTTGTGTTTGACGAAGGGAATATTTCCAAAGAAGTACCCGCCAAACAGGAACAGTATGACCCATGCCAGCCCGCCAACCACATTGTAGGCGATGAAGTGTGAGTACGTCATGGCACCTACACCGGCTACAAAGGGGGCGAAAGTACGGATGATGGGGATAAAACGCGCCAGCACGATGGTCTTGCCGCCGTGTTTCTCGTAAAAGGCATGGGTTTTATCTAGGTACTCTTTTTTCAAAAAGCGCACATTTCCTGAAAAGGCGCGTGGCCCGATGAAATGCCCAATCCAATAATTGACCGTATCACCCCCGATGGCTGCAAGGACTAATAACACGAACAGCGTCTTGATGTCTAGCACCCCTAGTGCAGCGAAAGTTCCGGCTGCAAAGAGCAATGAATCCCCCGGTAGAAAGGGGGTAACCACGAAGCCGGTTTCCATGAAAATGACCAACAGCAACAAACCGTAAGTCCACAACCCGTAATCCTGGATGATACTTCCCAGGTAAACGTCCAGATGTAAGAAAATATCTAGCAATGTTTTCAACCAGTCCATTTGTAAAAATTTACTCCTTAATTGTAAAAATTTCAGATGCTGTTTCTGTGTTTTGATGTTTCTCTGGGGTTTGTCGCAGTAAAGAGCCCAGACAAAAAGCCAATACTGCGCCAACGGCTGCACCACTCATCACCATCACAGGCAGTGGGCGCTTTGATCCCCAGTTATTGATTGTTAGCCCGATGACGCCCGCATTCCACAGGCCGTGTAGACTAACGGCCAACAGGTACGTTGCGCCCAGGTGTAGATAGCGGCGCTTACGCCAGGCATCCGCCAGTGCGGCACCCAGCAAACCGGAGGTGGTCATGTGCATCAGGCTGGTGCCTACGCGTCCCAGGATGACCGTGATCCACTGCTCCCGCGTTGTGCCCACGTTGTATAAACTCTCAAACAAGGCGAACATACCGCCGGAAATCATCCCGGCCCAGAAGCCTTCCTGAGGGCTAATGCCGCGTCCCAGAAAGGCCCACAGGCCCAGCGATTTGCCGATTTCTTCGATTAAGGGCACAAAAATGGCGATAAACGATAGCCCGGCCAGGCCAATCCAGGGATAAGTGCTCAGCAAGTTTTGTACGACGCGGCGCATGGCGTGCGGGTTGCCAACCGAAAAGGCCAGGCGGCGTCCAATTGCCGACAGGGCATTAGCGGCCTGCTCGTTTTGCCCTACATACACCACCACCACAACCAAACCGACAAAAATGACCAACACTTCGCCCAAGATGCTGAACAGCGGCCCCAGACTAATGCCCGTGGTGATCAGCCCCCAACGGCGCTGCGGGGTTGCTTTTACCCCTAGACGCCGAGCACCCAGCGAAAACCACCACCATACCGGCATACTGGCTGCCAGGAAGTGCAGGGGAGGAAAGAGCAGCATTTTCCCAACCGGCCGTTCCAACGCCCACCAGCCCCCAAAAAAGGCCAGGATGAAAATCAAGGGCGCCAGCCACAACGCGTTTTGTTGAATTTGGGTGCGAAAAGCCGTTCCTGGCAATGTGCCTTCTCGCCCACTTAAGCGGCGAAAGGCATACACCGCGGACATTAGCGTCATCAACCCCAGTACAAAACTGGCAAGAGCGACTGCCAGCAGTGTGGAAGTGGGGAGGCTTCCCACCATATCCTGTACATAGGGTGCCATTAAGGCCAAGGTCAACGTACCAATAGCCTGTGTCCACAAAAAAGATAACGCTAGCAGGCTCAATCCTAATTGAGCGATGCTTTGCCGGCGAATCTGACGAGAAGGGAGAGGGGTATCGGTCATCGAATTTCTATGGTTACGGTGAGAATAGTGTCGCCGGGGGCCTGGTTGGGGTTTTGCTGTGGGTCACGCGGCTTCAGGCTTTCAAGGACATCCATGCCACTAATCACTTTGCCGAAAATAGTATAGTTGCCGTCCAGGTGAGGTTGTGGTCCGTAAGTGATAAAGAACTGGCTACCGTTGGTATCTGGCCCGGCATTGGCCATCGCCACCAAACCGGCAGCGTCAAAGCGCAGGTCGGGGTTAATCTCGTTGACGAAGGCATATCCCGGGCCTCCCAATCCACTACCGGTGGGGTCGCCAGCCTGTGCCATAAAGCCGGGAATCACGCGATGGAAGGTTACCCCATCGTACCAGCCCTGCTGTGCCAAAAAAATGAAGTTATTGACTGCCAGCGGGGCTTTGTCGGCAAATAATTCAATGGTAATATCGCCTTTTTCGGTTTTGATGGTCGCAATGTATTGCTTGCCGGCCTCAAGACGCATTTCGGGACATTGGGTGAACTGGTTCTGCTCTAGTTTTATCAATTTGACGATTGTTGACAGGCTCCAGTAATCGCGCGGGCCGCCGTAATACTGTCCGTTAATGACCAGCGTTGGGGTTCCGGTTAACCCCAGCGCCACGCCGTCATCCCAGGCTTTTTGGGAGCGCGCCGCGCTTTCCTCGGAGAGCATATCCGCCTCGAATTTGTCCACATCCAACCCCAGGGCATCGGCTTGTTCCACTAGCCAATTTTGAAACTCATCCTGAGTCATCTGGTTCCAGACAGCTTGCTGTGCAAAAAGCACATCGTGCATGGTCCAAAACGCATTTTGTGCTCCGGCGGCTTCGGCGGCTTGCATTCCCAGGCGGGATTTTTCGTGAATCTCTACCAGCGGGAAGTGACGGAACACCAGACGTACGTCGTCGGGAAAATCGTTTTGAAGCTGGCGCAATAAGGGTGCGGTCTGTGCACAGTAGGGACATTGAAAGTCGCTATACTCGATGATGGTCACGGGGGCATCTTGTGGCCCTAATTGCCGGTCATCCGCTGTGACGGGTGGAAAAGGGGATTCTCCGGTGGGAATAATGGAACGGGTAACCACGGAGCATCCGGCCGGCGGGGCTTCGTTATTTGTTGAAGTTGTCTCTGTGGCTGGGGCCGATGTAGGGGATGCCACGGGTGCGCTTGTTTCCATGGGCGCAACTGTTGGCGATGGGACTGTCGTGGCCTGTGGTGTGACGCCGGATTGGCAAGCCGCCAATACAAACCCAATTCCCCCCAGAATGAGCCATATTCGTTTACGCATATACATCTCCTTACTAAAATGGGTGACAAAATTGTGTAGGACATCTGCGGCCCGTCGACAACATTGCGCCTGATTTTACCACTAACCGCTCGCCGCCATTATCTTTTGCAGTCGTTCATAAGACCATACCCACGCCATGCGGCGCACGAAATTACCCACGTTGGAGTACTTTTCCCACAGGGTACGTACTGCTGCGCCCACCGGGTCTTCTCCTGCGGCACCGGCGGGGGCGTCGGCATACGCACCGTGAAAAGCAAAGTAGGCTTGATTGAGTTTGCGCAAATGGTAACCATGCTCCCAAAAATAGCGTCGGCGCACTTCCATGTACCATTCTGCACGTGCTATTTCTCCGGCTGCCAGCAGTTGGTCGGCTATGATGCGAGTGTGGTGCATCTCGTGCGGAAAGTCAAAAGAGGGGGGTTGCGGGGCTG
>DAOTZN010000373.1:0-2809 GCA_034434095.1 Anaerolineales bacterium
CAGGGTGGGTTCACCGGGGCGCAGGGTCGGGGTTGGCGTTGTCAGGCGAACCCCGCCAATAGAAGTAAACTCCCAGGTGGTCACGATGCCTTGTGTAAAGCGATAAACAAATACCGCCGCCACTGCTACAATGGTCAGGAAAATGCCCCAACCGATGATTTTTCGTAGATTGAAAGATTTCATAGAAGTGTCTTGTTCCATTTTTGACAGAAATTTGAACAGATGGTTTACCAGGCGCGAACCTGATAGTACGGCATTATAGCACGTCTCACCTGGACTTGTCTTGCGGTACAATAGTTCCCCGGTGCAATAAACGTACCAAGACGCGGAAAATGCGAACCCATTAAACCATCCAAACGACTAAACGACCAGACGAATTTATGTCCCTCCTCGCAGCCTCCCATCTTGCCAAATCCTTCGGCCCGGTAGATTTATTTCGCGACATTACCCTGCAAGTGCCCCCACGAGCGCGGGTTGCCATCGTGGGCCCTAACGGCGTAGGCAAAACCACCCTGTTGCGCATCTTGATTGGTGAAGAACCGGCCTCCGCCGGGCAGGTACATCGCGCTCGCTCCTTGAGCATTGGCTACCTACCCCAGGAAACCACCTTTGAGACCACACACACCCTGTGGGACGAATGCCTGCTGGCTTTTGAAGAACTACGTCATCTGGGAGACGAACTGCACACCATGCACGATGAACTGACGCACATCCCCGATGACGCGCAACTTTTGGCGCGTTACGGCGAATTGCAGCACCGCTTTGAGCACCTGGGCGGCTACACCTACGAAACCGAAATCCGCCGTGTTCTGACCGGCCTGGGATTCAAAGAAAGCGAATTCCACATGCCCTTAAACCAACTTTCCGGCGGACAGCGTACGCGTGCCTTGCTGGCGCGTTTGCTGCTCTCCCGCCCCGAACTGTTGGTGCTGGACGAACCGACCAATCACCTGGATATCGCCGCAGTGGAGTGGCTTGAATCGTACCTGGCCCAGTGGGAGGGCGCGGTCTTATTGGTCTCCCACGACCGCTACTTCATTGACAAGGTATGCAACACCATCTGGGAAATGCGTCCCAATGGATTAGAGATCTACCGCGGCAACTACACCTCCTACCTGACGCAGCGCGAAGCGCGCTGGGCGTTACGCCGTGAGCGCATCCAGGCAGAAAAAGAACGCCTGGAACGCGAATTGGCATATATCCAGCGTAATATCGCCGGGCAAAACGTCAGCCAGGCACGCGGTAAACTGCGCCGCGTCAGCCGCATCATCGAAGCCATCGAGCAAATCGGCTTCGAGGCCGTGCTCGACCAGCAATGGGGGCAGGTCAGCCAACAGGTGCACATCAGCACCAGCATGATGAGTGTGGATGAAGCCCTGCGCCGCCTGCACGCCTTAAGTGACCCAAAAACCAGTAGCAAACCGCTTCACATTCAGTTGCGACCGCGTAACCGCAGTGGTAACATCATCTTACGCACCCAAGACCTGCTGGTTGGCTATCCCGGCAACCCCCTGTTCCGCGTCCCCGACCTGGAACTGCACCGTTTGGAATGCGCCGTCCTCATTGGCCCCAATGGCGCCGGCAAAACCACCTTCCTGAAAACCATCCTCGGGCAGTCCCAACCGCTCGAAGGCCAGGTGACCCTGGGCGCCAGTTTGCGCATCGGCTACTTTGCGCAGGCGCACGAAGGTTTGCAGCCGGAAGATACCCTCATCCAGGCCATCGAACGGGTAGCCCCCCACATGTTGCCGGACGAAATCCGCGCCTATCTGGGGCGCTACCACTTCAGTGGCGATGAGGCTTTCAAAACCGTTGCCATGCTCTCCGGTGGCGAGCGCGGTCGTCTGGCGCTGGCCCAACTGGCACTCAGCGGCGCCAACCTGTTGCTGCTCGATGAACCCAGCAACCACCTGGACATCCCCTCGCAAGAGATTCTGCAAAACGTCCTGGCCGATTACGATGGCACCATCCTGTTGGTTTCCCACGACCGTTATTTGATTGAGGCCTTAGCAACGCAGATTTGGCAGGTGGACCCCGCTTCCCAGGCGTTACATCTGTTTGAAGGAAGTTACCGCCGTTACCAGGAAGAACGCGGGGAAACGAACGCCCCCGTTGGGGGTAGCGCTCCCGAAGAGAAAGCCACCCCCCAAGAGGATTACCGCTCCCAACGCCGCGCCCGCAATCGTTCCAAAGCCGAAGTGCGCCGTCGTCAACGGGAACTTCAGCGCCTGGAAGCCGAAATTGCCGATTTGGAAACCCGCCTGGCCGAATTGGAAACCCGCCTGGCCGAATTGGAAACCCGCCTGGCTAACCCGCCGGATGACCCGGAAGCCGTGCGTACCCTGGGCACGACCTACAACCTCACCCGCCGCGACTTAGACGAGCGCTACGCAACCTGGGAGCAATTAGCCGCCGAGATAGAAGAGACTGCCTGATGCTCTGAGTTACGGCTGTACGAAGGTCAGCAGCCACGATCCCCAAAACCGCCCGTTGCCTTCGCCCTGACATTCCGTGGTCTGTAAATCGGTAATCAACTGACCGCCCTGCCCAACCACCAGCGTATACGAAACGCCCGGCGTCATCTCGAAATCGGCCACGCCAGGCCCCAGGTTGGGTTTCAGACCGGTGAAGAAAACTTCCTCCTGATTCTCCCAACGAATTGTAACGTTGACCCCCGGCACAGGTTGACCGGCGGCATCGCTGACCTGCACCCGCACCAGAGGGTGCGTCCAGGTTGGCTCACATATCAAGGTGCGTTCGTTCAGCACAAAGGGCGCACCGGGGGTTGCCGTGGGGGGAAGCGTTGGCA
>DAOTZN010000374.1:0-11964 GCA_034434095.1 Anaerolineales bacterium
ACGCCCCCCCGGAGAATACCACAACCTGTGTCCCTGAAAGTGTGGAAATTCTTTCCCCAGTGCAAGATAGCACCGCTTCCGGGTTGATTACCCTGCGCGGGTCGGCCAGCATCCCCAATTTCGGATTTTACAAGTTCGAGTATGCCCTGGGCAACGAGGAAAATTGGCAAGCCATCCTGGCAAACGATCAACCATTGGTTGCCGCCGATCTGGGACAATGGGACACCACCCGCCTGGTACCCGGCCTGTACCGGCTGCGTTTGGTCGTCACCGACAACCAGGGCATACCTCAACCGCCATGTGTTATACGCGTCAATGTGGTTGCCCCTACTGAGGTGCCCTAATCATGCCCAAGATTCACGTTCGCCCGGCAATTGCAGCCGATATCCCTGACCTGACCCAAATAGATGCCTCATATACCACCGAAGGCCTCTGGCGCCCAGATATGCCACCGGACGATGGCCTGATCGGTGTTCGGTTTCGAGAAACACGCTTACCACGTAGCGTACGCGTAGCCTACCCACGTTCCCTGAAACCGCTCCTGGAGACCTGGACTCACCTGGATGCCCTGCTGGTTGCCGTGTTAGATGGGCAGAGGGTAGGCTTTATTGCATTGCTGTGCCTGCCGGGCACACAAAACGGCCGGGGGCTCGATTTGGTGGTTGCACCACCTTACCGGCGGCAAGGCATTGGTAGCGCGCTTGTTTTGGCTGGGTTACAATGGGCGCAAGCCGTTTGTTGCAACACTTTGACCTTAGAAATGCAGCCGCGCAACCTGCCCGCCATTCATCTGGCACAAAAACTGGGCTTTGTTTTTTCCGGCTATCACGAGCATTATTACGCTCCACAAGAAAGCGCCTTGTTTTTCTCTCGCAACGCGTAACCCCGTAGCATGTTGATTTCCTTTTTGTCAACACTCAATCAACTGTTGACCGCAGGCGTGGCAATTACCACGTTCTCGTTGTTGCTGTACGTCCTGACATTTAACCTAAAAAACCGGGTGGCGCGTTCGTTCGCCGTCATTCTGGCGAGCGTAGCCGGTGTTTTCGCGGGAGAAGCGCTTGTCAGCACCTTGATATCCCCTGAGGAAGTGGTCTTTTGGCTGCGCTTTGAGTGGGTCGCCCTGGTGTTTCTACCGGCATCCTATTTTTACGCCTCGGATGCCTTGATGGAAACCATAGGGCGGCCATCACGCGGTCGTCGGCGGCTGGTAGTGCGCTTGAACTTTCTCCTGGCAACCGTTTTCTTACTCCTGTTACCCAGCAACTTGCTGGTACAAAACCGACTGCAAGAGACCGCACCGGCGCCATCATTACTGGCCGGACGTTTTTTATGGCTCTTTGTAATCTACTATACCCTGATGATTTTATGGGCTGGCGCTAATTTCTGGCGGGCATACCGGGAGACATTAGTGGCAACCAGCCGGCGCCGAATGCGCTACCTGATGGCCGGCGCAACTGCTCCGGCGCTTGGCTCTTTCCCTTACCTCGTCCTGGGAACACAGTGGGCCGAGAAAAACGCTTTGTTGTTTTGGTTGATGGCCGTGCTGAGTAACATGGCCATCAGCGCCCTGCTGGTGCTCATGGCTTACGCACTGGCTTTCTTTGGCGTTACCTGGCCCGACCGGGTGATCAAAAGTCGTCTTTTTCGCTGGATTTTGCGCGGTCCCGTAACGGCCTCTACCGTGCTGGCGGTTGCCACCATCACCCGACGCGCAGGGGAACAATTTGGCAGGCCATACAATGCTTTTGTGCCCTTGTTTATGGTCATGACCATTCTGGGGCTGGAGTACAGCATCACCTTATTTGCGCCCTGGTGGGAACGCTGGCTGTTCGGAACGGAAGACCGCAGTATTCGCTTGTTGAGAGACCTGGAAGACCGCTTGCTCAGCGAAAGCGACTTGCAGCAATTTCTGGAAGCGATATTAGCGGCCATCTGTGAACAGTTGCGCTCCCAGCGTGCTTTTATTGCGGCCATCAGCAACAACAATGGTTTGCAACGGATTATCACCCTTGGACGCTGGCACGTTCGACAGGATGCCTTGCCAGACGCTGAAATTTTAAAGCGTGCGAATACACTCTCTGATGGCGTACTGCCGGAAACAATCTTTTCCTGGGGCAATTTTTGGGTGATTCCGTTATTTGCAGAACAAGAACTTTTGGGTTTAATCATCACCGAGCGCGGTACTTCTGAGCCATTTGACGGAGAGCAGCGCGCCAGACTGCGCCTTTTGGCACAACGGGCAGCCCAAGCCTTGCAAGATCACCGTTTACAACGCCAGGTTTTAGATGGTTTGCTTGCCTTACGCCCCGAAGTAGACGCTATTCAGGCATTGCGGGCCGCTTCGCGGTATGATAGTCATCAAGCGTTGCTGGCACAGCAGCCCCCCTTGGAACAGGATGAACTTTCCCAATGGGTAAAAGAAGCCCTTTCACATTTTTGGGGCGGCCCCAGACTTAGTGAGAGTCCGTTGCTAGGCTTGCAAATCGTGCAAGATGCCATTCGGGAGGGCGAAAGCCCGGTCAATGCTTTGCGTTCCGTACTCAAACAAGCCATTGAAAACGTACGCCCAACCGGAGAACGACGTTTTACGGCAGAATGGATTCTTTACAACATCCTGGAAATGAAATTTATGGAAGGTCACAAAGTTCGAGATATTGCCTTGCGTTTGGCGGTCTCAGAAGCCGATTTTTATCGCAAACAACGCGTGGCGATTGAAGAAGTGGCTCGCAATATCGTAGAAATGGAAAAACAGCGCCGTCAAGGTACAGAAAATTCTAGATTACAGGAGGAAAAGGTATGACCCCACCTTATGAAACCATTCTTATCGAGGATATTGGACGTGTTGGGTTGATTCGTTTCAATCGCCCCAAGGCGCTCAACGCCCTAAACAGCACCATGATTGCCGAAATCATGGACGCACTGGAAGCCTACGACCGGCGCGCTGATATTGGGGCAATCGTGCTCACCGGCAATGAACATGCTTTTGCTGCCGGTGCAGACATCAAAGAAATGGCATCTGAAAGCGCCGTCAGCATCCTGACGCGCGACCATATCTCAACCTTTGACCGCATCATGCACATTCGCAAGCCGGTCATCGCGGCCGTATCGGGCTGGTGTCTGGGCGGTGGCAACGAACTGGCAATGTCATGCGATATGATTGTGGCCTCCGAAAGCGCCCGCTTCGGGCAGCCGGAAATCAACCTGGGGGTTATTCCCGGTGCAGGCGGCACACAACGCTTGACGCGAGCCATCGGGAAGGCACTGGCAATGGAGATAGTACTCAACGACCGCCGTTTAACCGCCGAAGAAGCCTTGCGTTTTGGCCTGGTAAACCACGTGGTACCGGTAGAGCGCTACCTGGAAGAGGCGCTGGCGTTGGCGCAATCCATTGCCGAACGTGCGCCATTGGCGGTACGCTTCGGGAAAGAGGCGGTCAACCATGCCTTTGAGTCTTTCCTCTCGGATGGTCTGACCGACGAACGCCGGGCTTTCTATTTCTGCTTTGCTTCCGAAGATCAGAAAGAGGGTATGCAAGCCTTCATGGAAAAACGTGCCCCCACGTGGAAGGGACGCTAAACGATGTTAACCTTTCGCCAGATTGTCAAAGGCCTGGAAAAATTAGAAGTGCCGCGCGACCGGCCGGTCATTGCGCATGCCTCGCTATCGGCCTTTGGGGATGTACATGGCGGTGCAGAAACACTTTTAGGCGCTATGCTCACCGTTTTTCCAATGCTGATGATGCCCACTTTTACGTACAGAACAATGATCACACCGAAAGTGGGACCAGAAAACAACGGCATCATCTACGGGGAAGGGCAAGACCGCAACCTGATGGCAGAATTCTTTCACCCGGATCTGCCCGCCGACCGTATGATGGGGCGCACAAGCGAACAATTGCGTCAGCACCCCAAAGCAAAACGCTCCATGCACCCCATCCTTTCCTTTGCCGGGGTAAATGTTGAGCAGGCGCTGGCAGCCCAAACACTGGCCGACCCATTAGCGCCTATCAAAGTGCTCACCGAGGCAGGCGGATACGTCGTATTGTTGGGGGTAGACCACACTTCAAACACCAGCATTCACTACGCGGAAAAACTGGCCGGGCGCAAACAATTTCAACGTTGGGCGCTGACGCCTAAAGGGGTCGTAGTTTGCCCCGCTTTTCCGGGTTCTTCGGACGGGTTTGAGCAAATTACCCCACACCTGGAGAAAGTGACCCGACAAGTCGAGATTGGACATGCCACTTGCCGCGCCGTACCATTGCCGGACTTGGTTAATATCGCCTGCCGCCTAATTGAAATGGATAAGCGCGCCCTGTTGCCGTTAGATTCAGACGACCCGCGGGTACGCGATACGTTGCTCGCCGCCGGTCTACCCTGAAGGGTAGCGGAGGGCAATGTCCCCCGCTACCCCCCTTGGATGGACGGTTACAGGGTCATGGCGCAGCCATCGGCGCGTGGGTCACTGCCACCGATGAGCACGCCGCTGGCGGTATCTCGCAGGATGATTTGCCCACGTCCAAATAAAGCACGTTGCTGTCCGGTGACCGGCTGCACCGGATGTCCCATAGATGCCAGGCGTGCAGCCACATCAAAAGTAATCCCCTCTTCAAGCGCCAGGGTGCTACCAGCAGTGCCATTGGTAAGACAAAAACGCGGTCGGTCAAGGGCGGCTTGCGGGTCGAGCCCGTCATCCACCAGGCCAACTACCACCTGCATGTGCCCTTGCGGCTGCATGAAACCGCCCATCACGCCAAACGGTCCCCACAGCGTGCCGTCCAAATGGGTCAACATGCCGGGGATGATGGTGTGATAGGGACGCTTGCCCGGCGCTAAGGCATTGGGATGTTGGGCATCTAAACTGAAATTATGGCCGCGGTTTTGTAAGGTAAAGCCCCAACCGGCCGGCACGATGCCGGTACCAAAGCCCATATAGTTGCTATTGATAAACGAACAGGCGTTGCCGTGCCCGTCAACCACGCACAGGTACACGGTATCTGAAGAGGCCACCGGCGCGCCGCGCTGTTGGTCGAGTACCGCGCGCTGAGGGTCGAGCAGTGTGCGCCGCTCGGCAGCGTATGCTTTCGAGAGCAGGTTCTCCAAGGGGGCGGGGTTGGTGTGCGGGTCAGCAACAAACCAACGGGTATCGGCAAAGGCTAATCGCATGGCTTCTGCCATCAGGTGCAGGCGCTCGGCCGATAACGGCGGCAAGGCGCTCAGGTCAAAGCCTTCCAACACGTTGAGCGCCAGCAGGGCAGCCAGCCCCTGTCCATTGGGGGGACACTCCCACACCCGACAATTTCGGTAGGTGGTGGAGATCGGCGTCACCCATTCGGCTTCGTGGGCCTGCAGGTCGTCCAGGCTCAGGCAACCGCCGTTTTCCTGTACCACGCTGACAATGGCTTGCGCAATTTCGCCCTGATAAAAGGCAGCCGCCCCATCTTGCCCGACTGCCCGCAGCGTGCGCGCTAACCCAGGGTTGCGGAAAATTTCCCCTGCCTGAGGGGCGCGCCCGTGGATGGTTAATTCCTGCCCGTTGGGGGCATGTTTCAATTGACGGTCTACCCCGCGTGCCCAAAAGTAAGCCGTCAACGGGGCAACCGGGAAGCCTTCCTCCGCCAGGCGGATGGCAGGCGACAGGACTTCGGCCAGCGATAGCCGCCCAAAGCGTTGGACAAGTGCTTCCCACCCAGAGCAAGCCCCTGGCACGGTAATGGTGTAGGGGTGAAAAGGTGGCAGTATGCCATCTGGACGGGCTGCTGCCAGGGCGCGTTCCAACGTCAAGGCACGTGGGGCGCGTCCACTGGCGTTCAGAGCATAGATTTGAGCACTGTCGGCTTCGTAGTACAGTGCAAAGGCATCCCCGCCAATGCCGGTGGAGGTGGGTTCGGTGACGTTGAGGGCCGCGGCAGCGGCAATGGCTGCATCGGCAGCCGTACCTCCACGCGCCAGGATTTCTAATCCGGCAGCCACGGCGAGCGGCTGGGAGGTAGCGACCATGCCGCGCCGTCCCATTACGGGCGAGCGATGAGAAGCGAAGGGGATGTGCATGATGTGTTTTGGGGAGTCAATTTAATGGGCACCGCGCCACCCTTTGGGTAGCGCGGGAACGGTATCTGCTTGGGGATAGGTCAGCCTTGTGGGTACGGGAACACCAACGGGGGCGTTTGGCTGTGGGAAAATTTCGAGGGGAGACATTTTTTCCGCGAGTACGACTACACTATGACGATTCCCTCTTCTGGCACAACATCTCCTACTATCCACAACGCTTGTTCTTGCTGGGTGGCAGTTTCCAACAAGGCCTCCAGGTTTTGGGGCGGCAAGGCAAACAACAGCCCGCCGCTGGTCTGGGCATCGAAGAGCAGCATTTGCTCGTGTTCTTCTAATGCGGCCTCAAAGCGGACATGTTGGCCGTAGTACAAACGGTTATCGGCAGAGCCGCCGGGGAAGATCCACTCCTCGGCATAGCGCTTCACGCCACGCAAAAAGGGCATTTGCTCAAAGTTGAAGCGCAACCCTACCTGTGAAGCCTGCGCCATTTCCCAGGCGTGCCCCAGCAATCCAAAGCCGGTAATGTCGGTGGCGGCACGTGCACCAAAGCGGCGCGCCAGTTGCGCCGCGCTACGGTTAAGCCGCTTCATCCAGGCAATCGCTTCACTCACATCCACCGGATCGGCTATGCCGCGCTTGAGCGCCGTGGTCAGGCAGCCTGTGCCGAGGGGCTTACTGAGAATCAACTTATCGCCGGGACGCGCCCCGGCTTTAGAGAGTATCTGTTCCGGCTGCACAAAACCGACTACAATCAGGCCGTACTTTGGTTCTTGATCCTGGATGGTGTGCCCGCCCGCGACGACCACACCGGCTTCGCGCGCTTTTTCTGCGCCGCCGCGCAGAATTTCCGCCACGACCTCGGTGGGCAATTGCGGGGGCATGGCCGCCACGTTGAGCGCCAGGAAAGGCTCACCCCCCATGGCGTACACATCCGAAAGGCTGTTGGCGGCGGCAATGGCACCGTAATCGTAGGCATCATCTACGACCGGGGTAAAGAAGTCGGTGGTCACCACCAGGGCGCGTTGGTCATCCAACCGCCACACGGCCGCATCATCCGGCTCATCCAGGCCGGTCAACAAGTCCGGGTATGCCGTGTTCTGAAAAGTTTCTTTGATAGGACGCAGAACCTGCGCCAGCGTTTCCGCCTTTAATTTAGACGCTCAGCCGGCGCAGGCCGCGTAACTTGTCAGACGAATTTGTTTTCCTGAAGGTTTTTTCTCATTCACGGGGTTGTTGTAGGCGTGATGGGGGTTGTGGGTTCAACGGAAGGGGTAAATGAGGTGGAGGTTCCTGAGGTGGGTAACGGCAACAAGTAGGGATTGTCGTTCGGCACCAGCATCACGCTGATGTTGGGGGCCAATTGTTGGATGTATTCGTAGGTCAACAAGTCTGGGTTTTGTTTGAGTACATCGGCAATCATTTGCAACGCCTTGGCTTCGGCTTCGGCCTGAATCAGACGCGCATCCGCTTCACCCTTGGCCGCAATCACGGCTGCATCGGCCTTACCTTGGGCCACCTGACGGGCTTGTTCGGCTTCCTGCTTCTTTTGCTCTACTACCAATTTTGCCTGTTGTGCCTGCTGTTCTGCAATTTGTTTTTGCTCTACCGAAGCAGCATATTCCGGCGAGAACGTGATGTTACGCAGGAGAAAATCATCTAAAACGAGACCATTCTCCGCTAATTTTCTCGCCAGTTCGGTGCGAATTTCCTGCGTCAGTTCGAACCGTCGGGTACTGACAACTTCGTCCACACTGTATTGCGAAACGATGTCTCGGATGATGCCGCGCGTCAGCGGGCGTACCAGATCCTCCGCATAGCGTTTCTGCCAATCAATGTGCACCTGGATAACCTTCTGAGAATCAACCCTGAATAGCACCGAGGCATCTATGAAAATCTCTTGACCGTCAGAGGTACGTGCAGATACCGAATCGTTTCCCTGCACCTGTCCTTCAGTATGTGCAATTGACATGGTGTACGTTTGTTTAGCGATTGAATAGAACTCAACCCGTTCAAAGAAAGGGATAATCCAATTCAAACCGGGTTGCAGTGCTGCAGCGCGGTAGCCGTTTGGCGCCAAGGCTGAAATGACCACACCACGCTGCGTAGGCTCTACAAAAACCAAACCGGCGCTAACCGTCGTCAAGAGGATAGCAACAACTAACATAACAATGAGCACCGTGGATAACCCCTTTACCGGTTGTTTACGCCCGGCGCGTATCACTACCAGAACGATCAACCCAATAAAAGCCAACCAGGAGAGATTGGCAATGCCCTGAATTGCAACGGCTACATTCATTTTTTTGTCTCCTCTTTCTAGAAAACTACCTGAAAGTTGCTTTGCGCTATCTCATCATGGCGCACGAGTGGCAACGGAATTATTATACCTTGTTTGGCTGCCACTCATGGTATCATGCTGTTATGTGGCAAAGCACAATTTCGGCACGTGACCTGTATGGCCGGATAGCCATACCCTGCCCCCCGGAGCATGTCCCGGCCGCCGGGCAGTACCTGCTCGCCCAGGGAGAGGGGGAAACAAACGCCCTTTTGGCGGCTCCTCTTTTCCCGACGGATTTTCTCGCACCCGAGGGGTTGCTGTGGTGTGCTCCGGATACCCCTTCTACGTGGCTGCCAGGCACTCGGTTGCACCTGCGCGGCCCCCTGGGACGCGGTTTCAACCTGCCACCGCATTTCCGGCACCTGGTGCTGCTAGCCTTGGACAAGCACCCCTGGCGGTTAATGCCGCTCGTGGCAGAAGCCCTGACACGCGGTGCGGAGGTGGCCTTGTTTGCCGATCACCTGCCCTCCGGCCTGAGGTTACCCGCCGGGGTGGAAAGCCTGCCATTGGTGGCGGCCCCAGAAGCCTTACATACCTGGGCCGACGCCTGGGCGGTCGACCTGCCGGTGGAGTGCCTGGAAACACTGAACAAATTATTATACGCATCCGATGACCTGCCACCGGCCGCGCCGGGGGAGGTGCTGGTTGCCCTGCCCATGCCCTGTGGCGGATTGGCCGATTGCGGCGTGTGTACCGTCTCATTGCCTGGAGAAACGTATCTGGCCTGCAAAGAGGGGCCGTGCCGCCCATGGAAACCATCATTCCGCTTTGTATAGGAGGTAAAGCGGAAAATCAAGCATTGGAGAAATCAATGAGCCAACTTCCTATCGATTTACGTTCCGATACCGTAACGCAACCCACGCCTGAAATGCGTGCGGCCATGGCGCAAGCCGTCGTGGGAGATGATGTATATGGTGAAGATCCAACCGTCAACGCCCTCGAAGCCCTGGCAGCCGAAAAAACCGGCAAACAAGCCGGGTTGTTCGTGCCTTCTGGGACAATGGGAAACTTGATTGCCGTGCTCACCCATTGTGGGCGCGGGGATGAAGCCATCGTCGGCAATCTGGCGCACACCTTTTTGTACGAAGCCGGCGGTATCTCGGCACTGGGTGGGGTGCATTCGCGACAGATTCCCAACCAGCCAGATGGCACGCTAAACTTGGAAGACATTCGCGCTGCTATCCGCACCGATGACCCACATTTTCCGCCCTCGCGCTTGTTGGCGCTGGAAAACACCCACAACCGATGTGGCGGGGTAGTGCTGAGCGTGGAATATACCCGCGCGGCCGCTGACCTGACCCATCAACACGGGTTGTCGGTACACCTGGATGGCGCCCGGCTGTTCAACGCGGCGGCCGCCCTGGGCGTTTCGGCAGCCGATTTGGCCGCGCCGGTGGATTCGGTCACATTTTGTCTGAGCAAGGGCTTGTGTGCGCCGGTGGGGTCGGTACTTTGCGGCACGACCGATTTTATCCGGCAAGCGCGCCGCATTCGTAAGCAGTTGGGGGGCGGTATGCGACAGGCGGGTGTACTGGCTGCCGCCGGCCTGATTGCCCTCGAAAAAATGAGCCTGCGCCTGGCAGAAGACCATCAGCGGGCACAACGCCTGGCACAGGGTCTACGCGCCATAGCGGGCGTACAACTTGACCCTGGTACACCACATACCAACATGGTCTACCTTTCACTTACGGACGATGTTCCCATGGATGCCCACCAGGTGGCGCAGATGCTACGGGAGCGCGGCGTTTTGGTAGGTGTGGTTGGACAACGACGTTTTCGGCTGGTAACACACTATTGGATTGACGATCAGGCTGTTTCCCAAACGGTAACTGCGTTTAAGGCGCTGTTGGGCTAATTCCCCACCATACAAGCACGCTCTGTACGCGCATGTTCAGGACGTGCTCAATCTGTTTTGATGTATTTCCAATGGCTTTTCGGTGGGTAAATCTGATCGCGCCCATTGGCTTTAGCCTTGTAGAGCCGCTGATCGGCTAAATCTACCAACTCATAAACGTCCTCTGCTTCGTAGGGGAAAATGGCAACCCCCTGACTAATGGTTGGCGGCGGAATAGGCTTTCCATCGCGGTCTTGCATTTGCAGAGTGCGCAGCGATTCTGAAATGCGCTTAGCAATTTGCGTAGCCTGTTCACCAGTAGCACCGGGTAGTGCCACTACGAATTCTTCGCCCCCCCAGCGGCCAATCAAATCAGTGCTTTTCATATGCCGCCGGATGACATCTGAAAAACGAATTAATACCTGGTCGCCGACCAGATGACCATAGGTATCGTTGTACGATTTGAAGAAATCAATATCCAGCATAATCACAGAAAGCGGCTTGCCTTGCTCCTGGGCAAGCCGCATCTGTTCACCCAGCGCGAGTAAAAAATAACCGTGATTGTACACACCGGTTAAACTATCACGACGTGATTGTTCCTCTACTTCGGCATGATGGAACGCATTATCCAGCGCCAAAGTGGCTTGCTGAGCAATGTTCTCCAATAAGTTGAGATCATGAATCGTAAACGAGTTGTAGCGATACGCCCCCACAGCCACAACGCCAATTACTCGATCACGGGCAATCATGGGCGTGCCCATCCAGGACAGGCTGATGCGTTCTTCACCAATAGATTGAGGCCGCATTCCCAAACGAGGAAGTTCGGCGGGCACATCATTGAGCAATAAGGATTGGCGGCGCTGCATCACCAGCGCCGTTACGCTGTTTTCCGAAGGAATATCTTGGGGAGGAAAGAAGGTGCCATTATCATACAATACTTCCAGGCGCAGCACCCCGTTTTGCTGAATACCGATATAGTAGGTATCTGCACTCAAGGCTTCTCGAATCGTATTGCTTAACAATTCAATAACCTGTTTAGGGTCAATGGTAGAGCCAACCTGCCGCGCTACGTGATTTAAGGTTTCCAGATGGGCGATTTCCCGATTGAGAATCTGCCCAATGCGAAATATTAATTCAACAAACACAACACTGAAAAGCGGAATGATTACTACAGTAAAGTAATGTGAGGGGACATCAGGTTTATGTAACATCATCAACAACAGTAATGCAATCTGATTGATGATAATAAATGTGTGCGATGCAAAACGTCCCACCAAAATAACTATCAATATGGCTGTTATTGGCCCCAAGATAGCCATGAATAGTACGCCAACGTAAGGAAGAAAGACGGCGACAAGGGGCAACCCGATTGCGTGTCCCCCTAAAATCAACCATGGCAACAAGCCACCTTTCCGGATTTTCGGTAACGCATAGCGGAACAACCACCAACTGTATAGCCCAAAGAAAAAACTGGCCCCAAAATAAATTTGTCGGGTCTGGCGACTTCCCCCTGGTAATAGTCCCAAAATGAACAAGCCAATCACGATGACAAGAATTAACCCAAAGACAGGTGCAACTACCTGACGATGCTCTTGGGGTGATAGGCGGTCAAAGGGGGTCTTAGAGAACGATTTCATATACGCAAGCCCAGTATCTGATCTGAAAATAAACTGATCTGAAAATAAACTTCTCATCAGGCTCGTGGCACCAGTTACTAAACGACCTCTGTGTTAGCCGAGTGCTCA
>DAOTZN010000375.1:0-1765 GCA_034434095.1 Anaerolineales bacterium
CGGCACATTGGGCGCGCCGACCTCTAGGTCGGCACATTGGGCACGCCACCCCCAGGTCGGCACATTGGGCGCGCTGACCTCTAGGTCGGCACATTGGGCACGCCGACCCCCAGGTCGGCACATTGGGCGCGCTGACCCCCAGGTCGGCACATTGAGCGCGCCGACCCCAAAAGCCTTAACCCAACCAATCTTGCGGTACAATACGCTCCGCGACACCTCATTGATTCACCGGTATTCAGGAGTATCCACATGCAATCTTTCCGCATTCATGGCGGACACCCCCTCCATGGGGAGATAACGCCCGCCGGGAACAAAAACGCCGCACTGCCCCTGTTGGCGGCCTGTCTGTTAACCGACCAACCCGTCATCCTGCATAACGTTCCCCCCATTGGGGATGTCCATACCATGCGCGCCCTGCTGAAAAGCCTGGGCGTAGAAATCACCACCTTAGACGAGACCACCTGGCAAGTCCAGGCCCATCACATCCAGCCCGCCGACCTGGACCCGGATATCACCCGGCGCATTCGTGCCAGCATCCTGTTGGCCGGGCCAATGTCCGCCCGCTTTGGTGAACTGACCTTACCCCCACCCGGCGGTGACGTCATCGGACGCCGGCGCGTGGACACGCACATCCTGGCGCTGCGTGCCCTGGGCGCACAGGCCGATTACAACCGCGCCGAAAAGGTCTTCCAGTTCCGTGCACAGGGATTGCACGGCGCCGACATCCTGCTGGACGAAGCCAGCGTGACCGCCACCGAAAACGCCATCATGGCCGCCGTCCTGGCACGCGGCGAGACCGTCATCCGTAATGCCGCTTCTGAGCCACACATCCAGGAACTGTGTCACTTTCTGAATGTGCTGGGCGCGCACATCGAGCAAATCGGCTCCAACACATTGCACATTCAAGGAGTCGAGCGACTGCACGGCGGCGAATTCACCATCGGCCCCGATTACCTGGAAGTGGTCAGTTTCATCGGGGCAGCCGTGGTGACGCGCGGCAGCATCCGCATCCGCAACGCCGGGCCGGAGTACTTGCCCATGATTAAACTGGTCTTCCAACGCCTGGGGGTGCACTGGGAAACCGAGGGGCAGGATATCGTGGTGCCTGCCGAACAAAAATTGGAAATCGAACCCGATTTGGGTAATGTCATCCCCGAAATCAGCGTGATGCCCTGGCCGGCCTTCCCTACCGATTTGATGAGCATCGCGATTGTGGTCGCCACACAAGCCAAAGGGAGCATCCTGTTCCACGATTGGATGTACCCCAGCCGCATGTACTTCACCGATAAACTGGTGGGGATGGGCGCCCAAATCGTGCTTTGCGACCCGCACCGAGCCATCGTGCAAGGTCCCACCCGTCTATATGGCGAAAGCCTGGAAAGCCCCGATATTCGCGCCGGTATGGCGCTGGTGTTGGCCGCCCTGGCAGCGAAAGGCGAATCCACCATCCGCAATGTAGGGCAGATTGATCGCGGTTATGCGCGCGTGGACGAAAAATTACGCGTCCTCGGTGCCCACATCGAACGCGTTGAAGGGTAGACAGGGGGGGCAGGTGACAGGTAGTCAGGCGACAGGCGATGGGTCACGGTCTACGGTCTACCTGTTCGCTGACTGCTGAACGCTGACAGGTGACAGGCGATGGGGCACGGTCACGGCCTACTGTCTACAGTCTACCGTCCACCTGTTCGCTACCCGCTGAACGCTGATCGGCTGCACGCCGCTCCTCACAGGCCCCCACATCTCTTCCCCCAAAAACCGTATCATC
>DAOTZN010000376.1:0-10168 GCA_034434095.1 Anaerolineales bacterium
CAACTTGGGCGTGCCGACCCCCCAGGTCGGCAACTTGGGCGCGCCGACCTCCCAGGACGGCAACTTGGGCGCGCCGACCTCCAGGTCGGCAACTTGGGCGCGCCGACCTCCAGGTCGGCAACCTGGGCGCGCCGCCCCCCAGGTCGGCAACTTGGGCGTGCCGACCCCCCAGGACGGCAACCTGGGCGCGCCGCCCTCCAGGTCGGCAAAGTGCCAACACACCCAATCGGGAAGGCTAAGCAACATCAAAAACCGACTGGTCAGTCTGTTGGCAGAGGATACCGCGGGGATGGGTGAACGTCAAGGGATGAAGCGTTCGCTACCCCTTGCGATAGGCTTCCAGCGCGGCTTGGGACACTTCTCGCAGCGACACATGGTGTTCCTGCGCCAGGCGGCGGCAATCTTCATATTCGGGGGCAGGGCGCAGTGTGCCATCCGGCAAGTGGGCAATTTTGACTCGCACCGTTCCCCACGGCGTTGTCACCGTCTCACTGTGGCGCGGTAAGGCGTGTCGGCTGATGGTTTCCACGCGCACCCCCAAGGTAGGCGTTTCTTGCAGCATCAGGTCACGTAGTGCGGTGGCTTTTTCCGGTTGACAGAGCACTTGCAGCATGACCGCCGGACGATTTTTCTTCATTTGAATCGGGAAGAGAACGACATCCAGCGCACCGGCTCGCAACAGGGTTTCTTGCGCATAGCCAATTTCCTCGGGCGTGGCATCATCTAGATTCGCCGAAAGTTGTACGATGGATTCGATCTGCACCCCGCGGCTGGCGGCTTCCCGTTCTCCCAGCAGAATCCGCAGGAGATTGGGGATTTCACTTTCGCGTTGACCGGCCCCATAGCCAATGGCCGCCAGCCGCATGGGAGGCATCGGCCCCCAGTGGGTTACCAGCGACGACAACAACGCGGCAGCCGTGGGTGTGACCGTTTCCCCTGGGGTGGCGCGGCCCTCGATGGGGACGCCTTCCAGCAGCGCCAGGGTTGCCGGGGCGGGCAGTGGAATGAGACCATGCGCACCGCGCGTCATTCCGCCACCCAGAGGCAGGCGCGAAGCGTGGATTTCTGTCACCCCTAGGGCTTCCAACCCGGCCAGCACACCGACCACGTCCACGATGGTATCCAATCCGCCCAGTTCGTGCAGATGGACTTTCTCCAGCGGTTGGCCGTGGATGCGGGCTTCGGCTTGCGCCATGCGCCGGAAAACAGTCAGGGCGCGTTTTTGCAAGGCCGCGGGCAAATCGGCGGCTTGCACCACCGCTTCGATTTCCGGTAGATGCCGCTCGGTGACCTTATCCGTCACAATGACGTGGGCTTTGGTGGCCCGGAAACCGTTGCGGAACACCGTCTCGGTTTCTAGCGCAAAACCCGGCAGGTGCAGGCGCTCCAGGTCTGCGCGCAGACGTTCCAGGGGCAGCCCGGCATCGAGCAGCGCGCCTAGGAGCATGTCGCCACTCGCGCCGCCGATGCAATCCAGGTAGGCTATCGTGGCTTGATTGGTCATGGCGTTGCGATTTGTAGAATGCGCCAGGCTGTAACGGCCGCGCCGAAGCCATTGTCAATGTTGACCACGGTCACGCCAGGGGCGCAACTGTTGAGCATGGCGAGTAGCGCGGCCAAGCCGCCGAAACTGGCGCCATAGCCTACGCTGGTAGGCACGCCAATCACCGGACAGGCGGCTAACCCACCGACTACGCTGGTCAACGCGCCTTCCATGCCGGCTACGCTGATGATGACGGTTGCGTTGGCAATGTGTTCGCGCTGTGCCAACAAGCGATGAATGCCGGCCACGCCCACATCGTACGCGCGGCGCACCGCTGCGCCAAAAAAAGCCAGGGTTTGGGCGGCTTCTTCTGCGACCGGGATGTCGGCGGTGCCTGCGGTGAGCACCAGGGCGTAGGGTGCATTTTCCGTTGGCGTGGGGGCTTCTGCACGCTGCAGGCTGAGCAATCGGGAACGTGGGTCATAGTGGGCCTGTGGGATGCGCTTCTGAACGTAGGCTGCCATTTGTGGGGTAGCACGGGTACCCAAAACGCGGTCGTTGTGTTCCCAAAGGCTTGCCATGATTTCAGAGATTTGCTCAGGGGTTTTCCCCTGGCAAAAAACTACCTCCGGCAGGCCCTGCCGTAAGGTGCGGTGCGTATCTAATTGCGCATAGTCACTAATACTTGCAGTAGGAAATTTACTCAATTTCTCCAAAGCAAAAGAAACCGAAACGTCGCCCGATTGCACGCTTTCGAGCAAGGTGCGCAGTGCGTCAACATCCATCCTGCTTGCCTCTCACAACAACAACCCTAAGGAGAACAGGAGGGCGTATATCAGTGCCAACTGACCGGTACCGGCCAAAGCCTGATTGAGTACCCGTCCGGTTTGCGTGGAGATTACCTTCCACAGTGCCCAAGCCTTAGGCAGGGAGAGTAAGGCCAGGAACACCCAGGGGGAACTCAGTCCGGCAATCATCAAAATGAACGGCACCAGGTAACTGGCAACCAGCAAAAGGGCATATTCGGCCTTCGCACCGTTGGCCCCCAACAGCACCGCCAGGGTGTGTTTGCCGGCTCGACGATCGGTTTCGATGTCCCGCAGGTTGTTGACCACCAGGATGGCGGTGATGATGAACCCCATCGGTAGGGCAGCCAGCCAGGCCAGCAGGGTCACCTGTTGAATTTGGACGTACACCGTGCCGCATACCGCCGCCAACCCGAAGAAAATGAACACAAACAGGTCTCCCAGGCCGTGATACCCCAGGGGATACGGGCCGCCGGTGTAGGCAATGGCCGATATAATCGCAGCGATACCGATAGCCAAAATTAGCCATCCTGCCACGCTAATCAGGTACAGACCACACAGCGCGGCCAGGCCAAAGACGACCCACATGCCGGTTGTCACTTGTTCGGGCGTGAGCAGGCCGGTTTGGGTAACGCGCGTCGGTCCTAAGCGGTCGGCGGTATCGGCGCCCTTTTTGAAGTCGAAAACGTCGTTTGCCAGGTTGGCGCCAATTTGCAAAAACAGCGCGCCCAGCAGGGCTGCCAACCAGGGTAGAAAGCGGAATCCGCCTTGTGCTGCGGCCACCGCGCCACCCACAATGACGGGCGCAGCCGCGGCGGGCAAAGTTTTGGGACGAGAAGCAAGAATCCAGGGGGTGGGTTGTTTTTCGGTCATAGTGGTTCAAAGGTGTTCTTGGGTTTACAAGACAGGCCGGAAAGCCCGTCCTACTTCAAGCATGGATTACCAATTCCCCTTCACCGTGCAGGTGAAAGGTAAGATTTTCCGAGGGATAATCGCCGTGAGCGCTGCGCGTCAGGTGGATGGTTTCACCCTGACGTTGCAGGGTAAAGGTTTCCAGGCGAGAATTCCCGTAGCCATCGCCCGCATCCAGATACAGGTGGGAAGTGTGGGGACGATTGTCAGCGGGTAGCGGGGCGTACAGGTGCACTTCCAGGCGGCCATCGGGGGTGCGCTGGGGCAATGCTCGACCGGCACGCACAAAGAGCGGGATGCGCTCCAGGGGGGCGGCAATCTCCTCGGGGCCGGGCTGAGGGTAAACGGTATCCTCCCAAAGGTCGTACCAGCCTCCAGGGGGCAGCAACACGCTGCGGGCGCGTTGGCCTGTTTCCAAAATCGGGGCGACCAACAGGCTTTCGCCAACCATGAAGGTATCGTCTACCTCCCATAAGGCCGGGTCATCCTGAGGATGCTCCCACCACAGCGGACGCAGCAGGGGGAGGCCTTCTTCGGCGGCTTGCCAGGCTAAAGTGTACCAGTAGGGCAACAGGCGATAACGCAGGCGGATGATGTCACGCACGGCCTCGCGAGTGGCCGAGTCAAAGCGCCAGGGTTCACGTGCCGGCAGGCCGGTAGCCGAGTGCAGACGGAAGAAGGGTGTAAAGGCGGCCATTTGGAACCAGCGCAGGTACAATTCAGGCTCGGGATGACCGCTAAAGCCGCCGATGTCGGAGCCGGAATAGTAGATGCCGGATAAACTGAGGTTGAGCAAAATAGACACCGTGCGCCGCAGGATGCCCCAGGAACTTTCCACATCGCCCGTCCAATGCCAGGCGTAGCGTTGAACGCCTGCCCACCCAGAGCGGGTCAACTGCCAGGGGCGCGTGGCGGGACGGTGCAAGCGTTGGGCTTCGTAACCGGCGCGATTCATCAGCAGGGCGTACAGGTTGTGGGCTTCGCGGTGTTCGCCGCCGCGACCATCGAAATTGTGCCGCAGGCTACTGGGCAGGGTGGGTTCGCCCCAGGCGGCAAAGGCGGCCGGCTCGTTCATGTCGTGCCAGATGCCGCGGATGCCCTGATTGAGCAGGCGAGGATAGAAATTGCCCCACCACCGGCGGGTTTTGGGGTTGGTGAAATCGGGGAAGTAGCACCAACCCGGCCAAACCAGCGCCTGATGGGGGCGGCCGTCCGGCTGAGTGCAAAAGTGACCTTCTGCCAGGCCGCTGCGGGCTATGGTGTATTGTGGGTCGGCTTTGACACCTGGGTCAAGGATGGTCACCAGTCGGATGCCTTGTGCTTCCATATCGTGCGCCAGGCCAGACAGGTCGGGAAAGCGCTGGGGATGGACGGTAAAAACGCGGTAACCATCCATGTAGTCAATGTCCAGGTGAATGGCGCTGATGGGGATATCGTGTTCTTGAAAACCTTGCGCCACACTGCGGATATCGGCCTCGTTTTTATATCCCCAGCGGGATTGATGGTAGCCCAGCGCCCAGAGCGGGGGCAGCGGCGGACGGCCGGTTAAAGCAGTGTAGCGCGCTAGAAGATGCGAGGGTTTGCCGGCAATCAGGTAGGAACGCAGTGCTCCGCCGCTGAAGGCGAAAGTCATTTCTTCCTGTTGGAAGGTTACCCGGCCTTCAAAGGAGTTTTCGTAGAATATCAGGTAACTGCCTTGTGAGTGCACTCCCAGGCAGATGGGAATGTTGAGGTAGATTTCGGGATGGTCGGGACCGTAACTGCCGCCCGGGTCGAGATTCCACAGGCGGATGTGCCGTCCGGGGGCATTGCGCACCAACGGCAAGGGGCTTTCACCTAAGCCGTAGATGTGTTCTTCCGGCTGCAAGCGAGTTGTTTGACGAATGTACTGACCGGCAAAGCGTGGTGGCCGGGCGCTGTGTAACAGGTCACCTTGGGGGGTGTACAGATACAGGGCGCCATCGGTCTGCACGTGAAGTTCGAGGGCGGTTGTGCAGAAGCGCCAGGTATCTCCCTCAACGTGCATATTCACATCTACGGGTGGCCAGTCGGCGTCTGCCAGGGCGTAAGGTTGCGGAAGCAGCCCGGGGTGCCAGGTCAGGCGCAGCATGTCGGGGGCCAGGAAGAGAATTTCCAGGCTGCGCTCTCCAAAGGTGATGGTGTACTGCCCTTTTGCCTGCTGTTGACAGTTTGAGGCCGGAGATGGCGGCTGAAAATCAGCCTCAGCAGGCCAGGATGCGCGGGATTCCAGGCGGTCACGTCGTAGTGCGTATTGCACGGTGCGTATGGTCGGCCACAGGCCTACAAAGCGAATGGAGTTGATGAGTTTGGTGATCATGGGTAGGGTTTTGAAAGGCTGATATTTGGTATTTTGGTGTACAGAACGGCCTTGATTGTATCACGACAGGTCAGTGGCACAATGGTCGCAAAGCACCAAATTTGCTGGTACAATCAAAAGCCCTATGCAAGTTGCGTAGGACCGATTAATCATCTTGCCATTAAATTCAGAAAGGAAGTCTTATGAGCAAAAGTAATACCCCGATATCGGCCCCAGAAGAAAATGAAGCCTTGAATGTTGCCAAGACGGTAGAGGAACAGGCTCCTGAAGGGGAGGTCCTTCAAAAGGGCAAGCGCGAAGTGGTTAGAAAGCGCGGCAGCAAAAGCGAAAAAACACCGATGATGACGATTCACATTTATTCCTGGGCCGTACCCATCGTGGCGTTGGTCGCATTACTCGTTGGGCTGGTCGGTGGCTACTTCTTTCGCCAGACAACGGGCAACGGGAGTACAAATCAGGGCGCCCCGGCAGCGGCAGTGGAAACGGCTGAGCCGATTGACCCTCAGGCTGCGCTACCAGAAACCCCGCCGGCAGATATAGAAGCCCGCCGTCAGGCATTAATGGATGCTTTGATTGCCCAAACCAAGCACTTTAAAGGTAACCCAGATGCCCCGGTGACGATCCTGGAATTCAGCGATTTTCAGTGCCCGTACTGTGGTCGTTTTTATCAGGACGTGGAACCACAAATCAACGAACAGTACATCGCTGAGGGCAAGGTCAGGATGGGGTATATCCATTTTGCCTTTTTGGGGCAAGAATCTTTTTGGGCAGCCGAAGCCAGTGAGTGTGCAGCCGATCAGAACGCCTTTTGGGAATACCACGATAAATTATTCACCAGTCAAAACGGTGAAAATCGGGGTGCGTTTAACAAGGACAATTTGAAGCAATTTGCCGCCGATTTGGGACTGGATACTGCAATTTTTAATCAGTGTCTGGATGGCGGAAAATATACGGAATATGTGAAGTCTCAAGTTGATATGGGCCGACAAATCGGCGTCCAAAGCACGCCTACCTTCCTGGTTAACGGACAGGCAGTGGTTGGCGCACAACCATTTGATGCCTTCCAACAGGTTATTGAGAGTATTTTGGCAAAATAAAACTCGCAATCCGGCTGTCCGGTAGTGTGGAAGCCACCTTCTAAAAGTCCTGCCCTTAGGTTTGGAGACTGTTTTCAGGAGTAGTGTTGCCATGAAGCAAAAACACTTCATTGATTCGCATAAAGGCGCAACCTTCTTTTTTATCCTGGCTTTGATGGCATGGTATCAACGCTGGGAAAATCCCGCGGCCTGGATTTACCTGGCCTTGCACGGCTCGTATGGTTTCTTGTGGGTGCTGAAAAGTCGCATTTTCCCCGACAAACAATGGGAGCAGCCTGCCAACCTGGGGTACGGGTTGTACATCTGGGCCGGGCTGTCGCTGTATTGGGTTGCCCCGTGGATTTTGATGAGAAACAATACCCAGGCGCCTGCTTGGCTGCAGGGTGTATCGGTTTTTCTGTATGCTTTCGGGGTGTTTATTCACTTTGCCAGTGACATGCAAAAACACATCCACCTGCGCTTAAACCCTGGACACCTGATTACCGATGGTTTCTTCGCGCTCAGTTACAACATCAACTACTTTGGCGAATTGCTTATTTACTTGAGTTTCGCTATTTTGCCGATGCATTGGCTGCCGCTGCTCCTGCTCCTGGCAATGATTATCTTTGGCTGGATGCCTTACATGCGCCGAAAAGAGCGCTCACTGGCCCGTTACCCAGAATTTGCGTCGTATCGTCGGCGGGTAAAGCGGTTTATTCCTTTTGTGTGGTGACGTTCTGCGCGTCGTGACGACTTTGCCAACGCCGAGGCCGACCTGGGGGTTGGCGTTCCCAGGCCTCCCCGCATTTGGCCGACCTGGGGGTTGGCGTTCCCAGGTGCTCCCCGCAGTGAGAAGACCTAAAAATAAAGTGCCCTCTGAATTTTCAGAGGGCACTTTTGGGTGTTATGTCACTCCCCTTACGAATCTACTGATTCTTTGTGTGGGGCGTTCTTCTCTTCGGGCGGGGATAACACTTTATCCACCAGACCATACTCAGCGGCTTGCTGGGCGCTCATGTAGAAATCGCGCTCTGTATCGCGCTCAATCACTTCAATACTTTGTCCGGTGTGGAAGGATAGGATTTCGTTTAAGCGAGCCTTCAGGCGCAAAATTTCACGGGCCTGGATTTCAATATCAGAAGCCTGTCCTTGGGCGCCACCCAGCGGTTGGTGCATGTGGATGGTGGCGTGCGGCAAGGCGAACCGGCGGCCTTTGGTGCCGGCGGTCAAAAGTACCGTGCCGAAGGAGGCTGTTACGCCCACGGCTACCGTACTGATGGGATTTGAAAGCATCTGCATGGTGTCATAAATTGCCATACCGGCGTATACCTGTCCACCGGGTGAGTTGATGTACATCTGAATCTCACGTTCCGGGTCTTCCTGATTGAGGTAAAGCAATTGTGCGACAATCAGATTGGCTACCTGGTCGTTGATGGGCGTACCTAAGAAAACAATGCGGTTGCGCAACAACAGTGAATAAATGTCAAAAGCGCGTTCACCGCGTCCGGTGGTTTCAACAACCATGGGGACAAGTGATTGAGGGAAGTTGTTCATAAGGTTTCCTTTCTTTGGAGATGAACCTGTTACTGACAGTGCTTGTACTTTGATGCTTTTGTAGCCTTTGGATGAACTACATGTCAATTTTACCCGCGTTTTAGGTGCCTGGCGTTGGAGTTTCGTTAACGAAAAGCGGGCGGCCAACACGAGCCGCCCGCTTTGAGATTTGTATTTATACTACTCAGGCTTCATTTTCGCTTGTTTCTGTCTCGACAGATTCTTCTTCGCTGACTTCTGTTTCGACAGATTCTTCCGCCGGGATTTCTTCGCTCACCACCTCTGTGGCCGAAACTTCCTCATTGGTTTCAGCGGCAGATTCTTTCTCGGCTTCCTCTTCGCCCTTGCCCTGTGCAATTGTCTTGAGACGATCAATCGCCTTATTCATCAACACGTCAGTGAAAGCAGAGCCTACCACACTACGAACATTAGAAGAATCCTTCATAAATTTTCGGAATTCTGCTTCCGGCATATCCCTGGAAAGTTGGTCCAGGATATTGAGTGCTTGGGCTTGCACCATATCTTCATCTGCTTCAATGTTCTCTGTGGCAATAAATTTCTCGACGACCAACGAGCGTAGCAAGCGCTCCCTGGCGGTTTCGCGCATCTGTTCGTCAAAATCTTCTTTGGAGGTTCCGGTAATGTTGAGATACAAGTCGGTGTTCAAACCCTGTTGGGCTAATGTTCGGTCAAAGTCTTGACGTACATCTTCGAGCGAATTTTCAAGAAGAACCGGCGGATATTTGACCTCAGACTGCTCTACCAAAGTTGTTAACACCTGGTTTTTGTATTCCTGGTCATACTTGTCGCTGGCATCTTTTTCCATCATCTCGCGTACTGCAGCAACCAATTCTTCATAATTCTCAAACTCACCCAGTGATTGGGCAAATTCGTCGTCTAATTCGGGCAGTTCGCGCTCTATTACTTTCGTTACTTCAAATTTGAAGTTGACCGTTCGCCCTTGGTAGGTTTCATCCTCGTAATCTTCGGGGTAGGTGTACTGAACTTCCTTTGTTTCGCCCGCAGACATGCCTACAAGGTGGGCGGAAAAACCAGGAAAGATTTGTTCATTGTCATCTGGTTCGGCCTTGAGTTGTATGGCTAGATGGCGGTTCTGCATCAAGGCTGCTTGTTTATCTTCTTCGGTTTCTTCAGCGTCAGGCGCATCGGCGTAAGCAGCATCTATGGTAATGTGGACTATATCCCCTTCTTGTGCTGGTCGTGGCACCGTAGTCACAATGGCACGTGAGTTGCGCAGGAATTCCAAGAAACTGCCTACCTCTTCATCGGAAACGGTGGGGGATTCGTAAGGAAGACGGATAGATTTGTAATCTCCCAGCACGACATCTGGCTTGAGGGGCACGTTAAATTCCATCACCAGGGAATCATCCTGCTTGACGTCAGAGAGCGAGCCAGGAGCCGCCGGCTCAATATCGGCTTCATCTAGCGCCTTGGGGTACAGATCATTGACCAACGCTTCGATGGCTTCCTCAACGATAGCCTCTTCGCCCACAGTGCGTGCGATGACATGGTAAGGGGCTTTGCCAGGACGAAAGCCAGGAATTTTTACGCGCTTGGCTAATTTACGCGCTGCCCTTTGCTTTGCTCGTTCAAATTCTTCGCTTTCAACTTCAATGGTCAGAATGACCTCATGGTTTTCGGTAGGTTTAGTTTCTATCTTCAAGGCTACACTTCCTTCGTTTTGGTTCTATATGTGATGAATTATCCTGAAAAAAGCCCCCGTATGAGGGGGCCTTAGGGTGTTTATGAGGAAGGAGGGACTCGAACCCTCACGCCTTGCGGCACGTGATCCTAAGTCACGCCTGTCTGCCAGTTCCAGCACTTCCCCAGGGCGCAAGAATTATACGCTATGACGGGATATTCGTCAAAGGATTTTCAAAAAATGTGGTAACTGCCTACGTCATTGCGAGGGAGCGCAGCGACCGAAGCAATCTCCAATTCGCGGGGTGGAGATTGCTTCGCCTTCGGCTCGCAATGA
>DAOTZN010000377.1:0-14453 GCA_034434095.1 Anaerolineales bacterium
TACCATTACATGGCACAGGTGGCACAGGCAGGTCGGCGGTACTTCAGTTTGCTGAAATTTGTGATCTATGCCGGCCAGGTAGGTAATTACGCTTTGATAATGATGTAAAAGCGCAATAACCTAAATTCCACTACAACCTGCCTTTTGCAACGGGTAAGCAGTGTGAAATTTGCTAACGCTGGTTCTGGTTCAGAGTTTCTCGGATTGCGAGAAACGCCGCTGCTTTATCGTTTGGCGACAACGAGCATGGCGCCTTGACTTTGCGCACAGCCTTCCGGGCGGCGCTCGCTAAGTTTGTAGCCTCACCCATTTTAGGGTAAAATGAAAAAACAGGCGATGAGGCTCGCCTTTCTAACTGCCCTTCGGGCTAATAGCCTCTACAGAAGCGAAACTTCTGTAGAGGTTTTTTTATTTTTTTGAGATTGCACGATGCCAGATAAACGCTTACCTTCTCCGTTACGACTGTTCTTTTGCCCGCGTTGCCGTCGGCCTTTTGCACGGATTGAAATGTGTCCGACCTGTAACGTGCTCGCTAACGCGGATGCTGTCACTTATGTTGAAAGATTGCTGGAAACCGTCCTCTCCGCCGAGACCTATCGTGGCATGGCGGTGGACGTGCTGACCCGGTATCTGCATGAGCCACGCGCCATCGTACCCTTGACTCTGTTGCTGGAGCGAAAGAACGATCCCGCCGCACAGGTGTTGGGAGCACGTGGGCTGGGCCGGCTACGGGCAGAATCTGCCCTTCCCGCGTTGGATGCACTCTTGTTGGACGAAAACCAGCCCTATGTCGCCCGCGTGGCCGCGGCCGAGGCGTTGGGTCAGATCGGCGGCCAGGAGGCCCGCCAGGTGTTACAACAGGCGGCACATAGCCCGCGCCCCAGCGTGGCCGCTGCTGCCCTTCGCATGCTGGATACGCTGCGTGAAGCAGAACAGGAGAAATTGTCATGACGTTTCACAGTATTTTGTGCGATCGCCCAGACATTCAACGAGAGGCCATTGAGCAACCTCCCTTTTTCGGGGATCTTAACCTGGGCCAGGTAGTAGACGCGATTACGGCCCAGAAAGATGAATACAATCTGAAGCCCTTCTTTTACACACCCCTGCGTGATGTGGAGACCATCCGCTATCGCCAGAAAGTGATGCAAGACTTGGAAGACGCCACCCTGATGGCGTTTATCGAGGCCTTTGCCGAGAAGATGAGCATCGCGCGCCGCTATCTGGCCCTGGTTGAAAAGTTGGACTTTGATTATCACAAAAAGGGCTGGTTTTTGGAGGCGGCACTGGTCTATTGCGATGCCGCAACCGAGTTGGCGGATAACCTGAGCCAGACGGACCTGCGTTCTCACGGCCTGCAGGCGTTCCGGGGATATCTGGAAAACTATGTCCGCTCGCCGGAATTCCAATCGCTGAAGACAGAAGCGCAACAGGTCAAAGCCGGGTTGGGAGAGGTAAAGTACTGTGTCATCATTAACAGCGGTCGGTTCAGCGTGCGAAAATACGAAGGGGAAACGGACTATAGCGTAGAGATAGAGAAAGTCTTCGAGAAGTTCAGGCAGGGCGCCGTCAAAAACTACCTGGTTGATATTGGCGAGAGAGCGGGCATGAATCACATCGAAGCCAAGATTCTCGAGTTTGTCGCCCGGCTGTTCCCCGAGCCCTTTGCCGCGCTTGATCAATTTTGCAGTCGACATAGCCGATTTATAGATGAAACGATCCGCATCTTTGACCGCGAGATTCAGTTTTACGTCGCCTATCTGAAATTCATTGCCGACATCCGACGCAAGGGGTTGCCCTTTTGCTATCCCCAGGTGAGTACTACCGGTCGCCAGGAATTCGTGCGGGAGGCGTTTGACCTGGCACTGGCCTACGCCTTGCTTTACACCAAAGAGCCGGTCGTCTGCAACGACTTTTACCTGCAGGAGCCAGAGCGCATCATCGTAGTCTCCGGCCCGAATCAGGGCGGCAAGACCACCTTTGCCCGTATGTTTGGCCAGTTGCACTACCTGGCCAGCCTGGGCTGCCTCGTGCCGGGTCGGGAAGCCCGCTTGTTCCTTCCCGACCAAATCTTCGCACATTTTGAACGCGAGGAGGATATCCGCAATCTGCGCAGTAAACTGCAGGACGACCTGGTACGCATTCACGAGATTTTTGACCGTGCCACGCCCAACAGCATCCTCATTCTCAACGAAATCTTCGCCTCCACGACCCTGGAAGACGCACTTTTTTTGAGCAAGCAAATCATGGGCCGCATCATGGCGCTGGACGCACTCTGCGTGTGGGTCACTTTCATTGACGAGTTGTCCCGTTTGAGCGAGAAGACCGTCAGCATGGTCAGCACCGTGGCGCCTGAAAACCCGACCATCCGGACGTTCAAGATTGTCAGAAAATCTGCCGATGGGTTGGCCTATGCCCTCTCTATTGCTCAAAAGCACGGCCTGACATACGAGCAAATCAAGGAGCGCATTCAACCATGAAAGTTTTCCTGTTGTACCCCGACCGAGATTTTGATCCCGAGCAGCCGCGCCCCCCTCATGCCGATGACCTGGTACAAGACCTGGAATTGAACATACTGTTCAGCGCCATGGCCCAGGGCAATGTCTTCGTGTTTGATGTGGTCAAACGCGTCATCCTGTCGGGCGTAGAGGATTTGCGTGTGATTCGTTATCGGCAGGACATCCTCAAGGATTGTCTGAAGAACGCGCAGGTGGTACGGGAAATTTATCAGATCCCGATCCGGGCCCAGGAGAGCAAACGCAAGCAGTGGCTGGGCATTTTTGGCCTGTATTATCCGGGCAGCATCTTGGCCGGTGCCAGAAACATGCTTGAGGTGTACCTTGGGTTGCTCCGAGAGTTGAGACGCATTGCCGATGACCACGCCGGTAAATTTGAATCCGATGGTTTTCGGCGCTTTTTTGCCATGATTCAGCAGGAATTGGATGACGAATACCTGACCACGGTCGCCCATCATCTCGAGGTTCTTGCTTTCCGCGACGGCATTCTGGTGAGTGCAGTGTTGGGGCAGGGCAACGAAGGGACAAACTACGTTCTTCGCAAACCCAACGCAGATGACCGAAGTTGGGTGACGCGCCTTCTTTCTCGGCGCTCCCCGGTCTACTCCTTCACGCTTCCACCTCGAGACGATCATGGGGCGAGAGCGCTGGGGGAGTTGAGAGACCGAAGTCTTAACCAGGCTGCCAACGCCGTCGCTCAGGCCGCCGAGCATGTAGAAAGTTTCCTCAATGTCTTGCGGTGGGAACTGGCCTTCTACATGGGTTGCCTGAATCTGGCCGAGACACTCGACGATCTGGGCGAGCCCATCACGTTTCCTGAGCCTGCACCGGCTGACGAACGTGTGCTGTCGGGCCGGGGGCTATACGATGTCACCCTGGCACTAACCATGGGACAGAAGGTGGTCGGGAACGATATCGCCGGCGATGGCAAAGACCTGTTGATGATTACGGGCGCCAACCAGGGGGGCAAATCTACCTTCCTGCGAAGCATTGGGCTGGCGCAGTTGATGATGCAATGTGGCATGTTTGTGCCGGCGCAATCCTTCTCCGCTAACCTGTGTAGTGGTCTGTTTACGCACTTCAAACGGGAAGAGGACGCCTCCATGCAAAGTGGAAAGTTCGATGAAGAACTGGGACGCATGAGCGCCATTGTGGATACCCTTACCCCCAACGCAATGGTCCTGTTTAACGAGTCCTTTGCCTCTACCAACGAACACGAAGGTGCCGAAATCGCCTGGCAAGTCGTCCGCGCCCTGCTGGAAAGGCGCATCAAGGTGTTTTTCGTCACCCACACCTACGAGCTCGCGCGCCGTTTTCTGGGGCAGGACAAGGTACTCTTCCTACGTGCAGAACGGAAACCCGGCGGCACCCGCACCTTCAAACTCATTGAAGGGCAACCGCTACCCACCAGTTATGGTCCGGATCTGTATCACCGCATCTTTTCCACCACCCCCAGCAAATCCGGCAGGAGGGATTCCCAACGGGCATGACAAGTTGCGCCCAGACGGTTCAGCACGCTTTCCTTGAGGCTGCCTTTTGGTACCAAACCCCACAGGTGGGCCTGCACCTGCTGCCCGGTGGATTGCAGCGCCTGTACCGCCGCCTGGACGGAGCGCACGCCACCGCTGGTATCCTCGACCACGTGGACGTGTAGCGGTTGGGGGGCTTGCCATTCCCCCGTGCGCTGCCAGCGGATGGCGTCTTCCAGGGCGCGCAGTTCGTCGCCGTGCAATGCGGCCCCGATGGCGGCCAGCGCCTGCACGGCCGAGGGTTTGAGCAGCGTCTCGCCCTTCAGGCCGTACCTGACGCCGATATAGTTCAGTTTGCCGTAGCCGATGAGCGGCAAATCGTCCATTTCCACCCGTTGAAGCGCCAATTCGGCTTCTGGCGGGTAGCCCAGCAGTGTTGTGGATACGCCGCGGGGCGGTAACGTGGGGCGGGCGGTGAATGCGCATAGCCGAACATCGTTGCGATGCCAGGCTTCTCGCAAAGTGCGACGCACCGCAGGGGGAATTAAGGGCTGGTCGTGACGTTCAAGCAGCGATTCGCTCTCCACCAGGGGGGATTGGCCGTAGGTGCGGCGGAAATGCACACTTCCCAGCGTGAAGTTCTGAAACAGGCGCGTGAGGTAAGCACGTGAAACATCTCGGGTGAACCCCAAAAGGTCGCCACGCAAATCTTCTGGCAGATGCGGGAACATGCCCAGGCGTAGCGCCGCATCGGAGGGGGTTTCGCCTGCCCGCCAGGTGAACGGGGGGACGGCTGCCCCCGGGGCGGACGCGCCATCCACGTGCCGACGCACCCACGGGATGGCGGCCTCTAAGGAAGCGGGCACCCCTCGCAAATCCGGGTGCGTACCCACCAGGTCATCCAGTAAGGCGCCCAACAGCAGGGCGGTCATATCCCATTCGCTGGTGATGCCGCGCGCTTCCAGGTCGCTGAGTAATGCATCGTCCCAGGGTTGCGGGGGTAACCCCATCTCCTTCAGCACATAGTTGAGCGTGCTGCGCACCGCGGCCCGATAGCCCCCCGGGCGGATGAGCACGCTGTCAATATCGAGCAAGATAACGTGGGTCATTGGTGACGGCGCTCCAGTTCGGCGAGGATGTCTTGCGGCTGCAGGCCACGGGCGGCCATCAGCACCAGGATGTGGTAGGTCAGGTCGGCGATTTCCTCAATCAGGCGCCGGTCATCTTGTGCCAGGGCGGCGACCAGGGTCTCGGCGGCTTCTTCGCCCACCTTTTGCGCGATTTTGGGGAGTCCCTCGGCGAAGAGTTGCGCGGTGTATGAGCCGGAGGGGGCGTTTTCTTGTCGCGCTCGGATGAGTTGGTACAGACCGGCGAGTGAGAAGCGGGGGACTGGGTTTTCGGTGGGTGCATCGGGCACCTGGCGGTAGAAGCAACTGTGTTCACCGGTGTGACAGGCCGGGCCGGCCGGGATGACGCGCACCAGCAAGGCGTCGCCATCGCAATCGTAACGCATTTCCACTACCCGCTGCGTATTGCCGGAGGTAGCGCCTTTGTGCCACAACTCGTTTCGGCTACGGCTCCAGAACCAGGTTTCACCGCTTTCCAGTGTGCGGCGCAGGGATTCGGCATTCATGTAGGCCAGGGTGAGCACTTCGCCGCTGTGGGCGTCTTGCACGATGGCCGGAATCAGGCCGTTGGCGTCGAATTTTAATGGCATGATGTTTTCTCCACGGGGCGCACGGGCAGGCCGCGCTCCAAAAGGTAATTTTTCAGGTCGGGGATGGTGAGCACACCATCGTGAAACAGGGAAGCGGCTAAGGCGGCGTCGGCCTGCCCTGCGGTGAGCACCTCGGCGAAGTGCTCCGGGCGGCCCGCTCCGCCGGAGGCAATCACCGGTACATTGACGGCTTGCGCCACCGCGCGCGTCAGGGCGATGTCGTAGCCCGCCAGTGTGCCGTCGGCGTCCATGCTGGTCAGCAGGATTTCGCCTGCACCCAGCGCCACCGCCCGCTGCGCCCATTCGATGGCGTCCAGACCGGTGGGAGTGCGTCCGCCGTTGATAACGACCTCCCAGCGTGGCGGTGCCTCCGGCGGGGACACGCGCCGGGCATCCAGCGCCAGCACGATGCACTGTGCCCCAAAGCGTTGCGCGCCTTCTTGCAGCAAATTGGGGTGGCGCACGGCGGCCGAGTTGATGCCCACCTTGTCGGCACCGGCCAGCAGCAGACGGCGCATGTCCGCCACGCTGCGAATGCCTCCGCCGACGGTCAGCGGCATGAAGATGCAATCGGCAACGCGCGCCACCAGTTCCACGGTCGTCGCGCGCCCCTCGGGGGTGGCGGAAATATCCAGAAAGACCAGTTCGTCGGCGCCCTGTTGATCGTACTGCCGCGCTTGTGTGACCGGATCACCGGCCTGACGCAGGTTGACGAAGTGTACGCCTTTGACAATTTGCCCGTCACGAATGTCCAGGCAGGGGATGATACGGTGGGTAAGATGGTTCATAGTGTGTTTGTGCCTTTATAACCACGTTTCCGGCAGAGAGAAGTGGCCCTCGTACAGCGCACGTCCGATGATAACACCGTCCAGCCCGTCTGCGCGCGCGGCCTGCACATCTGTCACCTGGTTGACACCGCCGGAAGCAATGATACGCCGCGCACCGGCCGCGCGCAATTTCTCGGTGAGTGCCAGATTTAAGCCGCTACCCAGGCCATCACGCTGCACATCGGTGACGATGAAGGTTTCGACGCCGCGCGCACACAGGTCGTGCGCGGCCTCATGCAGCGTCAAGCCGCCGTCAGCCTGCCAACCGCGCACCTGTACGCGCCCCTGACGCGCGTCCAGGCTAACGGCAATGCGTGCCGCGCCAAAGCGTTGCACGGCTGCGCCCACCAGGGCCGGATTTTCGATGGCAACCGTGCCGAGCACTACGCGCTGCACCCCCAGGTTCAAGGCGGCCTCTATGGCAGGCAGACTGCGCAACCCGCCGCCGAACTGTACCTTCACCCCGCGCGCCGTGGCCGCCTGTACAATGGCCGTCAGCGCGGCGCGGTTAGCCGCATCGGCCTCGCCAAACGCCCCGTCCAGGTTGACCACGTGTAGCCAGCGCGCGCCCTGGGCAATCCACTCGCGCGCTGTCTCCGCCGGGTCGGGGCTGTACACCGTCTGGCGGGCCGGGTCGCCTTGTTTCAGGCGCACCACCTGCCCATGCCGCAGGTCAATTGCCGGGTACGGGGTAAACCTTGCCAGGCGCAGGAAATTTTTCAGGATGTGCAACCCGGTGTGCTGGCTTTTTTCGGGATGGAATTGCACGCCGAACAGACTGCCGCGCCCTACCGCACTGACAAAGGGTTGCCCGTAGTGGGTGATAGACAAAACGTCCTGTGCATCATCAACCTGGCAGTAGAACGAGTGGTTGAAGAAGGCATACGCCCCCTCACACAGTCCAACCAGGATTTCTGAGGGGCGCGGCGCCCAAAGGCGGTTCCAGCCCGTATGGGGCACCCGCACCCCGGCCTCCCTCGAGAATTCCCGCACCTCCCCGGGGAGAAGTCCCAGCCCGGGGTGTACCCCCATCTCGTAGCCGCGTTCAAAGAGCGCTTGCATGCCGACGCAAATTCCCAGCGTAGGGGTGCCCGCCGCGACGGCTTGTCGCACCACCTCATCCAGTTTGCGGGCGCGCAGCCCCTCCATGAAGGCCCCGAAGGCGCCCACGCCCGGCAGCACCAGTGCCCTGGCCTGACGCGCCACGTCGGGGTCGTCGGTGCGGGTAACCTGTGCCCCTGCGCTTTCGAGCGCCTTGTGCACCGAGCGTAAATTGCCGCTGCCGGCGTCTAGCAACGTGACGAGCATCTCACAGCCTCCCTTTGCTCGAGGGCACCTGCCCGGCGCGCCGCGGCTCGGGTTGGGTGGCGGCATCCAGGGCGCGCCCGAAGGCCTTGAAGAGCGCTTCCACCTGATGGTGGTCGTCGCCGCCGTATAGCACGCGGGCGTGCAACGTGCAGCGCGCCGTCACGCTGAAGGATTGGAAAAAGTGTGCCCACAGCGTGTTGTGAATGGCGCCGATGGTCGGCGCGTGCCACTGTGCCTGGAAAACGCAGTATGGCCGGCCGGAAAAATCCACAGCCACGTGCGCCAGGGTTTCATCCATCGGCACAAAGGCGCTGCCCATGCGGACGATGCCTTTGCGTTCTCCCAGCGCCTGGTCGAAGGCCATGCCCAGCGTGAGGGCCACATCTTCGAGCGTGTGGTGCGGGTCTACGTGCAGGTCACCCTGCGCCTGGAGATTCAGGTCAAACAGACCATGCACGGCCAGGTGGGTGAGCATGTGGTCGAGAAAGCCCAGGCTGGTGACAATCTGATGCTGCCCCCGGCCATCCAGTTTTAATTCGATGTGAATATCGGTTTCGTTTGTGGTACGGTGAATCATAGCATTCCTCCACGTTGGGGCGTAGCCCAATGGCAACCCCGTTGCGCCCCTACCCCAAGGCCTCCAGCGCGGTGAGCAGGGCTTTGCTATCCTGCGGACGCCCAACGCTGATGCGGATATGGTCGCGCAACCTCGGTTCGTCGAAATAGCGGATGAGAATACCGCGTTGGGCCAGCGCTTCTTTGACGGCGGTCGCTTCCCGTCCGCGGACCCGGCACAGCAGGTAATTTGCCTGCGAGGGGTAAATCTCCAGCCAGGGGATGGCTTGCAGGGCGCGGTACAGGCGTTCTCGTTCAGCGGTCAGGCGTTTGACCACCTGGCGTAGTTCCTGGGTGTGTTCCAGTGAGGTGATGGCCGCCGTGCTGGCCGCCACGTTGACGTTGTAGGGCTGCTTGGCTTTCCACAGCACCGGCAACAAGGCTTGGGGAAAAGCCCCATACCCAACGCGCAGCCCGGCCAATCCGGCCCACTTGCTGAAGGTGCGCAGTACCACCAGGTTCTCCCGCGCCGGCACCTGGCGGATGTAACTGCGGGCCGCACCCAAACTGTCCGGCGCGGCAAATTCGATGTAGGCTTCATCCAGCACGACCAACGTGGGCAGTGCCAGCAAGGCCTCCAGCGTTTCATCATCGGGCAGCGAGCCATCGGGATTGTTGGGGGTTGCCAGGAAGAGCACCTTGGGACGCTCGCGCTGCACGGCCGCCCGGATGGCGTCCACGTCTAGCGAGAAATCGGGATGGCGGGGTACGGTCACCACGCGGGCGGCTTGCAACCCCGCATCGAAGGCGTACATGCCAAAGGTGGGGGGGCAGGTGAGCACGGTGTCGCCTGGGTCGAGTAGCACGCGCATCAGCAGGTCGATGAGTTCATCCGCACCGGCGCCGGCCAGCAAGTAGCGGCGCGATACGCCGGTGAAGTCCTCCAATGCGGCGCGCAGGGCGCGGCTTTCGGGGTCGGGGTAGATGTGGGCGTAAGGCAAATTGGACAGCGCCGCGCGTACCGCCGGCAGCGGCCCGTAGGGATTCTCGTTGGCATCCAGTTTGATGATTTCTTGCGGTGCGCGTCCTAAACGGGCCGAGAGCACCTCAAAAGGTTCAATCGGTGTGTAGGGGGGCAACGCTTGCAAGTGGGCGCGAATCATAAATGCTCTCCGGTGCGGAAGTCGGCGGCCTGGGCGTGGGCGTCCAGGTTTTCGGTGCGGGCAATACGGCCGGCGGTACGGCTCAACACGGCGGAGGTCTGCGGGTCGAGGGCCACCAGGCTGATAATTTTGACGAAATCCCACACGTTGAGTGGCGAAGCGAAGCGCGCTGAGCCGCCGGTAGGCATGACGTGACTTGGCCCGGCGACGTAATCGCCCAGCACTTCGCAACTGTGCTCGCCCAGGAAGACGCCGCCCGCATTGCGGATTTGCGGCAGTAAGGCCCACGGGTCGCGCACCGAAAGCGCCAGGTGTTCGGGGGCGTAGGCGTTGGCGAGTGCCACAGCCTGGTTCAGGTCGCGGGTGAGCACTGCGCCGCCGCGGTTTTCCAGCGCGGCCAGGATGATTTCCGCCCGGCCGCGGGCTTCCAATTGGGCTGCCAGGGCGGCTTGCACTTTTTCGATGAGCGCCGTGCTGGGGGTCAGCAAGATGGCGGAGGCCAACAAGTCGTGTTCGGCCTGGGCGAGCAGGTCGGCGGCGACCCAGGCCGGGTTAGCGCTATCGTCGGCGATGACCAGCGTTTCGGTGGGGCCGGCCAGGCCGTCAATGCCCACGGCGCCGTAGACGCGGCGCTTGGCGAGGGTGACAAACAGGTTGCCGGGGCCGAAGATTTTCTCCACCGCCGGGATGCTCTCGCTGCCGTAGGCCAACGCCCCGATGGCTTGTGCTCCTCCCAGGGTGTAAATTTCGTCTACGCCGGCCAGGGCGCAGGCCGCCAGGATGATGGGGGCGACGTGACTGCTCTCGGCGGAGAAGGCGCGGTTGGGTGGCGTAACCACGACGATTTGTTCTACCCCCGCAACGCGCGCCGGAATGGCGCTCATCAACACGCTGGAGGGCAGGGGGGCGGTGCCGCCCGGAACGTACAGCCCGACGCGTTGGAGGGGACGGATGATTTGCCCCAGCGTGCCGCCCAGGTCTTGGGTGAACCAGGAGGTCAGCGGCTGGCGACTGTGGAAGGCGTGGATGCGTTCGGCGGCCTGTTCGAGCGCCTGACGGTCTGCCAGGGGGAGTGCTTGCAGGGCGGCGCGCGCCTGTTCAGGGGGGACGCGGAAGGTTTTCAGGTCGAGGCCATCCAGGGTACGGGTCCACTTTTGGAGGGCCGCGTCCCCTTGGGCGCGCACCCCCTCTAAAATCCGGGTGACCGCCTGTTCGGGGGTCAGGGGTTCTCCAAAAAGGTCGGCAATCCCTTGTTGGACGCGCTCGCTAACGGGGAAGTCATCCGGCGGAATGCGTTTGAGTAGGCTTTGCAGGGCAGTTGAGGGATCGAAAACGCGAAGCATGGGTCAGTCCTCCAGAGCAGAAAGCATAGCGGTGTAGCGGGGGGGTTCTTCTTCGAAGATGTAGGTGACGGGGGTGACGATGATGCCGCTGCCGCCGATGGTGCGCAGTTCGGCGATGGCTTGCGGCAGGTCGGCGCGGCGCACGACGATGTTGACTGAATACCAGTTTTGGGCGCTTTCTCGCACATAGACGCGCCCGATGGTGGGGCCTTGCAGCCCGCCGATGGTGCGCTGCTCAAAGATGCGCTGGCTGATGGCTTCGGGGCTGTCGCCGCGCACGTTGGCGATAACCAGCAGGTTTTCGCGTGCTCGCAGGTGCGCTTCGATATATTCCAGCAGGCGGCGCGCCATTTCGAGTGCTGCCGGGTTGCGCTTGAGGGCGCGGCGGTTGGCAATCAGCGCGGCTTGAGAGGGTTGGATGATGCCGTCTTTGAGCGGTCGCAGGCGGTTATCGCGCAGGGTTTGCCCGGAGGAGACCAGGTCGCTGATGATGTCGGCGTAGCCAATGGTGGGGGCGGTTTCCAGCGTGCCCTCGGCGGAAATCAGGGTGTGGGGGATGGCGAATTGTTGTAGGAAACGCCCGGTGAGGGTGGGGAATTTGGTGGCGACGCGCAGCGGACGCCCCAGGTTTTGGGTGTAGGCCCACAGGTCGTGCATGCCTTGCACCTGCTCCCAGGCTTCGGGGACGGCCAGGGCGAGCGCGCATTGCCCGTATCCCAGGGCGTCGTGCAGGATGAGAATATCGCCGTTGACACCGCCCTTTTCGGCCACCACGTCCAGGCCGGTGATGCCGAATTGTACACTGCCCTGGCGCACACTGACGACGATGTCGCCGGGGCGCTGGAAGAGGACTTTCAGGTCAGGCAATGCCGGCAGCGAGGCTTCGTACTGGCGCGGATTGGGTTTGTGGACTTGCAAGCCGGCCTGGGCGAGGAAGTCGAGGCTGTCTTGTGCCAGGCGGCCTTTGGAAGGTAGGGAAAGGCGAAGTTGGGGTTGGTCAGTCATGTTTGGCTCCTGAGGGGGAATGGGGTTGGGAAACAAAAAACCCCGGCGTGACCGGGGTTTGTAGCATGTGATGGGGTACTGTCGCGGTAACAAGTTACACGCGCCTACACACCTCCCGGTCTGTGCGGGGGGTTCCGTGATGATGATGGTGGCGGAGGGTGAGGCGAATGTTCATGTTGGCGGGAATTATAGTCGTGAGGGGGGTTTTTGGTCAAGGGTGAGTTTTGCGTAGGATTTTCGCCACCCATTACAACTCGCTGGTCATAATCAGGAGTGGCTTCATTTCAAAACTTTCGTATTTGGGCCGATAGCGCTCTGTGTTGTAGAACTGCGCTACATCCACAACCTTCTTGCGGCTGGTGATGACTTCAATCGGTACGTTGTCGTAGCGTCCATTTTTCAGCACGACTAACCGCCCGTGAATGCCTTTCAGGAGCAGGTCAAGGGCCAGGTTGCCAAAGGCCATGGGGACGATAGAGTCGAGTGCGTCCGGTTGGCCGCCGCGCACCATGTAGCCCAATTTTTGATTGATGACGTTGACCGTTTGGCCGTTGTTGAATTTTGGAGAGCGCGCTTTCAATTCTTCCGCCACCAGGTCGCCAATGCCGCCCAATTTGGCGTGCCCATAGGCGTCTGTTGAGCGGTCTTTGAAGACCATTTGCCCGCCTTTGAACATGGCGCCCTCGGAGACCAGCACAATGGCATAGCCGCTGGGGTTGTTGCGGCGGTCATAACTCAACAAATCGGTGAGGTGATCGATGTCGAATTCGTACTCTGGAATCACGCAGCGATGGGCTGCGCCGGCCATGGTGGGTAGCAAGGCGGTAAAGCCGGCATAGCGCCCAAAGACTTCCAACACCATAAAGCGCTCGTGTGAACCGGCGATGGTGCGCAGGCTGTTGGTTAGCGAGATGGTACGGGTGATGCAGGTGCTGAATCCGATGCAATAGTCCGTGCCCGGTACGTCGTTATCCATTGTCTTGGGGATGGCAATGATTTTGACACCTTCCTGGTACAGGCGTACCGCGTAACTGAGTGTGTCATCGCCGCCAATCGGGATGAGATACTCCACCCCCAGGAATTCCAGATTTTTGAGCACTTCCTCGGTCAGGTCGTTGGTCTCCGCGGTGTATTTGTCCTTCAAGTGTTCTGGGACTCGGGCGCGTGCCACCCTGGTGGGGTTGGTGCGCGAGGTGTGCAGGAATGTGCCTCCCGTGCGGGCGGCGCGGTTGACGATGGCTTCGCTCAGTATCTGGAAGTGTTCGCTGTTATCGGCGTTTTGGTCGCGCACGAGGTCTATTAATCCTGCCCAGCCGCGGCGGATGCCGATAACCTGATATCCTTCCCGTAGGGCGCGAATCGTGACGGCGCGAATGGCCGGGTTGAGCCCTGGCACGTCACCGCCGCCGGTGAGAATGCCAATGACGCCCTTGTCCTTTGTCATATTTACCTCCAAAAGTGACGTGATTCTGAACAACTGCAGCGCCGCAAAGGGCGCGGAGAAACATCATCAGGATTTTTTCGCCGGGCGTTCCCAAGCGGACGTAATTTGCCCCAATGCGCGCTGAATCACAGGCCGTAGTTTTTATGGTTTGGCAAACACGATAACGTAGTAGCCGAAGTTATCGAAGAACGCGTAGGCCACGCCAATTTCAGTATAGGTAGTGGTGAGCAAGTTTTCGTTGTGCTCAGGTTCAATTTGGTTGGTTGCCCACCAGTTGATGACGCCTGGGCCATCCAGCGGCGGCCAACTGCCGTAAGCATTTTCTGTGACCGCGGCGGCTTGATAGCCGGTATCCGCCACGCGGCTGGTGGGAGTAGAGCCATCTGAGCCGTTGTGGTAGAACAGGCGATTGCAAGCCATGTCGTAGGCGTGACGTTGTGCTGCCTGTGAAAGTTTTTCGTTGACAGGCAGGGCAGGCAGGTTGTTTTGTGCCCGATAGGCGTTGAGCGCGTTGAGCATGTCCGTCACCCTGGCGGGGTCGGTGGTCGCCGCGCAGGCTGGTGTGATGGTATTGCCCTGCGCGCTCGGTGTATTGGTGGCCGTGGGGGTGGGTGCAGGGGTAAGGGTGCTGCCGCTCTTCGGTGTAGGGGTCTCGGTAGGAGTGGGCGTAGGGGTGGCAATGCCCTTCACACTGGTGGCAACGTTGATGATTGCCCACAGGCGGCTGTCCTCGTCAATGGCGATGACCAACCCCTTAGGGTTCTTGATGGCGAAGTTTCCCTGATAGAGGTTAGGGTCTGCAGGTGCCTGCAGGCGTAGCGAAAGGTCAATGGTGCTGCCAGGCAGGGTAACGGGCAAACTGATGGGCGTAGTGAAGCCCAGTCTGTTGCCGGAGTAATAATCCAGCGTGTAGTCCGGCCCCCAGATGCAGGTGCCTGCGTTCCGTACGCGCCAGGTTTTGGTGAAAACCATACCGGCTTGAACGGTGGTGTTATCTGGAATGGTGACGTCCGCCACAAAGGCGCCTTTATTGGTGCAATCCGCAGTATTCGTTGGTGGCAGGGGCGTGGCGCTCGGTTCAGGTGGTACGGTCACCGTGGGTGTCAGGG
>DAOTZN010000378.1:0-1812 GCA_034434095.1 Anaerolineales bacterium
ACACAGGGCTGGTGGAAAAGAAAAACACGGCCAGCGTCACATAAAGTAAGCCCTGCCGCGTCTCTGCACGTTCGTCAGTCGCCATTGTGATACTGCAATGCAAAAGGGGGGTAAAACAAAGACCGCCCCCCAAAAGGGACGGTTTTGTTCCTGCAAGAAAAAAGGCGTTTTAGAAGCGACCGGCAGAAAAAGCGCCGGCGACCAGCGAAAACGTCATAGCAATAACTATGAGTGCGCCGATAACATACCAAACAGTGGTTTTCCAATCGCGTTTAGGTGCAGGAGCAGAGGATCGGGCTTTGCGCCGTCGAGTCATCTTTTCACCTCTAGGACTACGGGAATCTGCGACACGGCGCACCTGAGCACGCCGGCCACAAACATTATAACACAAGGCAGAAATGATGTTCAATTCGGCTACCTGTTTGGTAGTGTATCCCTTGTGGTTGAAATTTGAATAGCATAAGTCGACGAATAAATTTGCCGCCTGCCACCCAAAGTGCGTTGATGAACTTTGAAAATTAAAATCGGTCACGGTGGTGATCGGTCAACGTTAGCCAGAGCCGGCCCATAAAGGTTGGCTTCGCCGGCCAAGCCGACGTAGCGCAGCAGCGCCTCGGAGCCGTCTGCGAATTGATCGAGAAATTCAGTGACCTTGTCCCAGAGCTGGGGCCAGCGGTCGGCGTAGCGATGCAGATGCAAGACATCCTGCCTGAGCCAGCGCCATAGCTTCTCAATGGGATTGGTCCAAGAGGCGTAGGTCGGCAACTGGAGCACCTGGATGGGCAGGTCCAGCCGGCGAGCTTTGGGGTGGGGCTCTCTGGGCCAGTGGGACGGCACATGCAGTGGCCAGTTGAAGGTCTGAGGCTGAAAGGCGGCCAGCACATCTGCATGGAAGTGGAGGGGCCAGTTGTCCTGCACGAGGTAGATGGCCTTGCACTCAGGGTAGGCTTCCGCCACCAACTGGTAGAAGTCCACCAGCGCCTCCACCCCTAGCCGGCTGCGTTGTAGATGGATCACGCGGCCTGTGAGGGCGTCCAGGGTGGCTGCTACGCGGCGCTGGCAGTTACTCTGATAGCTACGACGGGCCAACGCTTGATACGCACCGGCTGCTTCGTAGGCCAATGCCTCCCTCGGTTGACGATAATAAGTGAACTCGTCCTGGAACAGCACCACGTACTGCCCTGGTTCAGCCCTGGCGCAGCGCAGCCACGCCTGCACCGTCGCCAGCTTGGCTTCGTAGTTGGGATCGGGACTGTGGATGTAGCTGCGCGCACGTTTGTAGTGGATCCCCAGCCGCTTCAATACGCGCCATACGCCGGACAGTGTCCCCTGCGCCAGCCAGTCGCACTCCTGCTGAATCGCTTCCAGGGTCCAACGGCTGCGCTCTTCTCCGAAGGCTCTGGGGTCTCGCCGCACGATGTGCAGCAGGGCTTCCCGTACCTCATGCGCCTCCGTGTGCCGAGGGGGAAAAAGCGGGCTTGCGCCCGCGGCCTGGTTTGATCAGCAGCCCCTTCAGGCCCTCTTTCTTGTAGCGCCTGACCCACGCATAGATCGTGTCCGGATCCCGCGGCTTGAGCAGCCCGTTGAGCGCCACCTTCCGTCCGCTGCGACCTCCCGCAATCTTCAGCAATGCGGCAGCCCGCTCCCGCACATAAGGCTTCGGATGCTGATCGCGAGCCCATTCCAGTTCAGCTTGTTGGTTAGGTGTCAGGACCAACACTAGCGGCTTTGCCATCTTGCTCACCTCCGTCTTTTATAACATATAACACCGTCCTGCGTCTTTAGTTGCTGAATTATTTTGTCAAAGTTCAT
>DAOTZN010000379.1:0-2364 GCA_034434095.1 Anaerolineales bacterium
TGCCAAAATCGTCTTTCAGCGGGTCTTCTTGATACGGACGCTGGGTAAATTGCCGCTCAACCCAACTTTGGTAACTAAAATTCACCTTGCCGCCGTTGCCGTTGTTGGCTTCAACCAGATGCAGGTCGTCGTAAGTAAAGGTTGTTGCCGGTAACGCGCCATTGTTCTCGCCGTATTCGGTTATTGAACTCAGCGTAATCGTCCGCCCTGAGGCAGACCACACCCGCCCCGGCAGCACATGCCCGCTTGCCGAACTGTCGCTGGCATAGGTCAGATCGTAGGTGCGCACCGTTGTCCCATTGTGCAAAATCTTAATCTTGTCTAAACGCTCTTTTTGGAAAAACCGCCGCGAATCTAACAGTGTCCACGCGGTTTGATAATCGCCGCGCGCCTCCCGCTCGAATTTCACCTGATATTTGCCATTCGGGTAGGTAATCGTCGTCAGGTACGATGCCGCGTCAACACGTACGGTTCGACGCCGCCTGTCGTAATCGGGATAACAAGGATTAGATACAACATGGTTAAAATCTGCGTATTCATACGTCAAAGACTTGCCAAAAATGTTGGTCTGGCTGGTTAAATCCCACTTCCAAGCGACTCTGAAATAGTCGCAATAATCTGATTCAATTGTCCAAGCCGGATACTGCAAGCGATGCCCAAACACAAAGTGATTGCCGCTTTTGTCCCACGCCTCCCACGCTGAGTTGGTGCCGTTCAGGTTGTGTGCCCACACCCGCCAAAACGATTCATCCGCTGTGCGAAAAGCCGTCACCCCGCTGGGTGCGTTGCTGTCATCCACAGGCAGCAGCATACTGCTCACGCCGCCCACTACAATTGAAAACGTATCATCCGATAAATCATCGTTGGTGCCGTGCATGTTGCGCTCAATTGCCCCGCCCGCTTGCAACGACCAGCCCATGCCCACCCAACTGCCTTGCGTATCAAATGAAGCACTATCCACTGCCTGACTGTTGTAATTCAACGAAAGCGAGGGCTGCAATCCGCCAGGAGCAGGCGGCACCCACAGCGGGTACGAATAACTCACCGACCCGCTCGACTGTGAAACCTGAAAAGCATCCAACGAAGGCAGCGTCGCCGCCTGCCAAGACTGCGCGTCAAAATCGAACACGGTAAAGTGCGTGGTGTAGGCATACAGCAAATTTGTGGCTGTGTCCACCTCCGAAGGCAGCGGAATCCACTGATTTTCAACCTCATCAAAGTAATACAGCCACAGGTTTTCTTCGTCCCCGTTCAGTTCACTCTCTTCGTAAGCCACCGTCACCGTAATCGTCTGCGAGAAAGTCGTCACGCTCATCCCGTTCAGCAGCCCGGCAGCCGTAATTTCAAATGGCTGCCCGCTTAACGAGTACGGCAGGGCTTTTTCATCGGCTGCGCCAATCGTGGTGCGGATGTTCTGCTCCAATGCCCCCTTGCCAAACTGAATGCGGATGCGCCCATCGGGGCTGGCTGCCACCCCGCCATTTTGTGCCACATCCCAAGTGCTGGTGGCAAGCCATTGCTGTTCTTCCACGCTCAACAGGTTGCCCGCTGCCCATAGTTCCAGCGTTACCCGGTAGGGTGGCAGCGTCCCAAAATCTACCGCCAGTGCCACAAACCCCTTAGCCTCCAGCGGGCGAAACCGCCAAATTTGGCTCGCCTCGTCCCATACCATGCCTTGCTGCTCATCGGCAGGCTTAAAACCGGCGGGCAGCCTCAGCACAACTTCCAAACCGTTCAAGTCTAAGCCGTTCAATGCCCAATCCAAATGCACCACCGTCCCCGGCGTAACCACGTCTTCGCGCAACGCAAACGTCAGCCCCGGCGCGGCTTCTTCTTCGGTATCTTCCTGTTCGTGTTGTGCTGTTGGCTCTGGTGTACCGGTCAGCGTTGGCGTAACCGGTAGCGTTGGGGTGAGCGTGACAGTAACCGTGGGAATGAGCGTCGCCGTTGGGGTAAGCGTCGCCGTAGGCAGCGGTGTGACTGTCGCGGTTGGCTCCGGCAGCAATGTTTCTGTTGGCTGCGGCGTTGCGCTTGCGGTGGGTGTTGCCGTTCCTGAAGGCACGGGCGTAATCCGCCCAATGGCTGGTGTAACCGTAACCTGCTGCTCACCCTGAACCGGCGGCGTAGAATCGGCAGCCAGCGCGCTCGTCAGCGGCACGGCAATCTGCTGGAACAACAACACCAACGACAAAACGATATTCACAACGGGTTTCATGCAGACACTCCTGATAGGAAAACAAAAGATATCCCCAACCGCACGGCAACAAATCCGCAACCGGCACAACTGGGTTTGAATATGGAAATGGTTGAATGTGGTTCGTAACGGTGCGGAAGCCCCCCAAAGCGGGCGTTCCTCTGTAATTG
>DAOTZN010000380.1:0-5111 GCA_034434095.1 Anaerolineales bacterium
CCGGTGAACCCACCCCCACGCCCGACGGGGCTGCTCAAACCGTGCCCATCGGCCCCACACCGCAGCCCTGGGATGGGGCTACCCGCGTCAACGTGTTACTGATTGGCCTGGATTACCGCGACTGGGAGGCCGGGGAAGACGCCCCGCGCAGCGATACCATGATTCTACTCTCGCTTGACCCCCTGACGCAAGAGGCCGCCATCCTTTCGATTCCCCGTGACCTGTGGGTGGAGATCCCCGGCGGGTTTGGCTATGGCAAAATCAACACGGCTTACTCGTTGGGAGAAGCCAATCAGTTGCCCGGCGGCGGCCCGGCGCTGGCGATGAAAACCGTGGAAAGCGTGCTGGGCATTCCCATCCAGTACTACGCTCAGGTGGATTTCGGCGCCTTCGTACGCTTTGTGGACGAACTGGGCGGTGTCAAACTGGAAATTACCGAACCCATCACCATTGATCTGATCGGTAGCGGGAAGGAAACCAAGAAAAAACTCAAACCCGGTGTGCAAACCCTGCCCGGTGAGTGGGCGCTGGCCTACGCACGTGCCCGCTACACCGAAGGCGGTGACTTCGATCGTGCCCGTCGCCAACAACAGGTCATTCTGGCCATTCGCGACCGCATCTTGGAGTTCGATATGGCGCCCATGCTGATTGCCAAAGCGCCGCAACTGTACGCCGAACTCTCCAACGGTATCCACACCAACCTGACCCTCGATCAGGCCATCCAACTCGGCTGGATGGTCAAGGACATCCCCGAAGACAAAATTCGGCACGGCATCATTGACGAAGAATACATCATCTTTGCCAAATCTCCCGATGGGCTGGACATTCTCAAGCCCATCCCGGAGAAAATCCGCCTGTTACGCGATGAGTTGTTCACCAGCGAAGGGGCGCTCAGTCCGGCCGCCGCGCAGAAATCTTTGGAAGACCTGGCCAAAGCCGAGGGCGCCAGCATCATGGTGCTCAACGGGGCCTACATCCCTGGGCTGGCTGCCCAAACCGCTCAGTATCTCAACGGCTTAGGCTTGACCGCTCCCGAAGCGTTGCTGGGTAATACCGATGCTTTGGCCTACACTTACATCATTGACCATACCGGCAACCCTTACACCGATCAGTATCTCATTACGCTGATGAATATCTCACCCAATAATTTCCGGGTGCGCTACGACCCCAACGCTCAGGCCGATATCGAACTCTGGTTGGGCAGCGATTGGGCCAATAATAACCCCATGCCGTAAAAAGGTTTTTGAATCACGTCTCATGTCTTCCCGTCTTCGTAACCTGCTGACATCCAACGGTTTGCTGTGGGGGCTGGGCGCGGCCTTCTTGCTGGCCGCCCTGACCACCGCGGTGCTGACCTTCATCATCGTGCGCGATGCGGTAGCCTCCTGGTGGCAAGCCCCGCGCGTAGAAGCCCCCATTCAACAACCTACCCTGCCGCCCAACATCCCTACCCTGGCGCCAAATGTTCCCCTGCAAACCAACCAGTTGGCCCCCACACCGCAACCCTGGGACGGCCAAAGCCGCATCAACATCCTGCTCCTGGGGCTGGATTACCGCGATTGGGAGGCCAACCAGGGGCCGCCGCGCAGCGACAGCATGATTCTGGTCAGCATTGACCCGGTTAACCAAACGGTGGGAATGCTCTCCATCCCGCGTGACCTGTGGGTCAATCTGCCCAATAATTTCGGGTACGGCAAAATCAATACGGCCTACATGCTGGGGGAGGCCTACCAGTTGGATGGTGGCGGCGCGGCGATGTCCATGCAGGCCGTCTCCAACCTGCTCGATATGCCCGTGGATTACTACGCCCAGGTGGATTTCAACACCTTTGTGCGTTTCGTGGATGAGATTGGGGGCGTAAAAATCAACGTCCCCGAAGCCATCACCCTGGATTTGCTCGGCGATGGCACGCAGAAAACCCTGCAACCCGGCGTGCAAACCCTGCCCGGCGAGATTGCGCTGGCCTATGCCCGTGCTCGGCATACCGCCGGCGGGGACTTCGACCGTGCCCAACGCCAGCAGCAGGTACTCCTGGGGGTGCGCGACCGCATTCTGGATTTCGATCTGCTGCCTACGCTCATCGAGCGCGCCCCGTACTTTTACTACCAGATGAAGGATGGCATCAACACTAACCTGACCTTCGACTATGCCATCAAACTCGCCTGGTTGATGAAAGACATTCCCTCCGAAAACTTTCATCACGCCATTATCGGGCCGGAGCAGGTGGACATTAGCACCTCCTACGATGGCCAATCCATCCTGGTGTACGACCCTCAAAAAGTGCGCGAACTGCGCGATGATGTCTTCTCGGTGCACGGCTACATTGGGCCGTTGGCCATTGGCACGCCGGATGCCGCTTTGTTGCAGGCAGAAAACGCCCGCATCGCCCTGCAAAACGGCACCTACACCTCCGGCCTGGGTGCAAAAACCCGTGACCTGCTGCTTGAACAGGGCTTCAACATCGTGCAGGTAGATAACGCCGACCAGGAATACCTGCTCACCACCGTTATCGACTACAGCGGCAATCCCTACACCCTCAAAGCCCTGGTCAGCACCCTGCACGTGGCAGAGAGCCAGATTTTCACCAGTTACCTGCAAGATGCGCCCTACGATTTCGTCGTCATCCTGGGGCGCGATTGGGCAGACAGTCAGCAACCGTAAACCCTTTGACTACCGACACTCAAACCCTCACCGGTGCGGTAGAGCGCATCACTTACTACAACCCGGAGAACGGGTACAGTGTGCTGCGCTTGCGCCCGGAAGCGCACCGCACCCCGGGCATGGGGCGCGATGGCCTGGTCACCGTGGTGGGGACGCTGCCAGAACTCAACCCGGGGGAATACCTGCGCCTAACCGGCGCATGGGTCAACCATCCCAAACATGGGCTGCAATTTCAGGTCAAAATTTGCGAACAAGCCCTACCGGCCACCACCGCCGGCATCCAACGCTACCTCGGTTCGGGGTTGGTGCGCGGCATCGGCAAGCGCCTGGCCGAGCGTATCGTGTCCCATTTTGGGGCGCAAACCCTGGAAATCATCGAGAACCACCCCGAACGCCTGCAAGAAGTCCCCGATATCGGCGTCAAACGCGCGGCAACACTCGTCGCCGCCTGGCAAGAGCAAAAGCAAATCAAAGAAATCATGCTTTTTCTGCACAGTTACGGCGTGAGCACCGCGCTGGCCGTCAAAATCTACAAAACCTACGGCGCCGAAGCCTTTGACATCGTGCAAAAAGACCCCTACCGCCTGGCGCGCGACATCTACGGTGTGGGCTTCAAAACCGCCGATAAAATTGCCCAGGCATTAGGTCTCTCTGCCGACCACCCTTCCCGCCTGGAAGCCGGATTAGTGTACACCCTCAACCGTCTGGTGGAAGAAGGGCACACCTACGCACCGCGGGCAGAACTGCTCCAAAGCGCGGCCGAATTGCTGGGAGTTGCCGTTGAGCAGTTGGAAGCAGCACTAGAACACCTGATTGAGGAGCAACGCCTCACCCTGGAGAATTTACCACCCCCTGGGGAACAAACGACCTCGCGAGGGGTGCGTGAGTCCCCTGAAGGGTACCGCATCCCCGCGGTTTACCTCACCCCCCTACACGTCAGCGAACGCGGCGTAGCCGAACGGCTGCACAACCTGGGGTACAGCCTGTTTTCTCGCTTGAGCGATATTCCCCCGGCGCTGACCACCCTGCCGGCCGATCTGTCTCCCGAACAGCAGCAAGCCATCCGGACCGTGTTGAACAATCCGGTCAGCGTGTTGACCGGCGGACCGGGCACGGGCAAGACCACCGCGATTCGGGCGCTGATTGCATTGCTCGAATCGTCCGGCAAGACCTACGCCCTGGCAGCCCCCACCGGACGGGCCGCCAAGCGGCTCTCCGAAGCCACCGGACGCCCGGCCAGCACCATCCACCGCCTGCTGGGTTACAGCCCCAGCGAAGGCTTCAAGGTCAACGCTGAATCTCCTTTGCCCGTTGACCTGCTGGTGGTAGACGAAGCCTCCATGCTGGATATCGTGCTGGCCTACCATCTGAGCAAGGCACTGGCGCCCGGCACCCATCTGCTGTTGGTCGGCGATGTAGACCAGTTGCCCTCCGTGGGCTCCGGCGACGTACTGCGCGATATCATTGCCAGCGGCAGTGTGGCCGTCACCCGCCTGAACAGGATTTTCCGCCAGGCAGCCGGTTCTGCCATCATCACCAACGCGCACCGCATCAACCGCGGCGAAATGCCGCGTTTTCCCACCTCGGCAGAAGCCGATGAGCGCGACCACCCCCCAGATTTCTTCCTCTTCCCGGCAGAAACACCCGAAGAAGCCGCCCAATGGGTGCTCGAAGTGGTTACCCAACGCATCCCGCAAAAGTTCGGCTACGACCCCCGCAGCGACATCCAGGTGCTGGCGCCGATGTACCGCGGCCCGGTTGGGGTACACGCCCTCAACGCCGGTTTGCAAAGTCTGCTCAACCCTTCGGCCGGCGACAAGCCGGAAAAAAGCCTGTTTGGACAGGTCTTCCGCCCGGGCGACAAGGTCTTGCAAATTCAAAACGACTACGACAAGGACGTATTCAACGGCAACATCGGCACGTTGAGCGCCCTGTCCCTGCTCGATCACACCCTGACAGTCATGTTTGACGGCCGTCCGGTAACCTACGACTGGACGGAGGCCGATCAATTGGTGCCGGCCTACGCTATCTCGGTACACAAAAGCCAGGGGGCAGAATTTCCGGTGGTCGTCATGCCGCTGGTCACCCAACACTACCTGATGTTACAACGCAACCTGCTGTACACCGCCATCACGCGCGCCAGGAAACTGTGCGTCTTGGTGGGCAGCAAGCGCGCCATCGGCATGGCGGTGCGCAACGACAAAGTCACCCGGCGCTACACCGCGTTGGATTGGCGCTTGCGTTAGGGGAAGATACCCCGGCTCTGAACGTTGATTTTTTGCTCTTCAGCGCGCATGGGGGAATGGCATACTGATTATGAATGTTGGGATGGTTCAGAAACTTGTGGACACTTTTGGTTGCTCGCTAGGAGGCAGATGAGCGCGGAAAACGGTGCAATCCGCCCGTCTCTGGTGTCACTGCGAGCAAAGCGAGCGGAGCGCCTGTCCCGA
>DAOTZN010000381.1:0-1697 GCA_034434095.1 Anaerolineales bacterium
TAAGCGGCAGGCTTCGCGTTTGACATCGCCAACCACTCGGGACATGTCATACAGCGGATGCCAGGTATCGCGTTGAATCGCCGTGTCCAGCCCAGCGGCCCGACAGGAAGCCGCATAGGGCACACAGCCATCTTCCGCCAGTCCAGCAATCTGCACCCCGCGATCTTGGGTGAGCAGCAGCGCACAGGCCCAAGTTTCGGCGCCGCGGTCCTGGGTGGCATACAGCCCGGTGATGACCAGCGTGTGCGGCTCAACCAGCAGCAGGTTGGGATTGCGTCCGGCGAACAACTCGTCCCGCGCCAGCACCACCGGCCCTAACGGGCGGTGGTCCACCTTGGCCAAGATTTCACCCGCTCTCCGCCCGGCTTCGTGCAGCAGGTGAGAGACTGTCACATTCGAGCGGCTGACGTCCAAAGCGGCTTCCAGGCACGCCTCCACGTCGCGCCCCGATACCTTGCCCGGAAACAGCAGCGTCAGAATGGTGCGCCGGATACGGTTGGGCGTCACCGCAATCAGCGGATAGGCCGCAACGGTGCTCGTCTGGGCTGGCAAAGTTGGCAAGCGCGGACGACTGGAAGGCAAGGCTTGCATGCCCGTGCGCCCCCGCTCACCAATGGCATACACGGTCGGCCGACTGGTGTCGAAAACGTCCGCCAACCAGGTGATACTGCCCCAAGGCCGCCGCTCGGGTGGCAAGTTGACCACCGCTGCCATGAACAACCGGTCAGCCAGGCTCAAGTCGGCGCGTTTGTATCCGGCTAATGGCTCGCCGCTGGCTGGCAACATTTGCCAGACCGGCTCGATAGGCCCTGGCCAAGCGGCCGGCCCTGAAATCGTGGGAACAGAGTATACTGTCATCTGGGTAGTCTCCTGTGCATCATGTCGGTTTGGCTAAACAGACAGTATAGCCCAGGTACTACCCATTCGCTATGAATTTGTAAAGGTGCGGTCACTCAAAACTTAACCGTGCCGAGAAAACCATGAGCGCATGGTTGCTTCAATACTCAACCGATGGGGGCAAAACCTGGCAACGGCACTGTACCTCACCTTGTGCGAGGGCGGTATGGGGTGCAGCATGAGCCAAACGGCATGGGCGCAAGCCATTAATAGCGGTAGTTATCCGTTTGATGTTGCAGCACTACGCGCGTATCAACTCAATACTTACGATTTCGCGCGCTACCTGCTCGGTGCAGCCCCCATACAAAGCCGCGCGGATGCGTATCTCTCCCCCGCCCACCAAAACTGGCGGTGAGTACGGCGATTACATGGCACTCAAAACCGGCACTAGCGGCATTTTTGATTATGGCTTGCCCAATGGTCAATTCAGCCCCGATGGTAGCAACAAAGTCCGCGTTACTGCCCAAATTGAGCAGGGCGGCGTGCATCCATTGTGGATTGGCAACGGCGACACCACCGCGCGCGGCAACAAAAGCCGCACAGGTTTACCGGGATTGGTGGAAATTGAAGGGGGTCCGGCGTTTTGGGTGCGAATCGGCACCCAGGAGCCGGTCTTTTACCCGGAGGGCAGCAAACTGGCATTTGGGGTACTCTCCGAAAAAATAGGTGTCGCGCCGCTCAGAGTGGTTGCCATTGCCCCCAACAGCGCGCAAACTTTCAAAGCCAGCCTAAGCGTAGCCGACTTTTCGGGCGACTGGCAAACAAAATCTACCGGGACCCCCAAAATCACCCCCATCAAC
>DAOTZN010000382.1:0-4843 GCA_034434095.1 Anaerolineales bacterium
CTGGTAGTAGTCGGCGGCACATGCCCACCGGGGGCGGGCTGAAAGCCCACCCTACGCCCGCTCACGGCGTCAACGCTTCAACGCAATCGTACCGCCAGGAACAGGCTGAAAGCCCGTCCTACGCCCGCTCACGGCGTTAACGCTTCAACGCAATTGTACCGCCAGGCTTGGCCTGGTAGTAGTCGGCGGCACATGCCCACCGGGGGCGGGCTGAAAGCCCACCCTACACCCGCTCACGGCGTTAACGCTTCAACGCAATTGTACCGCCGGGCTCGGCCTGGTAGTAGTCGGCGGTACATGCCCACCGGGGGCGGGCTGAAAGCCCACCCTACGCTTGTTTGCCAGGGGCGGGCTAAAAGCCCACCCTACGCCCGCTTACGGCGTTAACGCTTCAACGCAATTGTACCGCCGGGGGCGGGCTGAAAGCCCACCCTACGCTTGTTCGCCGGGGGCGGGCTGAAAGCCCGTCCTACGCCCGCTCACGGCGTTAGCGCTTCAGCGCAATCGTACCGCCAGGCTCGGCCTGGTAGTAGTCGGCGGCATATTCCGCCGGGGGCGGGCTGAAAGCCCACCCTACGCCCGCTCACGGCGTTAACGCTTCAACGCAATCGTACCGCCAGGGGCAGGCTGAAAGCCTATCCTACGCTTGCTCACGGCGTCAATGCTTCAGCGCAATTGTACCGCCAGGCTCCGCCTGGTAGTACCGATTCCAGGTTCGGCCGCACATTCCGCCGGGGGCGGGCTGAAAGCCCACCCTACGCCCGCTCACGGTGTTAACACTTCAGCGCAATCGTACCGCCGGGCTCCGCCTGGTAGTACCGACCAAAGGTTGGCGGCACATGCCACCGGGGGCGGGCTGAAAGCCCACCCTACGCTTGTTCGCTGGGGACAGGCTGAAAGCCTATCCTACGCCCGCTCACAGCGTTAACTCTTCAACGCAATCGTACCGCCAGGCTCGGCCTGGTAGTAGTCGGCCGCACATTCCGCCGGGGACAGGCTGAAAGCCCGTTTTACGCCCGCTTACGGCGTTAACGCTTCAACGCAATCGTACCGCCAGGCTCCGCCTGGTAGTACCGACCAAAGGTCGGCGGTACATGCCCACCGGGGACAGGCTGAAGGCCTGTTTTACGCGGTGCTCATGAGCAAAATCTTGGCAACAGATTGCGCATAGCCACTGTATAGATACCATCAGATGCAATCTGAGAGACTTCAGTCCTGAAAGGCTTGCCGCAGCGCGGCCACCAGCGCATCGGCATCGGCCGGGGTGTTGTATGCCTGGAACGATACCCGCAAAAAAGGCTGTTCGTTCCAGTAGAAAACGGGGACTTCAATGCGCTTCTCTTCCCACAACCATTGCTGCAAAGCCATCGGGTTGATGTTGTCTGGCAGGCGGATGCTCGCCATTTGCCCCAGCCACTCAGGTGGGGCAATGCTTTCCAGACCGGTCAGCGCGTTGAGGCGGGCGCGCGTCTCCACTGCCAACGCATGGCAGCGGGCGCGCAGCGTGGACCAATCGTGCGCTTCCTGAAAGGCAATTGCCGCCGGAACAGTCAGAAAAGGTGTCATATCGCGCGTGCCCTGCCATTCGTGGTAATCCACGAACTGCGAACCACTCGGCTGCTCGCTCTCGTAGCCCCAACTGACCACCAACGGGTCGAGATACGCTTGTATCTCCGGGCGGGCGTACAGGAAGGCCGTGCCTTTGGGTGCGCATAGCCACTTGTGGAGCGCGCCGGTGTACAGGTCGGGCTGTAACGCCCCCAGGTCGAGCGGGATTTGCCCCGGCGCGTGTGCCCCGTCCACGATGCACAAAATGCCCGCTTGCCGCGCTCGGCGCACGATTTCGGTGACGGGGAAAATCAGCGCGGTTTTGCTGGTGATGTGACTGATGAAAATCACACGTGTACGTGCCGTCACGGCGCGCCAAAACTGCGCCACAAAGGCTTCCGGCGTGCTCACCGGCAGCGGAATTTCTTGCTGCACCAGGCGCACCCCGCGCTGGCGGCAAAAATAACGCCACGTGCGCACCATAGCGCCGTATTCGTGGTCGGTGGTCAAGATTTCGTCACCGGGCAACAGGTGCAGGGGCGAGCCGGGCGGTGCGGTGAGCATCGAGCGCATCACCATGTTGATGGCGGTGGTGGGGTTGGGAAAATACATCACGTCATTGGCGGGCACATTCAAGTAAGCACCCAGTGCGGCGCGTGCTTCCGCCATCCGGCCTACGATTTCCCGCCCCAGCAGCGCAACGGGCTCGGCTTCCATCTCGAGTTGCAAGGCTTGCAAGCGCGCCATCACCGGCCGTGGGCAGGCACCAAACGAACCGTGGTTGAGAAACACCACTTCGGGGGAGAGCAAAAATTGATCTTTCAACGCATACCGTCCTTTCTGGGGGATGTTGTTCGGTATAATACCACCCTATGAAGAAAAAAATGATGCTGATCTTGCTGTCCCTGGGGATTTGTCTGACCCTATGGGGATACCGGCAACCCCTGAGAACTGCCGCGGCGTCCAACGCCCTTTCAGGGGGTGCGCGTACCCTAAAAGTGGCACTCGCCCCTGGGGTCCTCTTTCAACGCTTCCACCTGACCACGGACGGGCAACCGGTCGATTTTTTTGTCGTCCGTATGAGCCGCGAGTATCCCGATTTGACGCTCGATACCATCATCGCTAACGGCAGTTTGCGCAGCGGCAGGGAAAGCGTAGCGCAGATGGCGCAGCGCGCCGATGGTGCCCTGAGTGCCTGGGGGGATGGTCTGCCCCGCGGTTATAACCAGGTCGTGGCGGCCGTCAACGGCTACTACTTCGATTTAGAAAGCGGTCGGCCGTGGCGCGGGGTGGTGCAATCCGGCTGGTACGCCCAGCGCTTCGATGACGTGGAAAGCGGTAGCGGCTTCGTCTGGACGTTGGATGGGCGCGCCTTTGTGGGTGGTTGCGTCTCTCACCGTCCTGGGAAGCAAACGGTCACTTTTGAAAATGGAAGCAGCGTGCGCTTCAGTGGGGTGAACGTGTCGCGCCCAAAGGATGCGTTGGTGCTGTACACCTGGCATTTTGGCGAGCGCAGCCGTACCGATGATGACGGCGTGGAGATTCTGGTGGAACTGGACGCTCCCTTGGGGATTGCGCCGGCGGGTAGTAGAGAGCAGGTGAGCGGTACCATCCGCGCCATTTTCGACCATCAGGGCAACCATCCGCTGCCTTACGGCTATGTGTTGCTCTCGGCACATGGTAAGGCGCGTCGGCAGGTGTTGAAGGCTGCGAAGGTCGGCGATCGCCTTGGCATTCACCAGGAAATCACCCACATGGAAAGCGACTGTAGTACCCCAAACGCCGACGACTGGGGCGGCGCCTACGCAGCGATTGGCGGCGATTACGTCTTGCTGCGTGACCGGCAGGTGCAAGAGATCCCCCGTGCGGAAGCGCAGCAGCGCAATGCTCGTACGGCCGTGGCCTACAATGAGGCCTTCGTTTTTCTGGTGGTCGCCGATGGCTGGAACCCTGGCGTGAGCGAGGGGGTGACGGTGCGGCAATTGGCGTTGTTTTTGCGGGATGTGCTCGGGGCGACGGATGGCATTACGCTGGATAGCGGCGGTTCAACCACCATGTGGGTCAATGGGCGGGTGGTGAATAACACGTATTGCAACTTTACCCGTCAATGCGGCCCAGAGGGCGAACCGGGTGCGGATGGCGAGTATCCGTCCCTGGAGCCGTTGGTGGGTACGGCGCTGGCGGTGATTGCCGTGCAGCCCAAAGAGCGTTCGTTGACCTTTGGACGCGGCGATGCGGTTACGCTGCGGCGGACAGGCCCGCTCTTGCTCGGCCCAGGTTGGGATTTTCCCAGGTTGGAGACCCTGTCCCCGGGAGATGAGGGTGTTATTTTACCCACGCTCATGCAATTGGGCGGCTTACGTGCCGAAAATGCCTACTGGTGGCGTGTACGTGTTGGAGAAATGGAGGGTTGGGTCGCTGAGGACATGCTGTACGGCGGGGCAACCCCGGCGCGTGAGTTATCCGGTTGGCACGCCGGCGGGGGGCGTTGGCGGCGCTTGCGTTAACTTCGGGGTTGGACAGTGTCACTGCGATGAGAAGGGGTAGCGCCATCTTCCGGTTTTGGGACTAAATTTCTTTGTGACTCCGCGTCTTTGCGTTAACTCTTCAACGCTGAAGAACCAATAAACAGGCGGATCAAGAGCAGCAACAACCCTAAGCCAGCAATCAGTGCCCCTTGCCAGGTCAACACCGGAGTAAGTAATGTCAGGCCTTCTTTGAGCAGGCGCAACACCTCTTCTTGGAGTGGTGGGTAATCCGAAAAAACGTTTTGGAGTGCAGTTTGCAAACCGGATTGCAACAGCATCGGCAGCACACATCCCGCGCCCCACGTTAGCCCCCCGCCGAGCAGCAACGGCACGCCCCACCAGACCGCCAACGAATGCCAGGTGCGTACCACCAGGGCGGCAATCAGCCACAGGCATACCAGCGGTAGCGCTATCCCCCAACGTGAGACGGTGCGTACTTGCTGTTCCCGTTGTGCCAGCGTGGCCATCATTTCTGGCGTCGCGCCGCCCCACAGGTAGTCGGAAAGCACAAAGGTATCTGGCACCTTCTCTGCTACCGTGTGGATGGTATCTTGAAAGGCCTGACGCTGGTCACTGCGCCAGGGGTCTGGCAGGCGGCACCACGGGTACGCAATCACCCCTTGTGCGTTTTCCAGCGCGGTTTCAAAGCCCTGCGTTTGCGCTTGCGTACATGCTGGCATACGTTCGTAGATGAGTAGAAGTGCTTTCGAGCCATTTTCGCCCTGTAAATTTTGACGTAAAGGCCTCATATCCCAGGTGACGACCGG
>DAOTZN010000383.1:0-12421 GCA_034434095.1 Anaerolineales bacterium
CCATAGGTGTTTCGGGGGTTGGCGTGGACTTTCCCCCGCAGGCTGTCAACAACAAAGTAAGCAGCAGCAAGGTCGGAGTTAATTTTCTGAACATGGTTTTCTCCTAAAAAAATAGAAAAACATTGTGCTTGTTATTATACCCGTAAATTTCTGGATGTTTGGTAGGCGGACTGAAGAAAGGGATAGCGGAAGGCATTGGCCTCCGCTACTCCTCCAGTTCAAAGGGCTTGCACAAACTGAGCGGGTGGCTTCGCGATATCGCGCTCGTAGGGTAAAGCCCCGCTCAACCGGCACGAAAAACGGAAGTTGTTTTCATACGCTTCCTTGCCGCCTTTCTCCCTGGGGCCTTCATGTCCTGGCGGTTATTTGGGATATGACAGGAGAAAAACGGCTTTTTGTGCAATGGCCAAAAAAGAAACCCCCCGATGGGTTATCGGGGGGCAGGAAAGTGCGTTATAGAATTACTCTCCAACAGTTGCGCCGTGCGCACAAATCTTGTTTGGCAATCATACCGCCAGGCTTTGCCTGGCAATGCCGACCATACCACTGCGTACCATTACATGGCACAGGTGGCACAGGCAGGTCGGCGGTACATTTGGTTGCGGCTGAAGGCCGCGTTGTAGGTGGATTTTCAGGCCGCCAACGGCGATTGGCGGGGGAGTGGGCGCTCCATTTGACGGATGACCATGACGACCTTGCCTTGCACGCGCAGATGGCGGGGATCGTCAATCCAAATGGGCTGCATGGTGGGGTTGGCAGGCTGTAAACGGACGCGCTTGCCTTCGCGGTAAAAGTACTTGAGGGTGGTTTCGTCGCGATCATCCAACCAAATAGCCACCATATCACCGTTGCGGGCCTCGTTGGTGCGCTTCATGATGACGATATCGCCGTCGTTGACCATGGCATCAATCATCGAATCGCCCTGAACTTCCAGCGCGTACAGGTCATCCAGCGCTTCTCGCCCCGGCAGCAAACTGCGGGCTACTTCAATCGCGGTGCTTTCATCATCGAAGTAATTGAAATCCGAAGTCGGTACCGGTACCGGCTCGCTGGCAAAGATACGTCCCACCAGGGGGATGCGGAAGACTTCCTCCACGCGTTGCCGGACGTTTTGCAGGCTTTGTTTGGCTTTTTGCATTGGTTGGTTCGACGCGCTTTTTAGTAACCGAATGCCGCGCGACAGTCGGTCTTCGCGTGCAATGTAGCCTGCCTCTTGCAACTGGTTGAGATAGTAGTTCACCAGCGAGGTGGACTTAATGTCCGTTAGTTCTCCAATCTCCCGAATGGTAGGCGGGTAACCGTTCGCCTGTTGGAAGTTTTCTAAAACTTGTAAAATTTTGCGATGCCGGTCGCCTAGCCCGGGCTCGCGTTTGCGGGCCATCATAAGGTTTTCTCCTTACTCAATGGTATTAATTGTTTGCCCATTTGTGCTAACAATATAACATGAACATACGTTCTGTGTCAAGTGTTTTTTGCGATTGTGCCTACGCAAAGGTTGTCAAACCATCTGCGAAATCTATGGCTTTTCTTTGTCGCCGCTAAGGACTTTTGCGTGCACACCGGCATTGAGCGGGACTGAAGTCCCTGCTTCGTTCGTGGAAGCCACCTGTACCCCGAAGGGGCATGTGGCTGGCGGCAGAGGGTAGCGGAGGGCATTGCCCTCCGCTACCCTCCACCCAAAGGGCTGCCACGAACCGTGCGGTTGGCTTCGGCGACCACCGTCTTTTGCGCTTTTGCGATGAGTGTGGCATAATCACTCATCGCATAGAAAATTGCGCATCGCTATCTTCTCAATATCCCGGGCACAAAGGCGACTGTCACCTGCCCCGTTTTTTGAAAAGATACGTGCGTTGAACACAAAAACGTTTTTAGGAGAACCTCTGTGAAATTTCAAAAAGTCTGCATTCTTGGCCTGGGCTACATTGGTCTGCCCACGGCCAGCACTCTTGCCACCCACGGTGTGCAGGTGGTTGGCGTAGACGTCAACCCGCAGGTGGTGACCACCTTGCGTAACGGCGGCTTGCACTTGCACGAACCCGGCTTGCGTACCCTGGTCGGCGCGGCGTTGAAATCCGGCAGTTTGACCGTCAGCGAGCAGCCCGAACCTGCCGATGCCTTTATCATTGCGGTGCCTACCCCCTTTGAACGTCGGGATGGAGATTTGCCCTACCCCAAGGCCGACCTGTCTTACGTGCGTGCTGCGGCACAGTCCATTGTGCCCCATCTGCGAGCCAACAACCTGGTCATTCTGGAAGCCACTTCGCCGCCGCGTACCACCGTGGACATAGTGGCCCCCATCCTGGAGCAATCCGGCCTCAAGGCGGGGAGAGATTTCCACCTGGCCTACTCCCCGGAACGCGTCCTGCCGGGACAGATTTTGCGGGAACTCATCGAAAATGCCCGCGTCATCGGCGGTATTGATCAGGCCTCGGCCCAGGCCGGGCGCGATTTATATGCCACCTTTGTGCGCGGTGAAATTTTTCTCACCGATGCCACCACCGCCGAGATGGTCAAATTGATGGAAAACACCTATCGAGACGTCAACATTGCGGTGGCCAACGAATTCGCCCGCCTGGCCGACCGTTTCGGGGTGGATGTCTGGCAGGCCATCGCCCTCGCCAATCAGCATCCGCGTGTCAACATCCTGCGTCCTGGCCCCGGCGTGGGCGGTCACTGTATCAGCGTTGACCCCTGGTTCCTGGTGGAAGCCGCTCCTGACCTGACCCCACTGATTGCCACTGCCCGGCGGGTCAACGACGAGCAGCCGCGCTTTGTGGTCTCGTTGTTGCAACGTGCCCTGGGCGACCTGTTCGGCAAGCGCATTGCTGCGCTGGGATTGGCCTACAAACCCGATGTGGACGACCTGCGGGAAAGCCCGGCCATCGAAGTTTGTCACCTGCTACAAGCCGAAGGGGCGCTGGTCAAAGCCTACGAACCCTATAAGCCGGATGCCGATTTGGAGGATCTGACGCTGGTGCCCTCGTTGGAGACCGCACTGGAGGATGTGGATGCCGTCCTCATCCTGGTGGGACACACCCCATTCCGAGACCTCACCCCCCGTAAGGTGGCTGCCCACAGCCCGGCCCGGATTTTAGTGGATACCGTTAACCTGTGGGAGGACTCCACCCCCTGGGAGGCCGCCGGCTTCCATCATCTGCGCCTGGGGGTGGGCGCGTCAGCCTGAGATCGCCCATGAATGATCTGCCCACTACGCTGGCCTATCTGCGCCGCAAACCGCTGATTGGCCGTTTGGCCTACTACGCGCTCAAACTGTTGGGGGTGGAATTGCCGCGCAGCGTGCCCATCGGGCCGGGGTTGGAACTGGCGCACGGAGCCTTTGGCCTGGTGGTGCATTCCAAAGCGCGCATTGGCGCGCGCGTCAAACTGTATCCCGGCGTCACCATTGGCCGTGCTGACATCTACCGTCCGGCGGAGGCCTCTCGTTTCGAGAGCGTCCATATCGAAGATGATGTCATCCTATCCCCGGGTTGCAAGGTGCTGTGCAAGGAAGGCATCCTGACGGTTGGGCGCGGCACGGTGGTCGGTGCGAATGCTGTCCTGCTGCAATCCACCGGCGAATGGGAAGTTTGGGCCGGTATTCCGGCGCGTAAAATCGGTGAACGGTCACCTGGGGAGTCCAAACGATGAAAACCATTGCCCTGTTACCTCACGTGCACGGCGTTGGCGGCATGGTGTCCTTTCGGCACCGTTTCGCGACTGCCTTGCAGCATCGTGGCTACCGGGTGGCCGCTTCTCCCGATGAGCCGGCCATTGAGGCCGCACTCATCATCGGCGGGACGCGTCATTTGGCGCAATTGTGGCGCCTCAAACGGCGCGGCGTACGCCTGGTGCAGCGCCTGGACGGTATGAACTGGATTCATCGTGTGCGCCGCACCGGCCTAAAGCATTATCTGCGCTCGGAGTACGGCAACCTGATTTTGAACCTCATTCGCACGCGCCTGGCCGACCACATCGTCTATCAGAGCGCGTTCTCGCGGGATTGGTGGCAGCGTGTTTACGGTCCTGCCTCGGTACCGCACAGCGTGGTGCACAATGCCGTGCCGTTGGATGAATACACCCCGCAAGGCACCCATCAACGCCCCACAGCAGCCTATCGCTTGCTGGTGGTGGAAGGCAGTCTGGCAGGTGGCTACGAACTCGGTCTGGAAACGGCCATCCAACTGGCGGCGCTACTCAATGGACGTTACCGCCCGGCGCTGGGAAAACCGGTAGAACTTTTCGTGTTGGGACGCGTCTCTGAGGCGCTGAAATCCGCCTATCAGGTGGATTTTCCACTCATCTTTGGCGGGGTGGTGCCGCGCGAGCGCATTCCGGAGATGGATCGCTCGGCGCATGTGTTGTACGCGGCCGATGTGAACGGCGCCTGTCCGAATTCGGTCATTGAGGCGCTGGCTTGTGGCTTGCCGGTGCTGGCTTTCGATACCGGCGCGTTGCCCGAATTGGTGGTTGGGGATGCCGGGCGCATTGTGCCCTACGGTGGCGATCCCTGGAAACTGGCACCGCCCGACGTCCCCGCGTTGGCTGCGGCCGCCGTAGAAATCCTGACCGACCAGCCGTGCTTCCGGGCTACCGCCCGCACCCGTGCCGAAGCCGCTTTTGACCTGCAAGCGATGGTTGATGGCTATCTGGCGGCGTTGGAGGCGGCGTAACCTTCAATTCCTATTTCCTGCTGGGGTGACCAGCAGGTTGTCTCTATGTAATTATGGCTTCTTCTCCTCTTCTATCGTTGGCTTCGTTTGTAGCGCGGTGGTTGCCGCTCCCCCTCAAACGCGGCTTGTACCGTCTGGGGCCGTTGACGGGTGCGATTCGCAGCCTGCTCAACCGCACCGCCCCCAGCGGGTTGACCGAAATCGAAATCGCGGCCGGGGATTTGCACGGCTGGCGCTTGGCGCTTGATCTGCAATCCGAAAAAGATTACTGGCTGGGAACGTATGAGCCGGAATTGCAAGATGCGATCCGCCGCCTGGTGCTCCCCGCCTGGACGGTTTACGATGTGGGCGCTAACGTGGGCTACATCACCTTGCTCTTGGCCAAGGCGGTTGGGGAGCAAGGGCGGGTTGTTGCCTTTGAAGCCCTGCCCGATAACCAGGCACGTTGGCGCCGCAATGTGGCACTCAATGGGTTGGGGGCACGCGTGCAACTCGTCCCCGCCGCGGTGACGGATGTCAGTGGGATGACGCGCTTTTTACTCGGCCCTTCGGATGATATGGGCAAGGCGCTTGGCTCGGCGGGGCGTACACTGTCGTACGAGCAGGCGTTAGCGGTGCCGTCGGTTTCTCTGGATGATTTTGTGTACGCTCAGGGCAATCCCCCGCCCGACCTGGTCAAGATGGACATCGAGGGAGGGGAGGTACTGGCCTTGCCAGGAATGCAGCGCCTGTTGCGGGAGGCGCGACCGTTGGTGTTGTTGGAACTGCACGGCCCCGAATCGGCGCGTGTTGCCTGGGAGACTTTCCGCACCGCCGGTTACAGCCTGCATCGTATGACCCCCGACTTGCCGCCTGTGCCCAATTTGGAAGCCCTGGATTGGAAGGCGTACCTGGTGGCACGGCCCGGCGGTCACAACCTTAGCGGCTGATGGGCAGGCACGCCGCTGCACAGTGTTGCTTGTCATCAGGGGCTTTCATACGTGTCGCAAAGAAAAACACATTTTAGCGTTCAAACTGGCGTGTATCCAGAAAACCCTTGCGTCTTAGCGACTTTGCGTTAAGGTTTTTGAGTTGCCCCGAAAATTGGCGGGGGCGTTGGGCGCTCAAAATATTTTACGCGTAGGACAGGCTGGGAAGCCTGTCCGCAACCTGGAAAGGCTACGTTACAAGACAAATTCTCAAGTGTTGAATATTGGGCTCTGCTTAGTTTCTTAGTAGGGCGCTCTTTGCCGCCAAGAACAGGCGGCTTGCAATGACAGCGAGAAAAGTTATTTATGGACAGACCCTTTGGTGAATGCCAACATAGCGAGCGCGGTGGGCAAATACCACGAAGTCTCAAAGTCACGCAGGCTGGTTTGTTTCGCTAAATTCTTGGTGCCTTCGTGCCTTAGTGGTGAATGCAAACATGCAGAGACGGTTTCCACGCCGCCGGATAGATTCGCTCCTCCCAGTAACGGGTATTTTCTCCAGAAAACCCTTGCGTCTTAGCGACTTTGCGTTAAGGCTTTTGAGTTGTCCCAAAAATTTGAGCAAAACCAGGGGCGTAAATTTTAGGCAAACCCTCAGGGCAGGATTTCTAAGAGGGCCGACAGCCTCTCAATGCGGTACTCTGGAACGATGGTGTCTTGATGGGCGCGGTTGGCCGGGGTATTGGCGTAGGCCGTCACCCAGACGGTATGCAGGCCGGCGTGTTGCCCACCCAAAATGTCAGCCCCCAGTGTATCGCCTACTATCACCGCTTGTTGTGGTGCTACGCCGTCCCAATGCCGCAGGGCCAGGTGGAAGATGTACGGATTGGGCTTACGCACACCGGCAGCGGCTGAGGTCAGCACAAGGTCAAAAAATGGGCGCAGATGATGCTGGGTCACCAGTGTCTGTACGTCGTCATCGTGCGCGGCGTTAGAGACCACCCCTAAGCGATAACCGCGTTCTCGTAGCGTTTGCAAGGTGTTGTGCACCTCAGGGATGAGGCGCCAGTGCGCCTGGGTTGTGGCGTACATAGATGTTAAGGCCGCTTGTAGCGTTTCCTCCGGCAAATCTACTTGACCACTTTCCATTAAGAGTGTGCGTAACACATAGGCTGTCGTGTGTTCAATGAATTCGGTTTCCCGCTCCCGGTAATAAGCCTCCAGGCGTTGGCGAAATTGCGCCAGAAAAGGTTCTCGCGGCAAAGATACGCCAGCCTGTGACAGGATATGCCATACCTGCTCTTGGGCCTGCAAGAAAACCTGCGGCCAATCCCCATCAAAGTAGAGCAAAGTATGCCCTAGATCAAACAGTACCACACGGATGCTCTTTAGGGAAGGGAAGGTATTCATCGCGGTATGACAAAACTCATGGCTTTAGGGTGACATTTGTCATGGTGCACCACTGCTTTTTTTTGCTATAGTGGAAGTGCAAAAACGCTGGCGATAACAGGCTGAAAACCACGCTCACCGGGAGCCAGATCTGCAAAAGATTGGCTGCCAATCAAACCGGGATAGCCGGTCGGCAGAAGGTCTTAAGCCTGTCTTGGGTTGGCTCGTTCAACCACTCCTCTATGGGGAGAAGAGTAGGAATGAGTAAGCCTATAAAGGTGGCCGGCGTTTTTGCTTTTAACTGGACGCTGGCATGTATGGGGTTTTGCTTAAGCGTCTGCGGCATCTTCTCGAAAAACGGGGGCGCATCGTGTAGTACAGCCCACTCCCGCGCCACCGGAAACCTTTCAAAGAGAGGACTTTTGTAGCCGGTTGTGTCATTGCACCCCGAGCGCAGCGTGGGGAAAGCAGGTCCCCGTCCCAGGATGAAACGGTTTCCCCGCCTCCACTTGGGGCAGAGCATCCCCATTTTGGGGAGTCTGGCGAAAGTCCTAAACACCACTACTACACAAAAGGTGCGATTAAACGCTTTGTACCTTGGCGTTGTGATGGGGAAAGCACTAGACAATTCGGGTAATTGAGATGAACCCTGTGGGTCTTATCAAGGACAGACCGGGGTATGACATGAATTTTACCGCAGTTTAGTCTTGGGGTCTGTCCATAAATCACTTTCTCGATTTGTTGGCTCTTCAGTGTTAAAGATTCAACGCGCAGCACAATAATCGTTGTAGAGGTAGCGGAGGGCATTGCCCTCCGCTACCCCTCTTCCCGATTCTGGATTTCTTCTCGCCCAGGCTCGTCGGACTGAAGTCCTGCCTCAATTTGTGAAAGGTGCTAAAACCGACTGGGGATGCCTGCCCAGAGGACTTCCACGAACTGAGCGGGTGGCTTCGCAACATCGTATTCGTAGGGTAAGCACCTTTTAGAGTTAAGCCCTGCTTAACTATGGCCAATCCCGAATTCGGGTTACAATAGCAATAGTTATTGCCATGCCCAATCCCTTTGGATTTTCAGGAGGTTCTGTTATGAAACTGCGCGCCGAAACCGGATTGACCTTTGATGATGTCTTGCTCATCCCTAAACGCTCCGATGTTACCAGCCGTTCGGCGGTAGATACTTCTACCGAATTGGTACCCGGGATACGGTTGGCGATTCCTATCCTCAGCGCCAACATGGATACTGTAACCGAAGCGCCGATGGCGATTGCCATGGCACAGGCCGGCGGTATCGGCATCTTGCATCGTTTTATGAGTATTGAAGAACAGGCTGCTCAGGTACGGCAAGTCAAACGCTCAGAAAGTTTCGTTGTAGAACACCCGCACACCATTTCTCCGCAATCTTCGGTGGGAGAAGCCCGGCAGCGAATGCGGCAAGAAGGCATCGGCGGGTTAGTGGTTACGACCGACGATAACCGTTTATTAGGCATCATCACCACGCGTGATGTTTTACTCGCCCCCGACGATGCTTTACCCGTTGAGGTGGCGATGACGCCGCGGGAGCGCCTGTTGGTGGCTACCGAAGGCGAACGCTGGGAAAGTGCCCGCCAGATTCTCTATGAAAATCGTATCGAAAAACTACCGCTGGTCGATGCCCAAGATCACGTGGTTGGACTGATTACCTCGCGAGACATTATCAAACTCCACGAACACCCTCAAGCCACCAAAGATGCCAAAGGACGGCTGCGCGTCGGTGTGGCGGTTGGCGTGCGCTCTGAAGACATAGAACGCGCCGCCGCCTGTATTCAGGAGGGGGCGGATCTCTTGGTGTTGGATGTCGCCCATGGACATGCAGACCACGCCCTGGAGATGATCCGGAGACTCAAACGGGAATTCCCGGGGGTCCCGTTGATTGGGGGGAATGTCGCCACCTCTGAGGGAGTACGCGACATGCACGCCGCCGGAGCGGATGCTGTCAAAATTGGGGTGGGGGCCGGTTCCATTTGCATCACCCGTATTGTCACCGGTTTTGGCGTGCCGCAATTGAGCGCCATTCTAGAGTGTGCTCGCGAAGGGCAGCGTCTTGGCATTCCCATCATCGCCGATGGCGGCATTCGAACTTCTGGCGATATTACCAAGGCCCTGGCGGCTGGCGCCAGTACGGTCATGTTGGGCAGTCTACTGGCCGGCACCGACGAAAGCCCCGGTGTTGCCGTGGTACGTCAGGGGCGGCGTTATAAAATCGTACGCGGCATGGCCTCGCTGACGGCTAACGTGGCCCGCAAGCGCGTGGGACGAGATGAAGAACTATCCCAGAGCGATTGGGAGCAGGTCGTTCCCGAAGGTGTAGAAGCCATGGTGCCTTATCGCGGTAAGGCAACAGACATTTTGTACCAACTGGTGGGTGGCTTACGTTCTGGCTTGAGTTATGCGGGGGCACACACCATTCCCGAACTGTGGGAGCGCGCCGAATTCATCCGTATTACCCCTGCCGGGCAGCGAGAATCTGCCCCTCACGATGTCAACGTAATGTAGAAGTGGCTTTAGCCTCGTTCCGTGTTGCGTGCCCTTACACGATTTCCCCCAAATATCCCATCTCGGTCAGGATTTCCAACACCTTCTCCTCCGCCCCTGGCTTGATGATGATGGTGGTTGGCCCCAGCGGTTCGCCTAAAAAGCGAGCCGCTTTTGATTTTTGTAAACTCTGCAGCAACGCCGGATTGCGCAGATGCAACAGCGTGACGTGTTGAATGCGGGCTTGTGTACCCTGTGCCGCCCAATTTTCAATTGCCTTTTTCAGGTTGGGAGGCACCTTTTTGACCGCGTCTTGTAGCAACACGAGCAAATGCCGCGCTTTCAATTGTTGATTTTCTGCCCGTCGCAAAGATTCAGAGGTCACGTGGTAAACGAATGTATCCCCTTTCCGCCCCTCCCAGGTGCAGAAACGGGCAATTTGATAACGCAAGGAGCGTGGGGCGCTGCGGGGGACATACAAGCGCCCATTGGAGTGCACTTGTACCGGCTCCGTTTCGGAGGTCATGCCTTCTTGGGGATGACCGCGTAACAGTGCCGCAGCCCACGGTGACCAGCGAAACGCGCTGGGCGGCGCGCCTTTTTCCGGTGCAGCCACTTCTAACAGCCCTAGAAAGTGCAGCGGGCCGCTGATGATTTCGCGCAGCAGGGCGCCATCCACCGCATCCCAGTGTGTTATCCCTTGCAGGTACTCCCCACTGGCGGCGTCGCGGATATACCAGGAGTCGAAGTCATTTCCGGGGCGCTGGTAGTCGGGATAGTGTTCCTTTACGGCGTGCACAAACGCCGACAGGCTCCACCAGGTATCCGGCGGCAGGCCACTCAAAAAGTCAAGGGTGGCTTGTCGGGCTTGTAGTGGATCGTTTTGCCACTCCCCCTCGCAACGCAGGCCGGGCAGTAGCCTCAGCTCGTTGTAGATGGGGCTGTGCAGCCAGGCTTGCCACAGTTGTAGCAATGCCTGGGGAGGCGGTGCCTCTAAAAATTGACGCGCCGCCTCCGGGTTGACCTGTCCACCCACAGTGAGCAAACCGGCGGCCTGTAACAAGGCTTCCAGAGCGGGCAGGGGCACGCGTATCAACGGTAAATCGGCATCGGGGGGCAACGGAATGCGGCGCGCCGCCAGCAGCGTGCAAGCATCATCCAACACCGCATCATCGCAGGGTTGTGGAACCGCGCGTTCCACCGGGGTAGCCGGACGCCCCAACGGCACATCAGACGCATGGCTGACGGGAGGCAGCAGCGCGGCCAGGTCATCCGGAATGTAAACGACTTCTTGAGGTCCGTTGGGGGTGTCGAAAAAATTACGGGCGATGAACGCTCGGTACCACAGGCGTTCAGCCGGAGAAATGGGTTGCAAGTCGGGGCGCTCTCGGTCGCGCCGCCCAGGGCCAATTTCCCGGATACTTCCGTAGCGCAGCGAAAAGACCGCCCAGGGCATCTGCCCGCCATTGCGTTGCAGGTCATCCAGGGCGGTACGAGCATCCGGCGGCAAGGCCTCCACCATCTCTTCCACCAGATCGGCATCCAGCATCAATGGGACGAGGCGCTGTAGACCGGTGTAGGCATCCGGCGCACGCCAGGCGCTCAAGCCCCAATGCTCGGCGATGATGCGCAAGTGCCCCAGGTCTTTGCCTTGTAGGCTGGTGAGTAATCCGGGCATAGCGTACCTTTTAGATGCGTTCTCCGTGCATCACTTCCAGCGCGGCGGGCAGCAGGGAGACTTCCAGGCGGTGGCTGGCGCTATCCAGCCCCAGGAAAATCTCACCATCGGTGTGCACCATGAGCGGCAAATCGGCCTCCAGAGTGAAATTCCTGCAAGTGCCCATCCGAATTTGCGGTAGGTGGGTGTGCGTGCCGCGCATCACCTCGGGCAGGATACGCAACATGCGTGGCCGAGAAACGGGGAGCAGGTAGGCATAATCGAAGTGTCCATCGTCCGGTGTGGCCTGAGGGGCAATCAAAAAGGCGCCGCCTTCGCGTGGCCCGTTACAGACGGTGAACATCAACAACGCATCTTCCCACTGCTCCTGGGTGCTCTTGAAGCGTACTCGGTTGGGCGTGTGGTTGCTGATGATAGTTTGCAGCGTAGCGACCAGGTAAATCAGCGCCCCGCGCAGGCGTTGAAGCCGCCGGGCGCGCAGTGTGACGATGGCATCAAAGCCAATCCCCAGGGTATTGCCCCAAAAGCCCTGGTGACCATGCTCATCGCGCAACGTGCCGACGTCAACGCGCCGTACCCGCCCATGCCATAAGGTGCGCAGTGCGGCTTGTGGGTCACTGGGCACACCCACCGCGTGGGCAAAATCGTTTCCGGAGCCCAATGGAATCACGCCCAGGCGCGAGCGGCGTTCGGCCGGCACCTGCATCAGGCCGTTGAGCACTTCGTGCAATGTGCCGTCACCGCCCACGGCGGCCACCACCTCATAGCCCTGCTCAGCGGCTTCGCGCGCCAGGTAGATGGCGTCTCCCGGCCCACGGGTGCGTAACCAGTGTGCACCGCCCAGGGCTTCGGCGATTGGAAATAAGGACGCGGCCATTTCTTGTGCCTGGCCGCGGTTGGCTTTGGGATTGAGAATAAGACAAATTTTTCTCATGTAAGGGGTCGTTTAAAAATAGCCGTCATTGCGATGAGCGAATCTACCCGATGGCGTGGAAACCGCCTCTGCCATGTTGGCATGCACCGACACTAAGAACTTAGCGAAACAAACCAATTTGCGCGGTTTTGGGGCTTCGTGGTATTAGCCTGCCGCACTCGCTATGTTGGCATGCACCACTAAAGCACGAAGGTACCAAGTTAAAACTTTGGGACTTCATGGCTACGGAATAGCAATTTGTCCTTCGCTGGCTTCCCCTAGCAAAGTAACGCTTTGTGGGCGATGTGCTGCCAGGTATGCCATGTAAGCCGCTGCCAGCGCATCCAATTCCG
>DAOTZN010000384.1:0-8077 GCA_034434095.1 Anaerolineales bacterium
GATGAAAGGGGTGGCCGGGGGGGGCAAATTGTTGGGGCGGGAGGAAAGCGAACGCAGCGGCGGAAACGTCATCGCCGGCAGCGCAGGGTGGTGCACGGTGTAGAGGTGCTGGGGTTGCTCCAGGTCTTTCAGCATGTGCGCCCCCAAATCTTCCAACGTGGTTTCGGGGGGCATATCCAAAGATTTCAGGGTCTGGGCGCTGATTAGAATTTGCCCACCCCAGCCGGCGGAAAGAATGCGGGCTGTGCGGTTGACTTCTGGCCCAAAGTAATCTCCCCCGCGTTGTTCTGCCAACCCATGATGCAGTGCCATGCGCACCCGTATTTCGCCGATTTCTCCCCAATCCTGTTTCATCAGCGTACTTTGTGCCTGGATGGCACAAGCCAGGGCCTGGCGATTCTCGAAGATTGCGAAAAAGCCATCGCCGGTGTGCTTGATGATTTTGCCCCCGAATTCCTGAATAGTTGCTTTCAGGATAGCATCGTGCTGTGCCAGCACTTGTGTCATCCTTTTATGGTGTTCCTGCCATAGGCGAGTAGAACCCTCAATGTCGGTCCAAAAAAAAGTGGGCATGGTTTTTTAGGGAGAGGCAGTAAGCAGAGAGGCAGCGGTTTTTTGCCAACAGGCAACCAGGTTGCGCAGCGCACCCTGGGGTTCCGTTTCACTGCGCAACAGGATGGCTTGAGGAGGAAGTGGCACATCCAACGCGCGCAAGGTATCTGTCATCCAAAGGCCAGGCAGAAGGCCAATGGCTTGCGGATCGGTGCTGATGGCCTGCACCATCGCCTGGGGATGAGGCGCCAGGTGGGCCTGTGTGGTCACCGGTGCGCCATCCAACAAGGCGGATTCGAAGACCTGTCGGATGGGATCCCCTGGGGGATAGATCCAAACCTGAGGGGAGGCGGGATCAGACGGCCCCTCGAGGGGGGCCTGACCCCGATAGAGGGCAGCCACCTGAAAGGGCGTCTGTTCCTGCAACGTGCTTTGAGATGATACCACAATTTGCAGGTTGTCGTACCCCAATAAGAGCGCGAAGCCGCTCTGCGCTTCCCCACGCCACAAGGTCAAGTCGGCCTGGGAAAGGGTCAGTTGCGAAGGGGGACGTTCGGCCATTTGAGGCGCCAGTTGAGGGTACGCTTGCAGGCAGGTGCTCAATGCGGGGAGTAGTGGCCGTAAGTCAGGGGGATATTGAATGCGTATTGTTTGGGGTGTTGGGAGGGATGGCGGAGGGAGGGGCGTAGGTGCGGCGCAGGCAGCCAGCAAAATTGCGCATAGCCAAATAGTTGTAAGCGATAATCTGGCGTTTCTCATAGACGCTTTCAGCCCAAAATCAGCACCAGCAACCCCAAGGCCGTGCAGTAGGCGGCAAACACGTAAAGGGAGTGGCGGGTGAGGTAGCCCAGCAGCCAGCGGATGGCGAGGTAGCCCACGATAGCGGCGGCGGCAAATCCGGCCAGGAAAGGGGGCAGCACCTGCGCCAGATGCGGCAGGGCCAGCAGGTCTTTGAGCGCCAACGCACCGGCGGCCAGCATGACCGGCACCGACATCAGGAAGGAGAAGCGCGCCGCACTGGGGCGATCCAGGTTGCGCAACATGCCGCCCACGATGGTACTGCCGGAACGGGATACGCCGGGGAATATGGCCAGAATCTGAGCGCTGCCCATTGCGAGCGCATCCAGCCAGGTGAAGGTCTCCATATCGCGGTTACGCTGGCCGATTTTTTCGGCCAATACCAGTAACAGCGCCGTGACCAGCAGGAAGCCTGCTGCGGCGTGTGGACTGGCAAAGGCAGCCTCCACCTGGTCTTTGATGAGCAGCCCCACCAGCCCGGCCGGAATGGTGGCCAGGATGAGATACCAGCCCATGCGGGCCTCGCGCTCGGCAAAGGGGGCGCGCCGGATAAGTCCGCGTCCGAAGGCGAGGGCGATGTGCCACAGGTCGTGCCAGAAGTAGACGATAACGGCCAGCAGGGTGGCAACCTGTACCAGTACGTCAAAGATGAAGGCATCCTGTGGGGGCAAGTCCCAGCCTAACAGGTGCGGCAGGATGACCAGATGCCCGGAACTGGAGATGGGCAGAAATTCGGTCAATCCCTGAATGATGCCAAGGAGGATGGTTTGAAGGAAGGTCATGAGAGGTATGGTTGGTGATTGCTTTGGTAGGGACAGGTTCAGTAGGGATAGGTTCTGAACCTATCTAGAGATAGGTTTTGAACCTATCTCTACTGAACCAACGTTATTCCCCGGCCTGGTAAGCAGCGTAGAAGGCATCGAAGCGTTGTTCCAGGATGGCTGTTCGCATTTCGCGCACCAGACTGAGCAGGGTGTGGATGTTGTGGATGGAAAGCAGCGTCGCCGCCAACATTTCTTTGGCGGTTATCAGATGACGCAGGTAGGCGCGGCTGAAGTGCTGGCAGGTGTAGCAGGTGCAATTTTCGTCTATGGGGCGCGGGTCGCGGGCGTGTTCCAGTTTGGCAATGTTCAGGCGTCCATGCCGCAGGAAGGCGGCCTTGTGACGCGCCAGGCGGGTGGGGGCAACACAATCGAAAATGTCCACGCCGCGTGCCACGCCCTCGACCAGGTCTTCGGGGGTGCCGACACCCATCAGGTAGCGCGGTTTGTTTTGCGGCAGGATGTCGTTCACGAGTTCCAGGGTGGCGTGCATTTCGGGTTTGGTCTCGCCCACCGCCAGCCCGCCGATGGCGTAGCCGGGGAAATTCAGTGCGGTGAGGAATTCTGCCGAGTGGGTGCGGAGGTCGGGATAAATGCCGCCTTGCACGATGCCAAAGAGCGCCTGGTCGGTGCGGCTTTGGGCTTTCAGGCAGCGTTCTGCCCAGCGGTGGGTGCGTTCCACGGCCTGGGCAACTTGCTCGTGCCCATAGGGGTGCGGGCACTCGTCGAAGGCCATGATGATGTCGGCGCCCAGGTTTTCCTGGATGGCAATTGATTTTTCGGGGGTGAAGCGATGTGTTGCGCCGTCAATGTGGCTTTTGAAGGTCACGCCGTCGGCGTCAACCTCACGGATTTGCGCCAGCGAGAAGACCTGGAAGCCGCCCGAGTCGGTCAGGATGGGGCCAGGCCATTGCATGAATTGATGCAGACCGCCCAGTTGGGCCACTAAGTCGTCACCCGGACGCAGGTACAGGTGATAGGTGTTTGCCAGTACCAGACGGGTGTTGAGTTCTTGCAATTGCCGGGGGGTGAGAGCTTTGACGGTCGCTTGCGTGCCCACGGGAGCAAAAATGGGAGTGGGTAGGTCCCCGTGTAAGGTGTGGAATAGCCCAGCGCGGGCACGGCCTTGCTGTGCCAGGAGGTCGAATTGAAAAGGTGCAGTGTTCATGGCGCTGATTATACCGTAAGGATAGTTGGGTAGTAGGGGCGAAACATTTTTCGCCTTGCACTGCAGGTTTGACAGTGGGTAGGTGGACAGCGAGTAGCAATCAGCGGTCACCTGTCACCTGACGCCTGGCTTGCCTCACCCGTTTAACAGGTGTCAGAATGCTCATCCGATGATATAATCGCCACTTATCAGAAACCGTTTTCCCCTGCATCTTATGCAGGGGACGATAATCTTGTTTCAGGAGTCTAACAACCTATGAAAAAAAAAAGTTAAGTGTCCCGGGCCCTAAAGCACGCGAAATCATCGCGCGTGACAAAAAGGTCATTTCACCGTCATATCCACGCGGGTATGGTTTTGTGATGGATCACGGCAAGGGCGTTGAAGTGTGGGATGTGGATGGCAACCGCTTCCTGGATTTTTCTGCCGGTATTGCGGTCGCGTCTACAGGGCACAGCCACCCGAAGGTGGTCAAGGCCATTCAAGAGCAGGCCGAGCGCTTCTTGCACATTTCCTCAGATTACTACCACCCGGTGTGGGTAAATCTGGCAGAGAAGTTGACTTCTCTGGCTCCTTTTGAAGAAGAGGCGATGGTTTTCATGGCGAATTCGGGCACCGAGGCGGTCGAAGCGGCGCTCAAATTGGCGCGCTACCATACCAAACGCAGTTACTTCATCGCGTTTTTGGATAGTTTCCATGGGCGCACGATGGGCGCTTTGTCCATGACGGCCAGTAAACCAAAATATCGCCGTGGCTTTTCGCCCGTGATGGGCAATGTCGTCCATGTGCCTTACCCCAACTCGTATCATCCGGTGTTATCAACCCGCCCAGGTGAAGGTTACGGAGAGGCGGTAGTGCGTTACATTGAAGAGAGCATCCTGGGGCATTTGCTGCCGGCCGATGAGGTCGCCGGTATCCTGATTGAGCCGATTCAAGGCGAAGGCGGGTACGTTGTCCCACCGGATGACTTTTTCCCCGCCTTACGCGCCCTGTGCGACCGCCACGGTATTCTGCTGATTGCCGATGAGGTACAATCTGGTATGGGACGTACCGGTAAATGGTGGGCCATCCAGAACTTTGGCGTGGAGCCGGATATCGTGTGCTCGGCCAAAGGGATTGCCTCCGGCGTACCATTCGGTGTGATGATGGCTCGCAAGAGTCTGATGACCTGGCCGTCTGGTTCCCACGGGAACACCTACGGCGGTAACCCGTTGGCCTGTGCGGCCTCGTTGGCGACGATTGAATTGCTGGAGAACCAGTATTTGGAGAATACTACCCGCGTGGGTGAGGTTGCCTTGCAACATTTGCGCGAGATGCAGCGGCGGTATCCCAGTATTGGAGATGTACGCGGCATTGGCTTGATGATTGGTGTGGAATTCGTTTCAGATCGTGCAACGCATCAACCGGCGCCCGAATTGCGCGACCGCATTGTGCAACTGGCTTTTGAACACGGTTTGCTAATGCTGGGATGTGGTACCAGCACCATTCGTATTTCGCCGCCCTTGAGCATCACCCAGGATGAATTATTGGAAGGCCTGGAAATCTTTGAACATGCCATCGCCCTGGCAGAGCAAGAGATTTTGCAACCTGTTTCGTAAATTGCCCAGATTTCAAAACATGTAGGGGTGTACCGGTACTACCCACGCCCCTACATGATAAAAAACGTTCTTCCTTACCAGGAGAAGAACCTCCCTTTCCCCCCTGCTTATGCTGCCCGATTTTCGTATTCGTCAACGAGACTACCTGCTAGAAATTTCCAGAGCGCTGACCAGTGAATTAAATCTGGATACGCTGCTGACGCGCATTGTGCGCTTTGCTGTGGAAATGCTGGCCGGTCAGGCCGGATTGATTGCCTTGCGTTCCGACGATGGTCGCTGGCAAATCGCGGCGGCTTATGGCATTCCGGGTGGGTTTGTGCGTTATCTCAACACGCATCTGAGGAATATTACCCCATCCGAAGAGGATGTACAGCAGGAATTGGCGCAGGTTTACGAATCCCTCCAAGGCCTGACGCAAAATACTTCGTTGGGGTTGTTGGCCAGCGTGGGTCTGCAACTGGTCGTTTTGGAGCGCGTCATCGGTGTGATTTTTATCTTCCGCGGTTATGCGAGTCACTTTTCGGCCAATGACCGTGCGCTGTTGCAGAGTTTTGCGACCCAGGCGGCTATTGCGGTCAACAATGCCCAACTGTACACTCAGGTAAGTCGGGAAAAGCAACGCATAGATGCGTTGCTGGATACCATTGCGGATGGCATCCTGATTTTGACGCTCAAACACCGCGTTGAGCGTGTGAATCCGGCCTTCTTACGCATGTTTGCTGTATCGGCCGATAAGGTGATTGGTCAACTGCATCGCAACATATTCTCCTGGGTACGACGGCAACATGGGTTAACGCTAGAACAAGCCGAGGCCGGCGGTTGGCCGCTCAATCCGCAGGCTACCCTGTATGTCGAGGGCGATGTACGCCGTTTTGATGGCAGCGTGTTGCCGGTGGGTATCACATACGCCCCGCTTTTCTCCGCTGATAATCATCTGTTGAACATTATCGCCAGCGTACGTGATATTACGCATTTCCGGCAGGCGGAGGAACTCAAGAGCACTTTTATTTCGGTCATCAGTCACGAACTCAAGACGCCTGTCGCGCTGATTAAAGGCTACGTGGCAACGTTGCGGCGCGATGACGTCCAATGGGATTCGGCCATTGTGCAGGATAGTTTGCAGGTCATCGAAGAAGAAGCCGACCGCTTGACAGAACTAATCGAGAATCTCCTTGAAGCCTCGCGGTTGCAAGCGGGTGGATTACAACTCCATTTTTCAGAAGTCTCGTTGCAAGCCCTGGCGCAGCGAATGGCAGAGCGTTTTCGAACCCAAACGGAGAAACACCACTTGATAGTGGATTTTCCCTCGGATTTCCCGCTTGTGTTAGGGGATGAAGAGCGTTTGATGCAGGTCTTTTCCAACTTGATTTCAAATGCTATCAAGTATGCTGGTTCGGGGGGAGAAATTCGCATTCAGGGACACCTGCAGGAGGATCCCATCCAGGGTACACAGGCCGTTGTATGCGTCACGGATGAAGGGCCGGGTATTGCTCCTGGGGATGCGCCACACATTTTTGACCGTTTTTATCGTGCCGATGCCGCCAGTCGCATGACGAAGGGCGCCGGCCTGGGACTCTACCTGACGCGCGCCATCGTGGAAGCCCATGGGGGGCGGATTTGGGTAGATACCCGCTTTCAGCAGGGGGCGCGTATTTGTTTCTCGTTGCCGGTGGATGCTCCTGCTCGATAGGCGTCTTTTCTTCATTAAAATCGCCTGCTTTGCGAGTTTGGGTTGAGAGTTTACTGTAAAAACGCAAAACCTTGAATCCACAATGGAAATTTGTGGTCAAATAGGAAAACTGCCAGCGTTTAGTCTGAAACACAAACGGGGGAACAACTTGCCACCGGGCAGGTGCAAGTCAAAAGGAGCGTTCCATGGAACACCAACGGAAATCCGTTCTGCTTGTGGGGAGCCTGCTGATTGTCCTCCTCTCCCTGGTCGCCTGTTCCGGCCGCACGCCCGATGGGACACGACTGGCCGGGGTGACGGCCACCGCCACTCGCTCCCGCACGCCTGCGCCCTCCCCAAGGTTCACCGCCACCCTGACGCCCACATCCACTCCAACCAACACCCCAACCCCCACCGTGACAGAAACCCCCACGCCCGATTTCTGCAGCCCCGCTCAGTGGAAGGAGAAAGTTCTTGTGCTTTCTATGGTGTTCACAGCCTTAGAGCCGGGCGGTCCTGGCGCCTTTGACCGCATCCTGGTCGCGCAGAACCCCGCCTGGGCGGATTTCCGGCAGGAAGTTCGCGGCGAAGTGCGTAGTGCTGGAGTAATCTTCCACGAAATTGCAGCCGGTGCTGAATGGGGCACCGGTGTGAACCCGGCCGTGATCCTGGTCACCTACGGCGTGGCCTACGATTGGGCGTTGCCGCCCGGCGGTGACCTGGCCTCTCAGGTCGATGCCATACGCGAGGCCCTCTATCAAGCCGATTTGGCCTGGTCCCTGGGCCGGGTGGATCGTACTCGATACCCACAGATTGCCAATGGCCCTACCTATGCTCTGTATCACTACTTCAACGCTGATTTGCAAAAACTGGAAGCCTGGTGTCGCACCTACGTAGAAGTGTACGGTGCACCGCCTTTGAAAACCTTTGAGCATTAGATCGGCGGGGGATAACTCCCCGCCTCAGCACATGGAAGGCGGTTTCAACCGCCTTTGCCCTTCAGCCCGCATACCCCTTTGGGGTACAGGTGCCCCTTCGGGGTACAGGTGGCTTTCACGAACTGAGCAGGGACTTCAGTACCGCTTTTGTAGATTGTGCAGATGGTTTGTTTGACTTTGCTTTGCCGTCAAACGCCTTGACAAAATCGGGGGGGGGAGTATATTCCTAATCTCAACGATGCGAGCAACGTGTGATTTGCAACTGAGCCTGCCCACCAGGCACAGGTAAAAAAGGAGAAAGCCATGAAAAACCTACTCAAATCCATCCTGATGATTGGGGTCATCCTGAGCATCTTCCTGCTTGCCATCGCGCAATCCAACGCCGCCCCTGGTATAACACAATCAGACAAAATAACGGCCACAGCGCCTATCTCTACAAAAACGTCACGACCAGATCCTACTGCACCAGCCAGGAAACCCTTGCCTCAATGCGCTTCCTCGTTATCGGACCTCCTTGCCGGTAAGAACGATGCGCC
>DAOTZN010000385.1:0-25313 GCA_034434095.1 Anaerolineales bacterium
ATTGACGTAGAAGGTCAAGCCACAATTCAAGAGATGCTCCAGGAAAAGCTAAGACTGGCAATCAAGTTGACCATCATCCAGGTCTTGGAAGGAGAAGTCGAAACGTAACTGCCTACCTGGTTTTCCAAATCATTCGCAGGTGTTGCTAAACACGAGCGCCTTGTGAGCAAACGTATTGCCAGGCTCTGCCTGGCAAGGCCGACCATACCACTTCGTACCATTACATGGCACAGGTGACACAGGCAGGTCGGCGGTACTTCAGTTTGCTGAAATTTGTGATCTATGCCGGCCAGGTAGGGAATTATGAGACAAGATTCAAGTTTATGATAAAAATCGAAGGAGTTTAACTTTGGCATTTAACCTGCTCAACTGGCTTTTGGGTTTTTTGGCATTGGATATTGGCATTGACCTGGGTACGGCGAATACCCTGGTGTATGTGCGTGGCAAGGGCATTGTGTTGAATGAACCTTCCTGGGTCGCGATTGATAAGCGCACACGTACACCCAAAGCCGTTGGTCTTGCGGCAAAGGAAATGGTTGGGCGAACACCGGCAAATATCATCGCTGTGCGTCCCTTGCGCGATGGGGTGATTGCCGAATTTGAAATTACAGAAGCCATGTTGGAATATTTTATTGGTGCGGTACATCAACAGACGGTGGCACCTTACCCCATGCCGCGCGTGGTGATTGGTGTTCCCGCCGGCGTGACCGGCGTAGAAAAACGAGCCGTGTACGATGCGGCCATCGCGGCTGGGGCGCGCGCCGTGTATATGATAGAAGAGCCGGTGGCGGCGGCATTGGGCGCCGGTTTACCGGTTGGTGAGACGCGCGGCAGCATGGTGGTAGATATTGGCGGTGGCACAACCGAGGTGGCGGTACTCTCCATGGGCGGTGTTGTTCTGGCCCGTTCTTTACGCGTGGCAGGTGATGAACTTGATGAGGACATCATCCAATACATGCGTAACAGGTACAATCTGTTGATTGGGCAGCGCATGGCCGAACAAACCAAAATAGAAATCGGTTCAGCCTACCACTTGATGCAAGAAAAAACCATGACCCTGCGCGGCCGTAACCTGGTGACCGGTTTGCCGGACGCGGTGGAAGTCTCCTCGGTGGAGATTCGCGAGGCCATTTCCGGTTCGGTACAGACCATTGTGGACACCATTAAGGACACCCTGGATGAAGTGCCCCCGGAAATTGTGGCCGACCTGATGGAAGTCGGGATATGCCTGGCCGGTGGAGGAGCGCAGTTGCAAGGATTGGATCGGCGTTTGAGCGATGAATTGCGCGTGCGCACTTGGGTGGCAGATGATCCGCTAACCTGTGTGGTGCGCGGTACCGCTATTGTCCTGGAAGATTTCGATAAATTGCAAGATTTGCTGGTTGGTTTGGAGCGTGGTGATACCCGCCGCTAAATTATGGATAGACAGGTACTTCGCCGGGCACGCCGAGCCGTACCGGTGCTCATTGTGGGCGGCATTTTGCTTCTGGCACTAAGTGGTAGCCTGACTCAACTGCTACAAGTTCCGCTGCGTCCGTTGGTGGGTGCGCAAACCTGGTTGGCACAGCGCTATGAGGCACTGCGCCAGTTTGTCACGGCGCCTCGTGATGTCGCCGCGTTGCAACGGCGTAATCAGCAACTCGAAGCGGAAGTCTCGCGTTTGCAAACACAGATTATCGAATTGCAACAGCAGGTTTCCGATGCTAACATCCTGGCTGGCTTGCTGGATTTTGCACGCGCCAACCCGGAATATCGATATAAAGCAGCCGAAGTTATTGGTCGTGATCCCAGCCCTTTTTTACACTACATCATCATCAACCGCGGTTCGGCAGATGGTTTGCGGCGCGGGATGTCGGTCGTCACAGAGCAAGGGCTGGTCGGTCGAATCGCAGCGGTCACTTCTGCCGCAGCACGCGTGCAACTGGTTACTGACCCGGCCATGCAAATCAATGTCAACGTCACGCCGGCCGGAACTTCGGGCGTGCTGGTCGGCTCCCTGACCGGTGACCTCACCCTGGATAATGTCCCATTAGACACTAACCTTCAGCCCGGGGATATCCTCTTGACTTCTGGCCTGGGTGGTACCTATCCTCCCAATCTGTTGGTGGGGCAGGTGACCGGTGTGCGCCGGCTTGAATATGAATTATTTCAGAATGCCTCGGTGCAGCCGGTTGTGGATTTCAACCGCTTGAGCATCGTGCTTGTTATCGTTAATTTTCAGCCGGTGGATTACACACCTTTGCTGCCTACCCCGATTCCGGCGCAGTAATGATGGCCGAATTACTAGGTCTTGCGGTTTTAGGCATATTGACGATAGTACAGTCTGTCTTCATTCGGCAGGTTGTATTGTTGCAGGGCAGCGCCGATATCGTGATGTTGATGTTGATTGCCTGGGCATTACAGCGTTGGGCGCGGCGTACCTGGTTATGGGCGCTCTTTGCTGCCGTTTTCGTGGGCATGCTTTCCGAAGTGAATTTTGGGGTGTGGTTAATCGGCTACCTCGGGGTTACGTTGATGGCAAGCGCCTTGCGGCGCGCCGGTTGGCGTCTGCCGGTCTTGGGCATGTTGTTGCTGACGATGGCGGGCACATTGTTGGTGCAGGGCTTAACCTGGGCGACCCTGCGTCTGGTAGGCACCCCCATCCCCTTTTTGTTGGCCGTACGCCGAGTGATGCTGCCCAGTTTACTTTTGAACCTGTTATTTGCGCTGCCGGTGTACTCCCTGGCGCGCGATTTGGCTGCCTGGGTCTTCCCAGAAGTTGTGGATGTGTAGGGTTGTCCTTGCCTGTGGAACCACATCTAGTCCTTTAAATTTTTTAACGGTATTGAGTAACCGGGTCTCTCCGATGAGAGATCGCTGTTTATGGTATTGACGTATGAATTTTCCCGATCGTAATCCTAACCTTGAGAATACCATTGATCCCTGGCGCATCAGAGTTTTCGCGATTGTCGTAGCGCTGGTTTTCAGTGTGTATACGTTGCGGTTGTATTCGTTGCAGGTTTTGCAAGGGGAAGACTACGCCGCGCTAGCGGCCGGTAACCGCACTCAGGAAATCAATATCCAGGCGCCGCGTGGCATTATCTCTGACCGTAACGGGGCTGTTTTGGCGCGCAATGTCGCCGCCTACAATGTAGTTATCACGGCCTCGGAACTGCCTGACGATGAAGCCGATATTCAACGCATCTATCGGGAACTTTCGTCGGTGATTGATGTGCCCGTCAACTTAAATGAACTGTCCCCTGAAAATCCTTATGTGCCCTGCCGCTCGGAGCATGGTATCGCACAAATCGCCTTGTATGGTGCTACGGCCTCGCCGTATACGCCCGTCAGGGTCAAATGTGATGTAGATGAGGTGACTGCTCGCGTAGTGTTGGAGCGTTCCGTAGATTGGCCGGGGGTCAGCATTGAGATTGAGCCGATTCGCGAATACCCTACCGGTAACTTGACCGCCAATATCGTCGGGTACATGGGGCCGGTGCCGGCCGAATTGTTGGATTACGACCTTTACCAACAGCAGCGGCTGGTGGCTAACCGAGATAAAGTCGGTTATGCCGGGGTGGAACTTTCTTTACAGGATGTTTTGGGTGGCACCAATGGGCTGCGCGTGGTGGAGCGTGATGTGGCCGGACAGATTTTGCGTGATTTGCAACCACCCATTGCTCCCCAGGCAGGCAACAATGTGCGTCTGACCATTGATGTGCGCCTGCAGCAAGTGGCGCGTACCGCGTTGGAAACGGAAATGAACTACCTCAACCGAGTTTCTCCTACGGGGATCCGCACCACCAGTGGGGTAGTGATTGCCATCAATCCCAAGACCGGGGAAATCTTGGCAATGGTCTCTTATCCTACGTACGATAACAATCGCATGGCGCGCTTCATCCCTGCTTATTACTTGGAGCAATTGCAAAGTGATGGGCGTGAACCGCTGCTGAATCATGCCATCCAGGCCGAACGTCCGCCGGGATCGGTCTTCAAGTTGTCTACTGCGGTGGGCGCACTCAACGAAGGGGTGGTCACCCCTGATCAAATGATAAAAACCCCCGGCGTCATTGAACTGGTGCAAAAATATTATGCCAATGATCCCGGAAAGCGAAAGGAATTTGTAGACTGGATCTACGATAACGGTGCCCATCCGGAGGGCTTTGGTCAACTCACCATTCGCGGTTGTATCCAAAATTCCAGTAATGTGTGCTTCTACAAATTGGGCGGCGGATACTTTGACGAAATCCCCAACGGTGGCTTGAACATTTGTCGTTTGAAAACCTATGCCGAAGCGTTAGGCTACGGTTTCCCCACCGGGATTGAATTGCCGGGTGAAGAAAATGGTTTATTGCCTTCGCCTACCTGGAAGCGTATTACTCAGGGTGAGAACTGGGCAACCGGTGATACGTACATCGCCAGCGTAGGGCAGGGATATGTGTTGGTCACACCGTTGCAGGTGCTGATGTCGGCCAGCGTTATCGCTAACGATGGTGTGATGATGCAGCCGACTATTGTGCATGAGATTGTGGATGGTGAAGGCAATGTCATCACCCCCTTTACGCCACGCGTCAAATGGGATGTTACCCAGGATAACCTGATTAAAGTCTATGCCCCGCAAGCCGGGGTGAGTAGTAGTTGTCAGGAGACCGGGGAAACCCGCAACATTGACCCTGAAGTCCTTCAGATTGTGCAGGAAGGGATGCGTCTGGCCGTCACGGACGGCACGTTGAAAGATACTTTTGAGGATTTTCCCATCGCTGCCGCCGGCAAAACCGGCACGGCGGAATACTGCGACAATATCGCCCAAAAGAAAGGCTTATGCGAACCTGGAAATTGGCCCTCACACGGTTGGACGGTGGCTTATGCGCCCTATGATGACCCCGAGATTGCGGTGGTGGCCTTTTTGTACAATGCCGGTGAAGGTGCCAAAACGGCCGCGCCGGTGGTGCGCAGCGTCATTGAGGGCTACTTCAACCTTAAGACTATCGACGCCGGCGGAGAAACACCCTGAGATGGCTATCATGGCTTCTCAAAGTCAGCAGAAGACGGCGTTCACAGCATTTCTGCCTCGTAATGTAGCCGTAATGTCCTTTTCCACGGCTTCGTGTTAAAATGAAGCCAGTTTAATGCCTGGATTGTGAGGTTCATGTTCTAAATGACGTCCCCTAAAGTTGAGATTAAAGGCATTCGCGATGGTCTGCTGGTGACGGTAAGTGAGGCTTCTTGGGAAGCCCAGCGTGAGGCGCTGTTGGCTTACCTGGATGAGCAGTCCGATTTTTTGCAGGGTGCGCGTCTGGCACTTTCGGTCGGCAACCAACCCTTGCGTCCGGTGCAGTTAGGCCGTTTGCGGGATGAGATTTCGGAACGTGGTTTGACCTTGTGGGCTGTTTTGAGCGATTCACCTAAAACGCAAGAGACCGCCCAAAATTTGGGGCTGGCAACGCGCATTTCCCGTCCCCTGTCCGACCGGCGCATTGCCAGGTTGGATACCCGCCTGGAAAGTGGCGAGCAGACCATGCTGGTGAAGCGCACGCTGCGCTCCGGCTATCGCTTGGAGAATACCGGTCACATTGTAGTGATTGGGGATGTCAACCCGGGTGCTGAAATTATTGCCGGTGGGCATGTGATTGTGTGGGGTCGGTTGCGTGGCATGGTGCACGCTGGCGCACAAGGCGATGAAAAGGCCATGGTGTGCGCGTTGGAATTGTTCCCCACCCAGTTGCGCATTGCTACCCAGGTTATCACCACGCCCCCCCGGCGGCGCGGCAAAGCCGTCCCGTTGTGTGCCCAAATTGTAGATGGCAACATCGTCATTCGTGATTGGGATGCCCATTGAGTGCCGCTCATGCTGCGTGTGATGACATAATGTCGCTGCGCGCGCTCCGAATGCACTCAACCGGCATTTGCTCAAAAGCAAGTTGTTCCGCAAATTTGAACCACCCTGGATATTGGATTGTTGGCCTCGAAAATGACACGTAACGTGTCTTGAGTGGAAAACAGGAAACGAGAGTTTATGACCGCAACCGTAGTTACCATAACTTCTGGCAAAGGTGGTGTCGGTAAGACCACCGCAACGGCCAATCTGGCCGCCGCATTGGCTGCCGAAGGGCAGAAGGTCGCATGTATTGATGCTGACATTGGTTTACGCAACCTGGATGTCATCCTGGGGCTGGAAAACCGCATTGTTTACGACCTGGTGGATGTCATTGAGGGGCGCTGCCGCTTGCGGCAAGCGATGATTCGAGATAAGCGCTTGCCGGAACTGTACCTCATCCCCGCCGCTCAGACGCGCGACAAGAGCGCCGTTTCCCCAAGCGATATGGTGCGATTGTGTAACGAATTGCGTGCTGAAGTGGATTGGGTCTTGTTAGATTCTCCGGCTGGGATTGAGCGCGGCTTCCGCAATGCCATTGCCCCGGCGGATATCGTCTTGGTGGTTACCAACCCGGAAGTCTCGGCGGTGCGCGATGCCGACCGCATTATCGGCTTGATTGAAGCCGAAGAGAAAGGCCCCGCTCGTCTAATTATCAACCGCCTCAAACCGGAGATGGTGCGTCGCGGAGACATGCTCGATATTAATGATGTCCTCGAATTGTTGGCGGTGGAGTTGATTGGCGTTGTGCCGGACGATGAGCAGGTGGTCGTAAGCGCAAATCGCGGCCTGCCGGTAGCCCTGGATGGTAACAATCGGGCCGGTCAAGCGTTCAAAAACATCGCCAGGCGTCTGTTGGGGCACAAGGTACCCTTCATGGACTTGGAAGCCAACAAAGGTTTCTTCGACCGTCTTTCGCGCTTCTTTCGCACCTCAGGAGAGTGAATCATGCCGCAATGGCTCGACCATCTTTTAGGCCGCCGGCCTCCCAGTGCTGTACAGGCCAAGGAACGTTTGCAATTGGTGTTGGTTCATGACCGCACCAACCTCAGTCCGGCCAAATTGGAAACCCTCAAGGATGAAATCATTGAGGTCATCTCGCGCCATATTGACATTGACCCTCAGGCGGTGCAGATTGATCTGTCCAGAGACGGCCGTCAACAGCGTTTGATTGCCGATATTCCCCTGCGTCCCGCGCGGCGGGGAGAATAGGTTATTGATAAACTTACAGGTATTTTGCTATGCAACGTTTAAACTGGCGAGATTTTGATTTCTGGCTGCTGGCCGGGGTCATCTTGCTGATTATTTTCGGCGTGGTAATGATTCGCTCTGCCATTGCCGGCAATATCGACCTTTTGGAATTAAATATCGTGCGCCGGCAGATTATCTTTGCGCTGCTGGGGTTGTTGGTGATCTTCATTGCCACCCTAATTGACTACCACGTGTGGGAAGCCACCTACACGGTGCTGTATTTGGGGGTTATCCTCCTTCTCGGCGTCCTTTTTGTCGTTGGGCAGGCCGTCTATGGCTCGGCGCGCTGGTTTGATGTCGGTTTCATTCTTATCCAGCCCTCGGAGATTGCCAAGATTGTGCTCATCATGGCACTGGCGCGTTTTTTCGCCCGCAACCAGCACCGCATTCACCGCCCAGAGTGGATTGCGCGCAGTTTTCTGCTTACCCTCGGCATTGCCATCTGGATTCTCTTGCAGCCCGATTTGAGCACTTCCATTGTGCTGTTTGTGATTTGGTTTGCCATGCTGTGGAGCAGCGGCCTACCGGTGCGCTACCTGGTGGGAACGGCGGTTGGCGGCGTGCTCCTGCTGGTCATTACCGTCCCGTTGGTCTTTGGCGCCATCGTTAATCCGGATAGTTTGAGTGAAGACGGGTTGATTAAACCCTATCAGATGCAGCGCGTGCACAACTTCATTTTTACGGATGAAGAAGCCCGTTACGGGGAGGGGTTCAACGTGGAACAGGCGCTCATCACCATTGGCTCCGGCGGCCTGTTTGGTGCGGGGTATGGGCAGAACCCACAAGTGCAGTCCCGCTTCCTCAAAGTGCGCCAGACCGACTTCATCTACGCCGTCATCGCCGGGGAATTTGGCTTCGTCGGCACTACCCTGGTGACGTTATTGCTACTCTTCGTCATCTGGCGCTGTCTGCTGATTGCCCGCCGCGCCAGCGATACCTACGGCGCGTTGATGGCGATTGGGGTGGCCACCCTGTTGACTTTCCACGCCATGGTGAACGTGGGCATGAACCTGAAACTCCTACCTGTCACCGGTTTGCCGCTGCCCTTCATCAGTTATGGCGGCAGTTCCTTGCTTTCCACCATGTTGGGCATTGGCCTGGCAGAAAGTGTTGCTATTCGTCAAAAACAACTCAACTTTGAAGCCTGAAACTTCTTGGAGGACATTGCATGACCCTAACCCAACCCGTGCGCGTACGCTTTGCCCCTTCCCCTACCGGACGTTTACATTTGGGCGGCGCCCGCACTGCTTTGTACGATTACCTGATGGCTCGCCAGAGTGGTGGGCAATTCATCTTACGCATTGAAGATACCGACCGCAGCCGCTATCAAGCCGGCTCCGAGCAGGAAATTATGGATGGCTTGCGTTGGCTGGGCTTACAGTGGGACGAAGGTCCCGACATCGGCGGCCCCTACGGCCCTTACCGCCAGTCTGAGCGCAAGGAAATTTATCAGCAATATGCCTGGGAACTGGTAGAGAAAGGCCATGCCTACCCTTGTTTTTGCTCCCCAGAACGGCTAAGTGCTGTACGCCAGCAACAGCAAGCCCGGCGAGAGCCGACCCGCTACGATGGCCATTGCCGCAACATCCCGCTGAGCGAAGCCAAAGCCCGTGTGGCGGCCGGTGAACCGCACGTCATCCGCTTCAAAATGCCGCGTAGCGGGAGTGTTACCGGCACCGACCTGCTGCGCGGTGACATCACCTATCAGAATGACCAGTTGGACGATTACATCCTGGTTAAATCGGATGGCCTGGCGCTTTATCACCTGGCCGCCATGGTGGATGACCACCTGATGAAAATCACCCACGTTCTGCGTGGCGCTGAGTGGCTGCCTACCTTCCCGTTGCATGTTCACATTTACAATGCCTTTGGCTGGCAGCAACCGGTCTGGGTTCACCTGTCGGTGTTTCTCAAACCCAGTGGCAAAGGCAAGATGAGCAAGCGCGAGGCCGCCAGTCTGGTGCAGGATGGCTATTCCATTTTCACCACCGATTTGGCCGACCTGGGCTACCTGCCCGAAGGCGTCAACAACTGGGTGGCCTTGATGGGTTGGGCGTATGACGATGCCACAGAATTTTTCACCATGCAGGATTTGATTGAAAAATTTGACATCAACCGCCTGAACCCCTCACCGGCTGCCATCAATTTTTCCAAACTAGACCATTTCAACGGCTTGCACATCCGTAATTTACCCCTGGATGACTTGCAGCGCCGCCTGCGTCCCTTCTTTGAACGTGCCGGATACCACCCCTCGGACGATATACTGCGCAAACTGACTCCCCTGCTTCAGCCGCGCATGAAGACCCTGGATGAGGGCCCTGCGCTGGTGGGTTTTCTGTTCGCCGAACAGGTCAAACCGGATTTAGAGCGGATCGTGCCCCCAAAGATGACCGCCCCCGAAGCGTTAACCGCCGCTCGCCGCCTGCTCGAAGTGCTCTCCGATCTCCCCAGTATGGACCCACAGGTGACGGAAGGCCCGGTGCGTGCCCTGGCAGAAGAGTTGGGCCTCAAGGCCGGTTCCTTGTTCAACATCCTGCGCGAAGCCCTCACCGGCCAGCCGTCCAGCCCTCCCATTTTCGAGACGATGGATGTCATTGGTCGTGAGGTGGTGTTACAGCGCTTGCAAGCCGCCATTGACCTGTTGGCTGCTGCCATATAAACCATAAAAATTGTAGCATTTGGCAGGATTCATTTGGTGCACAAAATATGAGGACAGGCTTTCAGCCTGTCCTCATTGGGTTTGGAGCACCTGCAACCCTCAGTTCGTGAAAGGGGGGGAGAGCATTGCCCTCCGCTCAGAAACAATAAATTTTAGACAGAACCTTTGCTCGGGAATGGGCAGCCAAAAGTGTCTACAAGTTTCTAGCCTATCCCGGATTTTTCTTCAGAAAAACCTTTGCGCTTTGGCGACTTTGCGTTAAGGTTTTGGGGGTTGCCCCAAATTGGGCGAAGCGAAAGCACAGCAGGATGCCCACTCCTACGGCACTCCCAGAGGGGAGATTTTACCGACCTGTTTGCCGACCTGGAGGTCGGCGCTCCCGGGAAACTGCTCTTTTGGAGATCGCTTTGGGCAAAAAAACATCTCATGCTCGGTGCTCTGTAAAAATCCAAACATTAATAAAACGCTATTCATCTACGGGTAAGAATTCTGGTATCTTTGCCGTCTGTAGCCTGTCCCCATGCGCAACAGGCGGACGCATTACACAATCTATTCCGGGACTTCTCCCCCATTTCTTAGGAGATTTACATGATTACGAACCTGCATACCGAAATTCACCCCATCATTGCTCTTCGTCGCAGTATCCGCGCCTTTGACCCGCACCGTCTGGTGGATGATTCCGCCCTTTTCGCCATCCTGGAAGCCGCCCGTTGGGCCCCCTCGGCGTTCAATAGTCAGCCCTGGCGCTTTATCGTGGGACGCAAAGAAGATGAAACCTACGGCCACATTCTCGAAACGCTGTCAGAAGGCAACCGCACTTGGGCGCAAAATGCTCCCTTGCTCATCATGGTTGTGGCGCAAGAACACGGCGAGCGTGGCCCCATCCGCTATGCCTGGCACGATACGGGTTTGGCTACCGCACAGTTGATTTTGCAGGCTAGCGCTTTAGGCCTGTATGCGCACCCTATGGCTGGTTTCTCAAAAGAAGCCGCACGTACAGCCTTTGACATCCCGTCCGACTTTGCTCCTTTGACCGTCCTTGCACTTGGCTATCTGGGGGATCCTGCTGACTTACCTGAAGCGCTGCGCGAACGGGAAAACGCCCCTCGCAGCCGCCGCCCGCTTTCCGAAACCGCCTTTTACAAGACCTGGGGGCATCCCCTGGAAGGCTAAATGGCTTTCACACCGAACCGCGGACGCTACTACGCCGTGCCGTGTGTGAAAAAGATTTCCCAATCACCGCCCGAAGAGTAAACGATTTTCAATGGAAGTCATCCTTTTTGATGGCGTATGTAACCTGTGCAATGCCAGCGTAGATTTCATCCTGCGTCATGATCCGGCCGCCCGCTTCCATTTTGCCGCTTTGCAATCGGAGGTTGGGCGGCGGATTTTGCTTAACGCCGGTCTACCGGTGGAGGGCATTGACGCATTGGTTTTGTGGCAGGATGGTCGCGTGTACACCGCTTCCGACGCTGTGTTGCGCATTGCATGCGGCTTGCGTTTTCCGTGGTGCTTGCTATCCGCTTTGATAGTCTTCCCCCGCTCCTGGCGGGATGCCACCTATCGTTGGGTTGCGCGTTATCGTTACCGCTGGTTTGGTCGCCGGGACACCTGCCGTCTGCCTACCCCTGAAGAGCAGGGGCGCTTCTTGGAGATTCCACCCGCTGGCGACCGGCAGACGTAACCGTCACCTCGTAGACGACAGGTGCGTCCAGCGCTTAGGCGGCTGGAGCATTCTCCTCGTGTTTTGCGCATAGCCATCAATTGCACCTCCTTGCCCGGCATGTGGTTTTCCCTTGGATAGAGACTTTATAGTTTGCGGCGGAGGTGATTTCCCTGGCTGAATGGCAGAAGTTAGTGTAAACTTTTTTCTGTAAATGCTACTTGGCCCTTTGGGGTGGGTCCGGTTGTTTTTGTCACCACTAGCCATGTTGGGCAAAAGAGCCCCTGCCGAACCGCCGTAGTGGCAGTCTCTCTCGGTGGGATGAGCGCGTTCCGCCCTGGCGCATGGCAATGCGCTGCGAACCGGCAAAGTAGTATTTGGTTGCCTGGCTGCTGATGGCTGTCCGCTGACCGCTGCTATTTGTCCATTCGGCTTTTGGGGCAACCTGAAGGATATCTCGGCCCCCCCTTTGCGTAAGTTGAATTCACACAAAGCAGTCTCAACGCCTCCCCTCGGACTCATCCATATTTTCCAACAGCGTCTTCAGCGCCACCTGAGCGGCAAGAGCATCCTGTACGGCCACGCCCACCGATTTGAAGATGGTAATTTCTTCTGCCGAAGTGCGCCCTGCGGCCTGTCGGTTGACCAGTTGACCGAGTTCGACGATTGCATTGGCCTGCAGCCAGCCTTGTTGGATGGCCTGTGCTATCTCGCCAGCCTCGGCCAGCGCGCTTTCTAAACTATCCACGAAGACGCGGGCATGACGCAGGGTAGCCGGGGGCAATTCGACCATCTCTAGGGTGTAGGAGCCAACGCCGTTGATATGTGTGCCCGCGCGTATGTCGGCATCGTCAAAAACCGGCGTTTTGGCCGTGGTGGCTGCACACACGATGTCGGCCTGCGCCACGGCTTGCGAGGCACTTTCGGCAACCTGTACCGGTATGCCCAGGCGAGCCTGCATTTCTTCGGCGAAGACTTGTGCATGAGCACGAGTGGGGGCGTAGACCCAGGCCATCTCAATCGGGCGGACGGCACATACGGCTTCTAGTTGGGTGCGTGCTTGTGTGCCGGCCCCAATGATGGCTGCCACCTGGCTATCAGGACGTGCCAGCAGGTCGGTGGCCGCGCCGGATGCCGCTCCGGTGCGTCGGGCAGTTAGTTCTGTGCCGTCCAACACCGCCAGCGGGCGGCCGGTGTGCGGCTCAAAGGCCAGTACCACGCCTTGTACAAAGGGCAGGCCAATCTGTGGGTTTTGTGGGTACAGGGTGACGATTTTTACGGTCAGCGCCTCGCCCTCGGGGCAGGGGACGTAGGCCGGCATGTTCAGCAGCATGGCCTGGTGTGCGGGGATATCCAGGCGCGTGCGCAACGGCACTTCCGCCTGGCCGCGGCTGAGGGCGGCAAAGGCGGTTTTCATGGCCGGGATGAGCGTTGACATGGGCAATGCGGCGCGGGTTTGTTCGGCATTCAGTACGTACATAGCCGGAGCCTTTGGAGTAGGGCTTATGTTCTGCGTGAAAACAAAACGCAGCCAGGCGTATTAAGCCAGGCTGCGCGTTCGCGTTTCACAGAAAACAGCGGGTGTTGCAATCCGCAATATGTACAGGGTAGGGTCATTCCATGCCGAGGTAGGCTTTCTGCACCATTTCATTTTCTTTCAGTTTGGCAGCCTCATCGGAAAGCACGATTTGACCGGTTTGGAGGACGTATCCCCGATGGGCAATGGAAAGCGCCATCAGGGCGTTCTGCTCAACCAATAGCACGGTCGTGCCTTGCTGGTTAATCTCCTGAATGGTATCGAAAATGGCTTCTACCAGTACCGGTGCCAGCCCCATAGATGGCTCGTCCAGTAATAGCAAGCGGGGATGGGCCATCAGTGCCCGACCCATCGCCAGCATTTGCTGCTCACCGCCGGAGAGCGTACCGGCAACCTGGTTATGACGTTCTTTTAGACGAGGGAAAAGCTGATATACGCGTTCCAGACTTTCCCGGATGCCTTCCTTATCGTTGCGCAGATAAGCGCCCATATCCAGGTTTTCAGACACGGTGAGTTTGGCAAAGATACCGCGCCCTTCCGGCACCATGGAGACGCCGCGCGCCACAATTTGATGTGCCTTGTAAGGGGCTAAGTCCTCGCCTTCCAGAACCACCGTCCCATGGCGGGGCTTGAGTAAGCCGGTAATTGTGCGCAAAGTGGTGGTCTTGCCGGCGCCGTTGGCACCGATCAGGGTGACGATTTCACCTTGTTCCACGGTTAATGAAATACCCTGTAAGGCATGAATGTGCCCATAATACGCATGAACGTTGTTAAGTTCCAGCATTGGCATAAGGAAGCGCCTCCTGCGTCAATTGGCAGCCTTGTTGGCCGGTGTCAGGCCGGAGGCTGCGCCGCGTCCCAGATATGCTTCGATGACGCGCGGGTTTTTCTGAATATCGATGGGCTTGCCTTCGGCAATCTTGGTGCCGAAGTCCAGCACGGTGATCTGGTCGCTAATGCTCATCACCACCTTCATATCGTGCTCAATCAACAGGATGGTGATGCCCAGTTTATCACGCAACATTTGGATGAATTCGATCATTTCTCCGGTTTCATGAGGGTTCATACCGGCAGTAGGCTCATCCAGCAACAGTAACTTGGGTTGGCTGGCCAGTGCACGTGCGACCTCCAATCGGCGCTGAGCACCATAGGGTAAGTTGCGGGCCAGATTATCTCCCAACCCTTTCAGGCCGACGAAATCTAACAGACGCTGTGCTTCTGCCAGTGCCTGTTGCTCTTCCTTGCGGAAACGCGGGGTATTGAAGACCGCCTCTGCCCAGAAAGTTTTCAGGTGTGGGTGTTCCCCAACCATGATGTTTTCCAGCGCCGTCATGTTGCTGAACAAACGGATATTCTGGTAGGTGCGGGAGATGCCCATACGGGTAATGCGATCGGTTGAGAGCCCCTGAATTTCATGCCCGTTGAAGATGATTTTGCCTTCTTCGGGGGTGTAAAAACCGGTGACGCAGTTGAAAAAAGTAGTCTTGCCGGCGCCATTGGGGCCAATGACACTGTAGATTTGGCCATGCTGAATTTCCAAACTCAGGTTGTTGACGGCGACCAACCCGCCAAAGCGCTTTGTTACTGTTTCTGCAGTGAGAATTGCAGCCATAGTGTCCTCCTGCTCAGTCTGCTGCGCCGACGACTTTGACGTCGGCGTCATTATTATCCCAGTCTTCTTCGGCATGGAGTTCGCGTTTGCGAGTTTCCTCCGGCCAGAAGCCTTCTGGCTTGGCGAGCATCATGACAATCAACAGCAGGCCGTACATTAACAGACGATATTCTGCAAATTCACGCAGCAATTCGGGCAAGCCAACCAGAATAGCGGCACCCACCACCACGCCGGGTAGACTGCCCAACCCGCCAACGATGATCAGACTGAGCACGTTGATAGAGACCAGAATACCGAAACTGTTGGGGAAAATGTTCTGCAACCGACTGGCAAAAATAGCGCCGGAAGCAGCAGAGAAACCTGCGCCGATGGCAAAGGCCAGCAGTTTGGTCTGTACCAGGTTGATACCCATGGCCTCGGCTACGTCTTCGTCTTCTCGCATTGCCATCCACTGACGTCCCAGGCGCGAATCTCGCAATCGGGCGGCAATAAAAGCTGCAATGAGTGATCCGAATAGCACCAGATAATACATGTACTCTGGTTTTCCTAACCTGAAACCAAACAAAGATGGGGTAGGGATGCCGAGTACACCCTGTGCCCCGCCGATGATGGGTGCCAGCCAGTTGGAGTAGGCCAGCACGCGGATAATTTCACCAAAGCCCAGGGTGACGATAGCCAGGTAGTCACCACGCATATTCAACACCGGGAATCCCAGAATGACTCCAAAGGTGACCCCTACCAGGACAGCGATGGGCAGTGCTAGCCAGAAATTCAATACCCCGCCGGTAAAGCCGCTGGGGCTGGTCAGTACGCCCATAGTGTAGGCGCCAAAGGCAAAGAAGGCTACGTATCCCAGGTCTAGCAGGCCGGCAAAGCCGACGACGATGTTCAGCCCCATGCCCATCATCACATACAGGCCGACGATGAATAACACCTGACTCAAGAAGGTACCCACTATCCAGGGGAGTGCCAGGGCAAGCGCCAGTCCTAAGACGATGTAAACCAGGCGCAACTGCTTTTGTTTTTCAGGTGGCAGCGATTGTACTTTGGCTTTGCCTTTGTTGCTCACCCCAAACAGGGAGAACGCAAAGGTCAGCGCAAAAATAATAATCGCCGCGATGGGATTGAGTGACTTGTTTTGGAATAACCAGCGTACAGCGGATGTCCCCAGGAATTTTTGCAGCACTGTACCTGCATTTTCCGAGAATAACCCGAGCAACAAGACCCACAACAAGGCATTGATGAGTGCCTTGCGATATTTTTCGCCTAGCAAGGTAAAGGCCGCTCCCAGGGCTCCCATAATGCCGGAGACCACAATCAATGCCAGGCTGCCAACCAATGCGCCTAAACCAAAGGTCAGTATTTTTACCAACTCGGCATTGATGTTGACGAACATGTTATTGTTAGGGACCAGGGTGCCCATAATGATCAGAATGAGCGGCGGCAAACCGGCTAATAACCCGCTCAAGGTCCCCATTTGTATGACCTTTGCGCGTTGATCGGCTTTTAAGAATGTGCGTCCGGTGATTAACCCGGCCGCGATAGCGCCCATGATGGAGAGAATCTGACCCAGGTTCAGGAAAGTGCCCACCATGTTGCGCACAGAGAAGGTAGATACCATCCCGATAGCGCCGAAATACAGGATGATGGTACCGCCTAACAGGCCATTGCGTGCTGCGGTGCGCCAGTCAAGAGTGTGTTCTTGTGTTAGATTCATCGTCATTGCCTTACGCTTTCTTCTCGGATAGCCGTTCGCCAAAGATGCCTTGTGGGCGGAAGATGAGAATCAATACCAGAACGGTGAAGGCGATGGCATCTTTCAATTGGTTGGCAGCCGGAATACCCAGCCCCTCTAAGAAGAGGTTTGGCCCGAGTGCTTCGATAATACCCAACAATAAGCCGCCGAACATGGCACCGGGGATGTTACCAATGCCACCCAACACGGCGGCGGTAAAGGCTTTAATGCCAGGCACAAAGCCCATAAAGAAGTACACCCCTTGTGGGCGGAAAAGACCATTGAAGATACCGGCCGCGCCCGCTAATGCACCACCTAGGGCAAATGTGGTGACGATCACGCGGTCAATATCAATCCCCATCAACATGGCGACTTCCTTATCTTCGGCCACGGCGCGCATGGCTTTCCCCATTTTGGTGCGTTCGACAAAGTAATACAAGGCGACCATCAACGCCAATGCTGCAAAGAAAACGACCATTTGCACTTTGGGGATAGCGAATGAACCTATGTTAACGTCACCCATCAAGGGGGGGACATCCGGATAGGAATGGAAACCTGGCCCGTACAAGCCGCGGAAGGTATATTCAATGGTGAAAGACGCGCCAATGGCGGTAATTAATGGTACCAATCTAGGGGCGCCGCGCAACGGACGATAAGCAATGCGTTCAACCAGCACGGCTAGAAGCATAGAAATGGTAGATGCCAGCAGCATCAGGAGTAGCAGAGAAACCCAGGGGTGTGCAGCCAAAAAACCTGTGGTGGCCAGTTTGTCGGCCAGAAATACGGCTGTAAATGCTCCGGCCATGTAGATATCGCCATGGGCAAAGTTAATCATCAAGAGAATGCCATATACCAGCGTATAGCCTAGGGCGATGAGAGCGTAGATGCTACCCTGGGCCAGTCCGGCGAAAATTAGCGTGCCCCACTGTTCAGAAGTGTATTTCCCAGATGATAAGGTGTTGACGATGCCGATGATGATGAGAGCAATCGCTACCACCCGGAACACCCACAGAAATACATCCACCCAGGACAAACGTTCCAGGTTGATTTTCATGCGCATTAACCTCTTTGTTGCTCGGTCGTCATTTGACGACTGATGGGATTTATAACGTGGCCTAGCACGATTTCATTTACTCATAAGGAGGGGATGAGCAGTCAAGGCTCATCCCCTCTTACTTTGTTTGCGAGAAAATATATGATATGGATAGATTACGGCGTCCAGACAGCCTCAGGCGGCCACTTGCCGTTGATCTCGTCGGATGTGATCTTGAAGATGCCCAACGCCTGGCCGGTGGCGCAGTCACCGTATTGCGTGCATGTCAGCGTGCCCGTCAGACCCTTGAAGTTTTCTGTGGAAGCCATGGCATCGCGCAGCGCCTGACGTGGGATGTGGACGGTGCCGTCCTCTTCTACGATGGCGACTTTCTCAATGGCGTCAAACAGGATGTTTGTTCCGTCGTAGGCAAAGGCGTGGAAGCCGCTGGGGGGCGTGCCACCAAATTTGGCTTTCCATTTTTCCAGGAAGGCATCGTAGTCAGCACCGGTTACGTAGGGGCCGGAGAGGTACATACCATCGGCATTCGGGCCGGCTGCTTCGGGGAAGGAATCTGCCAGCAAGCCATCGGCACCCATCAGCGTGGTGTTTTCCAAACCGGCAATTTCAGCCGCTTGCGCTACGATGAAGTCGCCTTCCGGCTCAAAAATCGGGAAGTACAACACATCGGGGCTATCAGCGGCCACAGTGGTCAACACGGAGCGCATATCGGTATCGCCTACATTAATAGCGCCCTGGAAGGTAATCTTTCCGCCCAGGTTCTGGAAGGTCTCAGCGAACACCTTCTGCAGTTGGTCGGCGTAGGGGCTGCCGTCATGGATGGTAGCAGCAGTGCGAGCGCCCAGTTCGTTGTAGGCAAATTCAGCAGCGATGCGACCCTGGAATTTGTCGTTGTGAGCAGTGCGGAAGTAACCGGGCTGCCAGGTGCCATTGGGGTCGGTCAACGCGGGGGCGGTGTTGGAAGGTGAAATCATCACCAATCCGGCCTGGCTGATGGTGGGCAGGGCTGCCGTGGCTGCACTAGAGCAATTGGTGCCGATAATGCCGACGATTGTAGGATCAGAGGCCACCTTGGTGGCTGCTGTTTGACCGCCATCAGCGGAGCAGCCGGAATCTTCGCCGGTCAGAAGGGTATCGTGACCCAGCAACTTGCCGCCACGGTCATCAATAGCGATTTCGATGGCGCCCTTGGAGTCTTCGCCCAAGAAGGCGGTCGCACCTGTGACGGTCAGCATATAGGCGATATGAATTGGGTCACCGGGGGCGATGTCTACGCAGCCGATGGGGTCGGTGCACTCGTAGGCTTGTTTCCCGCCGCCGCAGGCCGCGAGCAACATGCTGGCAATGACCAGCAAAGACAAAACAGCAAAAATTCTTTTTGACATATCCTCTTCCTCCTTATTTACTTTGAGAGGGTATTTAGGAAAAATTCGGGTGCTTCCCGAAAACCAATGCCAGTTATTCTGTCACTAGGGTTACTGGCGAAAAAAAAAGAGAAAAATGCGATTTGCGAACCGAGAGAGATTCACCTCCTTTTTAGGGAATAGACACCATCGATTGTGATTGTATTGTCGAAATGACTGGGCAACACACAATCACAACTTTTCTCTTTTAACGATTACATTCTACAGGTTTGTAAAGGTCAGGTCAAGAGGCTTGAATTGCATTTACGCAAAATTTATCCTATTAGGGCGTGTTTTGGGGTTGTATCAAATCTCATAAAGCCTTATCCCCCCTATTTTTACAGAGTCTCGAAAAGTCATGTCACCAGCATATATGACAATAAAACCTGGATTTTGTCTCAGACCCCAAGATATGCTAGAGCAGATTTCTCGTTTGCTCTATGGAGACCGTTGTAAGCAACATAAACAGCCAAAATTTGTGACTCGTTGGAAATTGGTATGGTGCGTGCCAAATGTAGGGCGGAGTTAATTCCGCCTTACGGGGCGCTGCCAGATATGAGGACACATCACGGGAAATCCCAAAGAGATAAATTTGCTCAGGCTAGGGCTGACTTTGAACAAACTGATACAACTTTATGAGACTCACCAACCTCCTCAAAAATCATCGCACAAATGGTAAAATAAAGCGTAATGGCTTATGAATAAGACGAATAACATCTCTCTTCCTCCCCGCCCAATTCCTGCTCTGTTATCTGGTTTTGATATCCTGTCAACGCATCTGGAACTTCTCCTATTCCCCATTATCTTGGATTTATGGCTATGGTTGGGGTCGCACATGCGTTTGGATACCTTGTTGATGCCAATTTTTGAGCAGACCCAACCCGCTTTGCAAGCCTACATTGGAGATCAACCGGAAAATCTAACAGTTGTTACACAAGCCTGGCAAGAACTCTTGCAACGCATGAACTTGTTTTCGGTTTTGCGTACCTATCCGGTAGGTGTGCCCAGCCTGATGCATACACGCTTGCCAGTCCTGGCTCCTTGGGCGCCACTGCCCGAAATTCAGGTGGGTTCTTGGGGAGCAGCCTTTTTATTTTGGCTACTGAATACACTGTTGGGCATTTTTCTAGGGGCAGGTTTCTTTTTCTTGTTGGCACAGGCTGTAAAGGGTACGTCCCTCCCTTTTAAGTTAGCCGTTAAATCCTGGCTGCAATCCAGCCTACAGACCTTTGGGTTGGCCCTGGTTTGGATGGTTGGTAGCCTGTTTGTGATATTCCCGCTAAGCCTGACAAGTATGATTTCAGGTGGCGGAGGCAGTGCTTTCCTTTGCATAAGTATCTTGCTAGCATGGTTTCTTTTGCCATTTGTATTTTCTCCCCATGGCATCTTCATGAATGCGCTCCCATTTTGGCGCGCAATTTTGTATAGTACCTACATCGTGCGGCGGAGCCTGCCCTCGACCAGCCTGTTTATTCTAGTCGCCCTTATTACAAGTGGGGGGCTAGATATTCTATGGCGGATTCCGGCGGAGTCTTCCTGGTTTGCCTTGATTGGCATACTGGGACATGCCGTGATTTCCACGGCATTGCTGATTGCTAGTTTTGTTTTTTTTCGCGATGTCGAGCGTTGGAGCAGGCAGGTGGATGTTGGCTTGCAGAACGACGTTCAAGCGTTGTAATCTTGTTTTAACTGGCGTTTGGCGAAGATTGGCCAATAACCAACCCACACAGCGCGCGCAGATGCTTAAGTTCTTCTCAGGCGAAGGCCAATAGCGGTCAAATAAACGCCAGAGTCCAGTTGTTTTATTAGATTAATGGAGGTTTTTTGTGACACAACGTGATTCCAATTCCTATCAGGCGAAAGATATTCAGGTTTTGGAAGGCCTGGAAGCAGTCCGTCGACGCCCCGGTATGTATGTTGGCGGTACGGACATCAAGGCGCTTCACCACCTGGTGTATGAAGTTGTGGATAATTCGATTGATGAGGCACTGGCTGGTTATTGTGACCAAATCGAAGTGATCATTCATCCGGATGAGAGTGTTACCGTATCTGACAATGGGCGTGGTATTCCGGTTGACATTCACCCTGAAAAAAAAGTGCCCGCCTTGCAGTTAGTTATGACTACGCTGCATGCTGGCGGTAAATTTGGCGGTGGCGGATATAAAGTTTCCGGTGGTCTACATGGGGTTGGCCTTTCGGCGGTTAATGCGCTTTCGGAGTGGTTTGAAATTGAAGTACGTCGTGATGGGAAAATTCATCGTCAACGCTATGAGCGTGGACATCCGGTTGGAGAACTGGAGGTTGTTGGCAAGACGTCGGCTAAGGATACCGGCACTCGTCAAACTTTCCGCTTTGACCCAGAGATTTTCAAAGGGGATTTATCCTATCGTTTTGAGACCTTGGTGCAACGCTTTCGCGAAATGGCCTTTGTAACGCGTGGCGTGAAAATCATCTTCTCTGATGAACGTAGTGGAAAGGAAATGACCTTCTACTTTGAAGGAGGCATCACCTCTTTTGTCCGCTATATTAACCGCAATCGCGAAGTGTTACACCCTGTCATGTATGTGGAGAAAGAAATCGAAGGCATCACTCTAGAAGTTGCTATCCAATATACCGATTCTTACTCTGAGTCAGTGTATTCCTTTGCCAATACCATTAACACCATTGATGGTGGTACCCATTTGACCGGCTTACGTATGGCGGTAACGCGTACCATCAACGATTATGCCCGTCGTGCCGGTCTACTGAAAGACTCTGATTCTAATTTTTCGGGTGATGATACCCGAGAAGGGCTGACCGCCATTGTCAGCGTTAAGCATCCAGACCCACAGTTTGAGAGCCAGACCAAGGTCAAATTGATGAATGCGGAAGTGCAGACCTACACCCAGCAAGTGGTGGCTGAGGCCTTTAGCACTTTCCTGGAAGAAACGCCTGCGGCCGGTAAAGCCATTGTTCAGAAATGTTTGACCTCAGCCAGAGCGCGTGACGCGGCCCGTAAGGCGCGAGATTTGGTTATTAGAAAGTCGGCCTTGGAAAGTCTCACCCTGCCTGGGAAACTGGCGGATTGCTCCTCGCGCGATCCTCAACGCACGGAACTCTACATTGTCGAGGGGGATTCGGCAGGCGGCTCAGCGAAACAAGGACGTGACCGCCATTTCCAGGCTATTTTGCCGTTACGCGGCAAAATCCTCAATACCGAGCGCGCCCGCCTCGATAAAATCCTGGCAAACAACGAAGTCAAGGCTCTCATCTCGGCGCTTGGCACCGGCATTGGCGAAAGTTTTACCCTCAGCGGCTTGCGTTATGGCCGCATCATCATCATGACCGATGCCGATGTGGACGGTAGCCACATTCGTACCTTGTTATTGACCTTCTTCTTCCGCTACATGCAACCGTTGATTGAAGATGGACATCTGTACATTGCACAACCACCGTTGTACCTTATTTCTTATCAGAAGAAAAAATACTACGCGTATACCGATGCTCAAAAAGATGAAATTATCACCTCGTTGGGTGTTTCGGCCGATAAAGTGCAATTGCAACGCTACAAGGGCTTGGGTGAAATGAATCCCCAACAATTGTGGGAAACCACCATGGACCCTGCAAACCGCACATTGTTACAGGTCACCATTGAAGACGCGGCCGACGCAGACCGCACTTTCGATATGCTTATGGGCAGTGCGGTTCCCCCGCGCCGCCGTTTCATTCAGACCCATGCCAGTGAAGTTCGCAACCTGGATATTTAAACCAAATTTACCGCTGCGCTTCGTGGATATGTTTTGTCAAGCACACGGAGAATGAACAGTTTTTGAGCGGGCCTTCCTCACGAAATGCTTGTTCATGGGCTTTAACTGGCAGGGAGGCTTCCTTATCCTCATCGGTAAATTTGCAAGAGGATCAACCACGCGTGTCGTTCTTGTTGCGTGGGCCCTTTATTGAATGAAGTCCTTCTTACTTCATACCTAGTCTATAGGAGAGAAACAGTGCCAAATCTCAAGAGAAAACGTTCCATACCTAGACCTGGGGGGCACCGTGATGGTCCGCCGGCAAATTTAGGTCGTGCCATGCCTGCTCGACAGGTACAGCGCATAGCCAGAAAAGAAGCGTTGCGCGGTAGCAGAAGTGTGGGACGCCAGCAGCCTCGTCCGCTGGTGCGTCCTGCCGCACCACCTCGCCGAGTGATGGCGCCGCGGGTTCCTGCCTCGCCGAGTAGAAACCAATCAGTCCGCCCTGTGAAAGCGCGCGGTCAAGTTGTCCGCCCCATGGCTGCTGCTGGACTTGGGGTATTGGCGCTCAACGCGGCGGCGGCCCATCCATCTCTGGCCAGTAATGTTCAATTTCTCCAAAGTGCCCTGGAACGCTTGCAAAATACGGCCGATTTCCAATCTGTCGAACAAGATATTGAGCGTTTGCAAGCGGATATTGACAATATGATTGCCTTGTTGGAAAGCGCCCGTGAAAAGGGCTATGCTTTTCAGGTGGATATAGACGAAAGCGCCTATCAGGCGGTGAGCACCTGGCAAAGTGTAGTCCCACAAGTGCGCCAAAGCCTGCCACAGCAGGCGGCCGCGCTGCAAGCGCGTATGCGTATGCTGTCATCTCCGGTGGCACAACTCAATGCTGTATTGGGAAACCCAACGGCCGCGCGTGTACGTTTGCAGCAGGTAGAGACACAAGTCAACACCCTCATGCGTGAGGCCCAAAGTGCTCGAACGGCGATTGAATCTCGTTATACAGATGTGGCCTCTACCGTTCACACGTTGCTAGGGCGCTTGCAGCAAATTCATTGGGCGTTAGACCAACTCTCTCAGGCGCGTTTCAGCCTTGCCCAGGGGGAAGACCTGGTGATGGCGGTGCCTGCTCGCTGGGACAAAGAAGGCAAGGATGACCCCGAGGGTGTTTTGTATCTCACCACCCAACGGTTGATCTTCGAACGCAAAGAAAAACTGGCCCGTAAAAAGGTGCTCTTCGTCACCGTCGATTCAGAACTGGTGCAGGAAGTCTTGATTGACCAGCCGTTGGAGACGGTCAAACAGGCGCAGGCAGCCAAGAAAGGGTTGTTTGGGCATCAAGATTTTTTGGAACTTGGATTTTCAGTTCCGGCTTTGGCGAGTGTTGCCATGCACCTGGATGGCCAGTCTTCGCAGACCTGGGATATTTGGCTGCGCAAAGTCATGCGTGGTGACATCGAGCAAGAACGGGCTACCGCGACCGGTGTCTCGTTACATGACCTGACTCGCCCGCTGACACAGGCCGATTTGCTCGCTTTACAGAGTGAAGTCAACAGCCTGCAAGATGAAATGCTGCTCAAGGGAGCACAGCAAAATCTCGAAGACCTGGAAACGCGCGTGGGGGCGCTCAATCGCCAATTGAGCGCGCTCCGCTCGCGTGGGTATACGGTCGAAAAATCCCTGGAGAACGATCTACGAGTGCTGGAAGTTCAGTGGGAGCGTGTGCGGCAAAATGCACAGACTGTACTTACCCAGCAAAGCGCCATCCTCTCTGAAACCATGCAGACCATCCGGTCAGACTTGGGGCGCTTGATGGGAATGGCGAACGACCTGGTTGTGGCTCGCCCGCTGTACATGCAACTTAAATCGGCAATTGCCTCGGCGCAGGCCCAGGCAGAAGCGGCCGAGGATACTGTTTTGGCCCAGTTTGATGCTTACGACGATGAGGTCGATGCTTTGAGCACTCACCTGGAGTGGGTAAATTGGATGCTGGAGGCATTGTCAACGGCTTCCTTTTCTTTGCTGGCGACGGAAAGTGGCGTTGCCGCCGTTGAAGCCGTATGGCTGCGTCCTGGCCTGGAGCCGGAAAACGGTATTTTGTTCCTCACCGATCAGCGCCTGTTATGGGAAGATCGGGTGGGTGATTTTGAACTCAAACTAAATCTGCCTCTCAGTCAGGTAGAAAGTGCGCAGACGGAACCGGAAGAAGAGGAAGACACCGATGTTTTGCGCTGTGCCCTAGGGCCCGATGCCCCGTTGTCTGAAGCGCGCTTCTTGTTGCAACAGCCGGTGGGTGAAGCATGGGTGATCATGATCAATCGGGCACGTAGCGGCGCTTATATGGATGATCGTGCGGTACCGGTGGATGATGCCGAATTAGAGCATATTCGCAATGCGCCTACGCAATGTCCTACCTGTGGTGCCCCGCTTTCTGCTCCCATATTGCGCGGTCAAGTAGAAATTCATTGTGAGTATTGTGGAGCAGTGGTGCGTTGGTAATCCTGAAGTCTGAACATCGGCAACGATGATGGATTTTGCAACTATGCGGTGCATATTTGATTGCGCTGCATAATTTTGTTGCAATTTAACCGTGCATGATAGCCATTCCTGTAGTAAACTTATAGGCAGTGTGTATCCTCTCAATAAACTGGGGCATCTCAGCGTTTTTCCCCAGTGAGAGCCCCAAATACATGGTGAGTTTTCTGTTGCACCCGGTGATCTACCCTTTTTTTGAGAAGTCGCCATGAACTCTGTTCACCACCAAGCATGAAAATGTGCTATAACCTGAGCACTCGGCTAACACAGAGGTCGTTT
>DAOTZN010000386.1:0-5239 GCA_034434095.1 Anaerolineales bacterium
CCGCACCCAATCGAAAATCCACACCCGGCCCACCTCATCGCCGCAAACCACCGTGCGGTCAGCCGAGCCGCTGAGGATGAAGCGCCCGTCGGGGCTCACCGCCACGGCGTACACCCGCTCCGTATGCCCCTCCAGGGAGCGCAGGGGGCGCCCGCTTTCCGCCTCCCACACCTTCACCGTACAGTCAGCCGAGCCGCTGAGGATGAAGCGCCCGTCGGCGCTCACCGCCACGGCGTTCACCCACCCCGTATGCCCCTCCAGGGAGCGTAACAGACGGCCGCTTGCCGCCTCCCACACCTTCACCGTGCTGTCCCTTGATCCGCTGAGGATGAAGCACCCGTCGGCGCTCACCGCCACGGCGGTCACATCATCCATATGCCCCTCCAGGGAGCGCAGCAGGCGGCCGCTTTCCGCCTCCCACACCTTCACCGTGCGGTCATCCGAGCCGATGAAGATGAAGCGCCCGTCGGGGCTTACCGCCACGGCGTTCACCCACCCCGTATACCCCTCCAGGGAGCGCAACCAGGGCGGGGGTGCGGAGTGGGGATCCAGCCGGCTGCGCAGCCAGTTCCACCGGCCCTCGGCCCATGCTTCGGCCAGGCGGTGCTGCGGACCGTCGGGCACGTCCTGCCAGGCCAGGGCGTGATACAGGGCCGGGAAGAGCCACTCGGGGGACTGGGCGACACGAGGGGCCTGCAGCCGCACCCCCTCTTCCAGGGCGGCCAGCACCTGCTTCTCCTCCCCGGCCTCGGGCCAGGCGGCCAGGGTGCGGCGGTAGTCTGCCTCCAGGTCGTAAGGCGAGGTGGCCCGGCAGCGGACTTCCAGGAAGGCGAAATCCGTCAGCAGGCGGTAGAGGGCCGGCCGCCACCCGGCCGCCAGGTGGTGATCAACCAGGTGGTCCCAGAAGTAGGTCGGAAGTTTCTCCAGGGTGTCTGTAGCAATTCCCGCCCAGGGGATGGGGCATTTCGGGTAGTCGGCCACGCCCAGGTGAGCGGCCAGGGCCTGCAACAGGCGGCCGTGCAAATCCGGGATGTCCGCCTGTTGGGCCTGGCGCAGGTAGTCGCGCTGCAGGTCGTGGAGAGTCAGGGCGGTGTGGGCTTCGTCGGCCCAGCGGGCCAGGGAGCGGTCCACCAGGGCTTCAGCCAGGGTCTGGACGTCGTCGCGGTCCCAGCCCAAGGGCGCCCAGAAGACGGCCAGCGCATCTAGGGGGATGGGCTGCTCTTCGGGGAAGACGGCCAGGTCCAGGTAGCGTGCCCGGTCGTCTACGGGCAGGGCTTCCACGCTGGCGCCCAGGGCAGCCAGCAAATTGGGGTAGGGGTAGCCCAGGAAGAGGCGCTCCATGTGGGGCAGGTCGGCCTTTTGCAAGCGAAGCAGGGCACGCTTCCAGGATTCGGGATTCTTGCGCACCAGGGCGCCGACCATCGCCAGGGCCAGGGGCAGATAGCCGCATTTCCTGGCCACCGCACGGGCCTCGTCCGGCAGGTCGGCCACCCCTTGCCCGGCCCAATCGGCCAGCAGTTCCAGGGCCTGCGTTTCCGGGAGTACATCCACGGAGTAGGTGGGCGACCCCAGCGCGTCCAACACCCGCTGGTCGCGGCTGGTGATGAGCAGGCGCATCCCTGCTCCTAGGCGAAGGAAGGCCTCGGCGTGGCGCACATCCCAGACATCATCCAGCACCACTAAGGCGGCCTTATCGGCTAACAGGGTAGGCAACAGGAGGCGGCCTTGGGTCGCGTCCTCGAAACGCTCCCGTTGGCGGGTGAGCAAGAAAACCAGATCTGCCTGCCGGGCGGGCAGGTTGGGCTCACTGCCGATGGGTAACCAGACCACGCCGTCGGGGAAGGCGGCGCGCACCTGGGGGTCACGGGCCAGGGCCGCGGCAAGCACGGATTTGCCAATGCCGCCCATACCCCGCACGCCCACGATGCCCACCGCGGCCCCGTCACCACGCAAGAGCATCTCCCGCACCCGAATCAGGTCTTCCTGGCGAGGGATGTAGTGCTCCGGCAGGTCAGGGACGCTGGCGAGGGGCGGCAAGGCCCGCTCCAGGCGCGCCCACTGCGGGGCAGAGAGTTGTATGGTTACATCGCCGCTGATGATGACCGCACCCTGGGCGTCCCCGCCGATGGCTACGGCCCGTTCGCCGGAGGCCAGCGCGATTTGCCCGGCGGCCAGGGCCTGGCGCAGGGCGCTCAGGTCTTGCTCTGTGTGCTCCCCGGCGATAATGCGTGCGATGAGGGCTTGCAGGTCGGTTGGCTTATTCTCCATCCTTCTGCACCCGATTTTGGTCCCCGGTGATGATGGTGCTGCCGCTCACGCTCCCGCCGATGGCGACGGAGCGGTTACCACTGGCGATGGCGGTATTTCCGCCGGTGGGGACTTGCGCTACCAAGCGGGCCACTTCGGCGGCCAGGGTCGGGTCGTCCTGCAGGATTTTCTTCAATTGCAAGCGGAGGGCGGCCTGGGCGTCCTCGTTTTTGGGCTGGGCTGCCACGTCTTGAACGGCTTCTTGCGCCGCGGGGTGGGCTTCCACCTGGGGGCGCAGTTTGCCCCACAGGGTCTTGGCCTTATCCCACGCCTCGGCGCCCATCTTCTCCCCCGCTTTCTCGGCGGCTTTCTCACCCGCCTTGAGCAGATAGGGCAAAAAAGGGACCAAAAAGTGGATGGTCTGCTGAGCCAGCGTTTGGATGTCCATAGGGTTCCTTCCTCTATGAAATTTCATGCCGCCTGATGGGTTTTCCCATGGGAGGTGCCACCCTTCTACCGATACAATTATAACGCCAATTCGCCGCGCTCATCATGTGCCGTTGACCGGAGAAGATGCTGGGTTGCCCTGTAAAATCGCCCCAGTAGCGGAGGGGAATGCCCTCCGCTACCCATTTTGCGGACTGCCTGCGCCGGTGCCACCCTAGCCTGTCCGCCCAGGACAGGCAGGCACAGGTGAGGCAGGACTTCAGTCCGCCTTCAATTCGCCGAACCTGGGCTTCCAGGCTAAGGGCAAAGCCCCCACTGCCGCCGAGCCTTAAGGCGAACCCACAACGCTCATTTGCCAAGCAATCGTGATGGCAGAAATATATTATAATGAAAACATGATGAACGCTCGTGAGATTTTGGCCCAATTGGAAACATTGAAGTCTGAGATGCAGAGCCGCTACAAGGTGCGAGAGATAGGGCTTTTCGGCTCCTGGGTGCGCGGCGAACAGCGTATGGACAGCGATATAGATGTGTTGGTTGAGTTTGAGGAGGGGGCCGACCTTTTTGATTGGATAGGACTGGGCCTCTACTTAGAAGAGATTTTTGGGCGTCCGGTGGATGTGGTGCCGCACAAAGCGCTTCGGCAAGAATTGCGGTCTGCGGTGCTGAAACAGGTGGTCCGGGTATGAGAGATTACCGCATCTACCTGAAAGACATCGTGGCGGCCATGGAGAGCATTGAAGCGTTTATCGCCGAGATGGATGTTGAGGCGTTTCAGGCAGATGATAAAACGGCCAGTGCCGTGATGAGAAAGTTGGAGATTATCGGGGAAGCGGTAAAGCAAATACCGTTAGATGTGCGGCAGAGATACCCGCACATTCCGTGGCGCGAGATGGCAGGGATGAGGGATAAGTTAATCCATTTCTACTTTGGAATTGACTATTCGTTGGTGTGGCGAGCAATTACAGAGCGCGTTCCTAAAATCAAACGAGAAATTCAACAGATACTTCAGCGGGAAGTGGGCTAACTCCGCTCGCAGCATGACACAAAAGACGGGGAAATTACGCCGTGTTCAGCGCGGATCCTAACAGGCAACCAAAAGTATCTACAAATTTCTGAACCACCCAAATCCTTAGCGGTCGAAAAAGTACGCCCGGGCGGCCTGCAGGTAAGCCTTAGGTTGGGAAGTATCCACTGGTACATCGGGCTGCAAACCGCCTTCGCCAATCGGTTTCGACAAACCGGGCACCCACCAACGCGCCGCGGTGACGTGCATACTGGAGCCATCGCTGAGGGTGAACAACAATTGCAGCGTATCTTTGCCATACGTGGCCTCGCCAATCAAGGGGGCGCGCCCCTGGGCCTGCAATGCCCCGGCCAAAAGTTCCGCTGCACTGGCCGTCCCATGGTTGACCAGCACCACCAGCGGTAAGGAAAGCAACGCACCGGGGGCCTCAACAGAGATGCGCTCCACCGGCTTCCCCCGATATTGTTGCTCCAAAATCGTGCCGCTCGAAAGAAACAAGCGCGCCGATTGTACGCCGGCATCCAACAAACCGCCACCGTTATCCCGTAAATCCAAAACAAAGTGCGTTGCACCTTGCGCAGAAAGCGCTGTCACAGTGCGTTGAATCTCATCGGCAGTCGTGGCGGCCATGCGATTGACCACCAACACCCCCAATTGCGGAAGGTCACCATCCACGTAACCGGTAACCGAGGGAATATCAAACATGGCCCGAGAGACCGTGAACGCCAGACGCTCCCAGGCCGGTGGGCGCACAATCTGCACTTGAACGGGCAAATTGGTCGCTCCGCTCAGCGCTGCCTGAATGGTTTCCAAAGGCACATCCGGTGTAATGGTCAGGTCATCCACTTGCGCCAACACATCGCCATCCAGGATACCGGCCTCTTCTGCCGGGCTGTCCGCCAGGGGGTGCAACACCACCCGTCCATCCAGGAGACGCTCCAGGGTAACGCCAATGCCCCCAAATTGTCCACTCAAGGTGTTATTTTCCAATTCACTTTGAGGCGGTTCGATAAACACGGTGTAGGGGTCATCATAAGCCTGCAACATGCCCCGAATCGCGCCATAAACCAGGGTATCCCCTTCCGGTAAATCGTACAGGCCGTAGGTTTGTAAGTGCTGATAGGCTTCCTCCAGCAGGTCAAAGGGAGTTTCTGCACGCGCTCGGCGAGTCCCCCACAGGTAGCCCCCCACAAAAACCGCCACAAACCCCGAAAGGATAGCCAGAGAGAGAAAAAATATGCGCCAACGTGACATAGCAAAACCTCTGATTTTGTGGTTTCCAACGATAGGAAAGTGTATCACTTTGTGCGGCGTGCGCAAAGGTCAACAGAATGCAAAATGCAAAATGCAAAATGCGGACAGGCGACAGGCGACCACCTAACTACCCAACTATCCAACTACCTAACTATCCAACTATCCAACTACCTAACTACCTAATTAACCTGAGTTCGGGATAAGGGGCTCACTAGGGTAAACTTGGATTTAAAAAAACAAGTATTCCAAGGAGCCCCTCATGGA
>DAOTZN010000387.1:0-4035 GCA_034434095.1 Anaerolineales bacterium
CCTCTTCATAACCGCTTATAGATGGCAAATGTCACAACCAGTGCTGTCATTATGACATTGTCCACCTAAACGACAGAAAAGTGGCCTGTGCTGCTTAGCATCATATTAGACTATAGACGTTTTTTGACAAAAAGTCAATTCCCATGGTCTAAAAACTCACCGACCATCTTCGCAAAGTCTTGCGCCGAAAAAGCCTGAGAAGGCGCACATCGGCGCAGCCCGGCCGACGTTAGCGCCTCAATCCCTCAGCGAAGTCATGTACTGCATCTTGATGTTCTCGTTATCCTGGCGTTTGAAGCGGTTGCCCAGTGCCTGCGCAACGTGTGCCGGCACCATGCTGCTGATATCGCCGTTCAGCGAGGCAATTTCACGCACGGTAGTGGAGGACAGGAAGGTGTGCTCTTCATGGGTGATGAAGGCGATGACTTCGATATCCGGCGCTAAACGGTAATTTGCCAGCGCCATGCGGAATTCGTGCTCGAAATCGGAAAAGACGCGCAGGCCGCGCACAATCACCTGCGCGCTGATTTGACGGCAGAACTCCACCGTCAGGCCGCTGTAACCGGTGACACGGATGTTTTTGTGCCCCTCGAAGGTCTGGCGCACCATGGCGATGCGCTCCTCGGGCGAGAACAGCAAAGATTTCAACGGCCGGTCGTACACGGCAACCACGACTTCATCGAACAAATGTGCCGCACGTTGGGCAATGTCGATGTGTCCGTAGTGGATGGGGTCAAAAGTTCCAGGGAAAACGGCTCGAACAGTCATAAGAATAAAGGGAGAAATCATTCCGCCCAGACGCAAAGATGTTTTTCTCTACGCCGCGTCTCGGCGGTAGATTGTTTATCAACTGACATCCGTTGGGATGTTGCGTTCCCAGAAGCGGGTGATGGCTTGCGAAAGCAGGGCATGTTCCGGCGCCCGTAAATCGGGATCGCGGGCGAAAATTTCCTGTGCAAATTGACGTGCCTTTTCAATCAGGTGCACATCGGTCAGGTTTGTTAGGTGCAGACCACTGAACCCCGACTGGCGCAACCCTAAAAATTCACCTGGACCACGCTGGCTGAGGTCCCGTTCGGCCAACACGAAGCCGTCGTTGGTCTCGGCCATGGCTTGCAGGCGCTCGTTCTCTACCGCCTCGCTCGTTTCCGGGATGAGGATGCAGTACGAGGTGTGCCCGCCGCGCCCGACCCGACCACGGAACTGGTGCAGTTGCGCCAACCCGAAGCGATTGGCGCCCTCAATCAACATGACCGTGGCATTGGGCACATCCACGCCCACCTCGACCACCGAAGTGGATACCAGAATGTGATACTCGCCATCCCGAAAACGGGCCATCACTTCTTCCTTCTCTGCCGGACGCATACGGCCATGTAGCAGGCCGAGTTTGAGGCGCGGGAAAACCGATTGCAAGCGGGCGTGCTCGTCCACCGCGGCTTTGCTCTCGCTGTTCTCGCTCTCCTCCACCAGCGGATAGATGATGAAGGCCTGGCGGCCGCGTTGAATTTCATTGCGGGTGAGCGTATAGGCGCGCTCGCGTTCGCGCGGCGAAACCACAAAGGTTTGCACCGGCCGGCGTCCAGGTGGCATTTCGTCCATGACGGTCAAATCCAGGTCACCGTAGATGGTGAGCGCCAGCGAACGCGGGATTGGCGTGGCGGTCATCACCAACAAGTGCGGGGCGGTGCCTTTACGGCGCAATGCAGCGCGTTGCTGCACGCCGAAGCGATGCTGCTCATCAATCACAGCCAGCCCCAAATGGGCAAATTGCACGTTGTCTTCAATCAACGCATGGGTACCGACCACGATTTTCACCGTGCCGCTTTCCAATCCGGCGCGAATTTCGGCCTTTTCGCCTTCGGGGGTGGCCCCCACCATCAGGCGGATTTCCTCTTCTCGCAGCAGCCCCTGCTGCCCACACAGGAAAGACTGTAAATTTTTGAGATGTTGCTCGGCCAGGATGCTGGTAGGCGCCATCAGCGCGGCCTGCGCGCCGTGATGGACGACGGCCGCCATGGCCAGCGCCGCTACGACCGTCTTCCCAGAGCCAACATCGCCTTGCAGTAGGCGGTTCATGGGCTGACTGCTGGCCATATCGCCCAAAATATCATTCAGGGCGCGCCGCTGCGCACCGGTCAGTTGGAAGGGCAGCACCTGCAACCGCTCTTCCAGCCAGTTCGATGGCATGAGGAAAACTTGCGCCTGACCGTTCTTCCAGGCCTGACGGCGGGCGAGCAATCCCAATTGCAGCAGGAGAATCTCATCGAAACCCAGGCGGTAACGAGCGGCGCGCAGGTGTTGTTCATCATCCGGGTAGTGCACCTGTGCCAACGCAGTAGAAAGGGGCAGCAATTCCGCTTTGCGTCGTAAATCGGCCGGTAACGGGTCGGGAACGCGGGGCGCCCAGGTTTGCACCGCAACGTGAATCTTGCCGCGCAGCCACTTCTGCGAAAGCGCACCTTTCAACGGGTAAATCGGCACGATGCGGTTGGTGTGCAACTGCCTTTCAGAGATCGTCTCCCACGCCGGGTTGGTCATCACCAGTCGCCCCAGGTATTGATCCACCTTGCCGGAGACGGAAATTTGCGGCTCTTCCTGCAACTTTTTCACAATCCAGGGCTGGTTGAACCACGTCAGGCGCAGCACACCGCTGCCATCGTCGAGAAAAGCCTCTACAATCTGACGTTTTTGCCCGCCGCCGGTAAATTGCCGCGTCTGCACCTGCTTTACCGTGCCGATCACTGTGACCGTATCGCCGTAACGCAACTGGCGGATGTTCCTCAAGGTGCTGAAATCCACATAGCGACGCGGAAAATAATACAGTAAATCTTGCAGCGTGTAGATACCGGCGCTCTCTAATTTTTGAGCATTGCGGGGACCGATTCCCGATAGCCTGGTGACGGGAGTATCTAATTCCTCAAAAGTGATGCTGGGCTGATGGGGAACAGACGGGGCCTCTGGGGTGGCTGCCGTCTCCTGGGGTGGCGCGCCCCCCGCGGGGGATTCCGTTTCCGGGACCTTTGGAGAGGGCGCGGCGTCCTGGGAACGCGCCTCCTCCTGAGGGGCTTCCGGTTCCGAAACCTGTTGCGCGGGGATGCTATCCTGGGGCGCTTCCCCCGTTGTACGCTGGATGCGTCGCCACAAGCCGTATAGGGCTTCCTGACGAGAAGTGGGACTAAGGGTGTGATAACTGCGCAGACGGCTGCCGACGGCCTCGATTAAGTCTTCGGGCAGGTTATCTTGCCGGGCTTCGGCTTCCCAGGCGTCTACCATGCGGGCAAACCCGCCGATGATGGCGCGATTTTTATAGCCTTGTTCGGCTTCTAAACGAAAGAATTTGCGGAGTTTTTCAAGCGATGGTTGCATAGGGGCTATTGTACTACGTCCTTCCGGCCTGTGCGATGACGGCTGCGAATCCTACGCCGTTTGGGCCGACGTGAGTGCCCAGCACCGGGGTGACATTGACGACTAACGGTGGGTTTTGCACCGGCGAGGGACAAGCAGCCAGTAGGGCGCGGGCTTCGGCTTCTGCATTGCTGTGCAGCACGGCCAGCCATTCCAACGGCCCAAGCGCGTTGAGCCGTTTTTGCAGGTTTGCTAACCCTTTGTGGCGGGTGCGCACTTGTCCGGCGCGTGAGACGATGCTGTCTTGTAAGGCCACAAAAGGCTTGATGTTCAACAGGTTGCCCAGGGCTGCGCGCGCCCACGAGACGCGCCCACTGCGGCGCAGGTATTCGAGTGTATCCAGCATAGCGAATACCCGGATGCGCGGCTGCATGGCGTGCAGGTACGCCAGGATGTCGGGCAGGGGCAGGTTTTGTTGGGCGCGGCGGGCGGCTTCCAGCACCTGAAAACCTAGCCCCAGCGAGATTTGGCCGCTATCTACCAGCGTAATGGCCGCTTTTTTTACGTTTTGGGCGGCGAGCGCGGCCGCCTGGTATACGCTGCTCAGGCGGCTTGCCAGGTGAATGGAGAGAATGTGTGCGTGCCCCTTGTCCAGCAGGCGGCGGTATAAAACTTCGAAGGTGCCGCTGG